>CAWUJS010000035.1:0-17780 GCA_963922705.1 uncultured Alphaproteobacteria bacterium | reverse complement strand
TTCACTGCGTTCGCAATGACGGATAACAGGAGAATGTCATTGCGAGGAAGGCCAATGAGCCTGACGCGGCAATCGGGATTGCTTCACTGCGTTCGCAATGACAAGAGCGTCATTGCGAGGAAGCAGCAGGTTTGTTCGCATCTATATAGCGGGGATCTCATGCTTAAAGCGAGGAGATCCCGGCGTTCGCCGGGATGACAGGTGTGGGGGAAATGGGGTGACGATGGATTTTACAAATCACCATTTCAAATGCAATTGCTATGTTCGCTACATCCTGTCAAGAATATTTTCATCGTATATTCCGGCGTCAACTTGAGATTTTAGGTCCTGCCTAAAGAGTTGGCGAAACTGTGCGGGAGTCTTTTCGCTAGTGACTTTAATGGCAGATAGTTCAGGTAGAGCTCCCTGGTCGCCGTTTGGCTGATCAGTAGAATCAGCACCCCTAATGGTTGCTTTAAATGTCTCCCCTTTTCTTATATTATAGCGCTCAACATTATCCGCGCTTATAGCAACCTGGAATTGACCATTCTTATCAAGAACTTCTACAGTTGCTTCGTAGTACGATAAATCATGGGGGGGAGCGACTTCTATTTCATTTTTTGTATTGATCGATATAATCCTGCCAAATATCACTTCTGAAGTTCTTAATTCATCACTATTTGCTTCAGAGGAACGGAACCTATTTTTTATTCCTGGAATCATTGTTTTTTCCCTTGTCTTTAATATGACCTGATTGTAAATTATGGTAAATTTATGCTTTTGTCAATAAAAAACACAAAATATGCGCTATTTAATGCGTCGTCCTAAGCTATTTTCCCCGTCAATGCACAACCTATACCATATCTACGGAACAGTCTTGTATTCGATGATTAAGAGCCTGAATTGGGTTTTCGTCCGGTGCTGATAGGATTGTGACAGCTTGTTTGAGTTGTCTGAGTTGAGCTATTAGCCTGGCTGCACCCAGTTTTTCCTTACTTAGCTCGTCCTCTAGCTCTCCCGCAATCTCTTTTTCTTGTTCAAAAGATGCCACTAAGCCTGTTGTTTGCTTTTTTGGTTCTATATCCGGAAATGTGTTTAGTGCAGTTAATTGAATTGCAAAGAGACGCTGATAAACGGTTTTTTTCATGTCTTTCTGCTCTATGGACTGTTCTAATTGCCTTTCTATTTGCATGGCATCTGTCAGAAAGTCTGCTAATTGCTGTGGGTAATATTCAACATACTTTTCAATACCAAGCCATTTTTCAGCCAAGGATGGAGTATGCTGAGACATAATCTCAAAGACCTTTGCTAATGCCTCTTGCGAGGTCATTTCTGGTATATTAATCGTGTTGTTACCCAGCATTAAATATATCTTTTTTGTTTGTATTTAGTACATTTAACAAAGAAAATAAACTATGTCAATTTATTTTTTGTCAAGCAGCCTTGAGGAATTTTCAGGTTCGGGTTTCAATAGAGTTGTATGAGAATCAGAGAAGAGCTTCCAGATATTACAAATGCACCGGATGAGGACATGTTTGCATTATGGCAGGCTGTTTTCGCCATGGTAGATGTTGATGGTAAAATTACCGCAACAGAAGAGATTGTTTTGCAGATGGCTGAATTTTACAAACAAGGAGAAAATCAGTGAGCGTGAATGTAACGGAAAGTCAATTTTATATGTGGCGCGCTATTTTTGCGCTGGCTCACGCGGATGACATTGTCACGCCTGAAGAATTACGTTTTATGTCTGAAGCGCTTGAGGATATTCCATTTTCCGAAGAACAGAAATCTATCTTGCAAAGGGATGCAACTCAGCCGCAATCTGTTGAGGGGATGTTCAAAAAAATCTCTGATGCTAAAGATCAGGCCGAGTTTTTTAAATTTGCCAGCAAGCTCGCGCATATTGATGGTGATTTTGGTGAGGAAGAGCAAGAAGTGATGCTGCGTGTTAAACGCTTGCATCTGGCCAATTTTGAGATTGACGATTTGATTGGCAATGTTAACCTCACCCTTGATGAGGATAATTGGGAGCAGGACAACTCTAATTCTGAAACGGACACAGACGTCTCTTATCGTACAAAATTTATAAATAAATTGCTTGGGCGCAGACATAAGCGCAGAGCATAATATTTTTATGGTTTTGCCCCTAAACCGTCATCATAAAGAATGCGAATAAAGTCAGGATGATTTGCAGGGTTTACAGGGTACTCGCCAAATTTTGTTGGGTTTTTAGGATAGTGCGCACCATCAAATCTTAAAGCAACGTTTCGCGTTTCTCCATGCATGCGTCCTGAAACACGAACAATGAGATTATTCCAACCATTGATTTTTGTACGGCTGATATAAACGGGTTCGCGCACAGGCTGAATGGCATTAACCAGTGTAAAACCGTTGTGATTTGCTTTCATAATCAGCATGACGCAGCCATGCTTGCCGCACCAATAGCCGTAAGGTGATTTAATCATGAGTATCGCATCACGCATTTTATCGCCATTTAAATCAAAGCGGACAAAATTGTAGGTCGAAGCAATGGGTGCGTTTGTCTTTTTCAGAAAATCCAGCATGGCCTTGCTAAGGTCTTCATTACTGGGTTCTTTAAAAATGTGCGTTTTTGTAATAGGGTTTGACGTTTTCTCTTGTCCAGAGCAACCCTGTATCAAAAGAGTTGTTGCTAAAATGATCGTGATAAAGATTCTTTTTACCATGTTAAACAGTCTATAGGCTTGCTTTGTAAAAGTCTTGGGATTATTCTTTTTTATTGATTTTGGTTAGAGGAGATGGCGCTTATGACCTTTGTGGTCACAGATGTTTGTATTAAATGTAAGTACACGGATTGTGTTGAGGTTTGCCCTGTGGATTGCTTCTATGAGGGTGAAAATATGCTCGTGATTAATCCTGATGAATGTATCGATTGCGGCGTCTGTGAGCCGGAATGCCCTATTGAGGCAATTTTACCGGATACCGATGATAATGCCGAACAATGGCTTGAGGTGAATAAGAAATTCTCGGAAGGTTTATGGCCGAATATTACCGAGAAAAAAGACGAGATGGAAAGTGCAGAAGAGATGAAGGACGTTCCGAACAAATATCCCGAGCATTTTTCTGAAGAGCCTGGTGAAGGCGATTAAAGTTTTTTGAAACGTAAAGTTTAAAATATAAAATAAGGAGAGCAGTTATGAGTGAAGCAGCCGCAGTAAAAAAAGAGAGTTCACATACAGTTTTAAAACCGAATGCTGAAACCCGTGGTCATATTTATGATTCTATTTTAGATACAATCGGTAATACACCACTCGTTGGCTTGCCGCATTTACAGGCAGAGCTTGGCGCAGATGCTGCGCGCATTTTGGTGAAGTGCGAGTTTTTTAACCCGCTCGCCTCCGTTAAAGACCGTATCGGTTTTGCAATGATTGAAGGGGCGGAGCGCGCGGGCAAGATTAAGCCGGGCGAAACGACATTGGTTGAGCCGACATCCGGGAATACAGGGATTGCTTTGGCATTCGTTGCCTCTGCAAAAGGCTATCGGCTTATTTTAACAATGCCAGAAAGCATGTCTTTAGAACGCCGCAGAATGCTCTCTTATCTTGGGGCGGAACTGGTTTTAACGCCTGCGGAAAAAGGGATGAAGGGGGCGATTGAAAAAGCCCAGCAGCTTTTGGAAGAGGAGGAAAATGCTTTCTCGCCTTCCCAATTCGAAAACCCCGATAATCCGCAAATTCACCGTGAAACAACGGCAAAAGAAGTGTGGGAAGATACAAACGGTAAAGTTGATATCATTATTGCTGGTGTCGGAACTGGGGGTACTATCAGCGGCCTTGCGCAAGTTTTAAAAGAGAAAAATCCTAATATTGTCGCCTATGCGGTAGAACCGGTTGAAAGCCCTGTGATTTCAGGCGGAGATCCTGGGCCGCATAAAATTCAGGGGATTGGCGCGGGGTTTGTTCCTGACAATCTTGATACAAAGCTAATCAATGGCGTTTTGAAAGTTGATAGCGATACTGCTTTTAAGACTGCCCAAAAAGTAGCGCGGATGGACGGTCTTCCCGGCGGTATTTCAACAGGTGCGAATATTGCCGCTGCGATTGAAGTTGCCAAATCACCTGATAATAAAGGTAAAACAATCGTTACAATTGGCTGTAGTTTCGCCGAGCGTTACATTTCAACGCTTCTGTTCGAAGGGCTTGATGACGGAACTGTGTAAGCTTTGTTGAAAGACTACCCAAGCGTGTCAGGCAGTAATTTTGCGCAATGTGCCTTATTTTCTTGCGTTTTTCGAAGGAACTCCTTCTCTTTATCGCTAAGTGGTAAGGCCTCAATAAAGGAAATTATTTGGCTACTATGTGTATTTTCAAGTCTTTCAAGGCTAAAGCCCTCACTGAGCGCTTTCTTTGCTATGCTCTCCAATAAACTGTAGTTTTCCTCAGTCAGAGGAATTACATTTTCCATACATTGAAGAAAAAGCTCTTCACTGGTTGGTAGAGGCACTTCTTTTGCAGCGATTTGAGAAGCAAGAGATACCGCTGCTACTGTTAAAAATAATTGTCTAAGTACCATCCATGCCCTTGATTCAAAGTATAGTCTATACGTTGTCGTCACATTTTGAAAAAGCCGAACGACTTTCGTTGGGTGTCCAATTATAAACTGGAACGACTATAACTTTGAGATAAAAAAAACAGATGCTACCAGCTTTTTAAACGGCCTCAAAGATTTGATGAGGATAGTGCAATGCTTCCTATGCGGATTTTTTCTCTTTATCATCCACATCAAGCTTTTCCTGCAATGATGAGCTCGAAGTCGTATATTCAAATTTCAGCTTTGCATCCGGATAGATGTAGCGAAAAGCCTGACGGCTCATGAGTGCGGCCTCGTGGAAGCCACTCAGGATTAATTTCAGTTTGCCCGGATAGTGATTAATATCACCAACGGCAAAGATGCCCGGCTCTGATGTTTCGAATTTTTCGGTATCCACGGGAATGAGGTTTTCATTCAAATTCAGACCAAAATTGGCAATCGGGCCAAGCTTCATGGTCAGGCCAAAGAAGGGAAGAAGCACATCGCACTCTATTTCTGTTTCGGTTTTATCTTTGTGTTGTATCACGATGGAGGAGAGCTGACCGTCTTGACCCTTGAGTTCTTTAACTTGTCCCATGTGGAATTCCATCTCGCCGGTTTCCACGCGAGCTTTCATTTTATTCACGCTATCCAGATGAGCACGGAAAGAATCACGGCGGTGAATGAGGGTCATGCTTTCTGAGAGCTCAAGCAAATTCAACGTCCAGTCCAATGCGGAATCGCCGCCGCCTACGATAACGATTTTCTTGTCTTTAAAGGCATCGCGCTTACGCACGGAATAGAAAACAGATTTATCTTCATACGCTTCGATACCGGGAATAGGTGGCTTTTTGGGCATGAACGAGCCGCCGCCTGCAGAGATTACAATCACCTTGGCTTCAAAAACTGTTCCGATATCGGTTGTCAAGCGCCATAAAGGGGCTTCGTCTGTGCCAAGTTTTTCAACACTTTCCGCCATTTGCTGGAAATGGAAGACCGGATCGAACGGTGCAATTTGTTCCATGAGGCGGTCGGTGAGTTCCTGACCGCTGATTTCAGGATAAGCAGGAATATCATAGATCGGCTTTTCAGGATAAAGCTCTGCGCATTGGCCGCCGGGACGATCAAGAATATCCACGAAATGGCATTTCATATCCAAAAGACCAAGCTCGAATGCATTGAACAGACCGCAAGGACCAGCGCCGATGACAACAACATCTGTTGTGATCGGGTTATCAAGCGTTCCTGTCCCGTTATAATCTTCTTTTGATGTGAATGCGTTTTCTGCGTTGATCACTGTCATATATTCCTCTTTGTTTTTACGCGGAGTTTCAAAGGTAGCGGAGGTTATGATTTTTTATCTTTAAAAAATCCGAAACTCCGGATCTCCGCGTTATTAATATTTTAAAAATTAACGGCGCTGGCTAAACACTCTCCGCAATATTTAAAGTAGATGGTATAGTCTGTTGGAAGTTTTTTAGCAAGCTTCTTATTTTTACGGATTCCCCTACGATGATGATGGCCGGGGATTTTAAGCATGCCTCATTCACATCCTCTGCATAAGTTTGGAGCGTTGTCTCAACGACTTTTTGTTCCGGTACGGTTGCATTGGAAATAATCGCAACAGGTGTTCCCGGGTTTTTTCCGGCCTTGATTAAATTCTCCGAAATATCCGGCATGGTTTTTAAAGCCATGAAAAACACAATAACCGGTGAGGCAGACCCTAGCCCATCCCAATCAATATTAACGGGTAACTCGCCCGTTGCATCGCGTCCGGTCACAAAGCTTATGACGTTGTTGACGTCGCGGTGTGTTGCGGGAATTGAGGCATAGGTCAGGCCGCCAATGCCGGATGTAACGCCAGGAATAACGCGAAAATGGATGCCCGCTTTGGCAAGCTCAATCACTTCTTCGCCGCCGCGTCCAAAAACAAAAGGGTCACCGCCTTTGAGGCGAAGAACGCGCTTTCCGGATTTCGCATGTTTGATCATACGCTCGGTAATTTCCGGTTGTTTCATGGAGCGAATACCGGCACGCTTGCCAACAAATTCTAATTTTGCGTTTGGGTTTGCCCAATCCAGAACTTCATCAGATACAAGAGCGTCATGCATAATGATATCAGCGTCTTTTAGCCCTTTGACTGTCAGTAAAGTCATAAGGCCGGGATCGCCGGGGCCTGCGCCCGCAAGCCATACTGTTCCGTGATCAAAATGTGGTAGTTTATTATTCATATTTCCTTCTAATTTTTTAAACACGTGAGATAGCAGAGTGAGTGGAGAGATCCTTTAGCGGTATGTTTGAAAGATCCCTCGACATCGTTCGCTTTGCTCACTTTGCTCGGGATGACATTTTTATGGTGCTTCGCACTTTTTTATATTCCACCGGACGTATCCTCCCATTTCCCATCAAAGCTGTGAATGCCGCATTCCTGCTTATCAAACTGCGCCCAGCGCCCGGATCGTTTCCCTTCACCCGGTTTAGGTTTGGATGTACAAGGCGCGATACAGCCAACAGATGTGTAGCCCCATTGCACCATAGGATGCTCGGGAAGTCCCTGCTTTTCCCATTCAGCGTCAATGTCCTCTTGCGTCCATGTGGCGATGGCGTTGACCTTGATGCGGCGGTCATCATGCTCGATACGCGGGAGTGCAGCGCGGGAGCCGCCATGAATGCGTTTGCGCCCATTGATCCATGCATCAAAACCGTGCAAGGCTTCCTCCAAAGGAACAACTTTACGCAAATAACAACACGCATCCGGGTTTGTTTCCGCAAGGTTATTTTCGGGATCAACGGCTTTGAGCGCGCTCGGCTCCGGCTTGACACTGCGTACATCGGTAAGGCCGAAAAGTTCAATCAATTGATCCCGATATTCCAGCGTTTCCGGAAAATGCTTGAGCGTATCCAAAAAGATAACAGGCGTTGCTTTATTCACTTTGGCAACAAGGGAAAGCAGCATTGCGGCTTCTGTTCCAAAGGATGAAACAAGGGCGATCTTGTCCTTAAAGACATCATTGATCATCGCATCCAATAGCTCAAGGCTAGGCATCTCGCCGTAATCTTTATTCAAAGATTTTGTTAGCGTTTCCAGTTCTATCACTTTGTTGGGATCTGCCGGGCCACCGGGGGCGGCAAGTTCCATTGCTTGTGGTGCCATGTTATCCTTCTTTTTAACACATGAGCTAACAGAGTTAGCGGAGAAATAATATTCAAAAAGCTCTGCTCTCTTCGTTATCTCACGTGTGTAATTCTATTGAAGCCAGTTATTTTCCTTTATACTCTCGATGGTATTTCTCAGAACAATACGGTTCGGTAAACCATCGGATCGCCATTTCTGCCGTTTTTCTGCGAGAATTTCAAGTCTTTCTGCCCATGCGTCGGGGAATTTCTTTGCAATATACTTTTTAATCTCAATACCAAGCCCCGGTGATTTCCCATTCGTAGAGATAGAAAACAGCAAATCACCACGTCTTACAATCGATGGTGTATGAAAATCGCAATACGGAATGACATCTTCGATATTCACAAGAATATTCTTTTTCCGGCAATAATCAGCCAAGCGCTGCGCGTCTTTTTCATCAATATCAACGATGTAAACAATATGCGCTTTTTTAAGTTCTGATTTTCGTGGCAGACGTTTATGAATGCGCGCACCAAGGGCTTTCATCTCTTCGTTTAGTTCGCCCATGCAATGGCAGGGGGCAGGGGCGTAAATCTCAATATTTTTCCCAATCCCTGCGTCGCGAAGCCCCGCAAGGCGTTTTTGGGTCAAAAACTCATTCCCGATCAAAATAAAGCGCGTATATTCAGGGTTGAGGATAATTGGAAACATGGTTGATTTTTAACCACTATCTCACCTTTTTTGCAAGCTTTACGCGACTCTAAGATAAACTGCGGATAATTATGTCCGCAAGAGTGGCTAAGCCGCCTTTTTATTCTCAGCGGCATTAGACTTTCCCGTGCTCAAAGCCTCTTCTCTAATGGCTGCTTGCGCCGCAGCCAGGCGGGCAATCGGCACGCGATACGGTGAACAGGATACATAGTCAAGACCGATACTCTCGCAGAATTGAATAGACGCCGGATCACCGCCATGCTCTCCGCAAATACCAAGCTTTATGTCTGAACGGGTTTGGCGACCGCCATGGACGGCCACTTCAACCAGGCGCCCTACCCCTTCTATATCAATCGATGCAAACGGATCGCGCTCATAAATGCCATGCCCGACATAGGCAGGGAGGAAATTCGCCGCATCATCGCGGCTCATGCCCAGCGTTGTCTGTGTGAGATCATTCGTTCCAAAACTGAAAAATTGTGCCGTCTCGGCAATTTGATTGGCTGTGATACAGGCACGCGGAAGCTCGATCATCGTACCGACAATATAGTCAAGCTGACTGCCTTTTTCTGAAAATACAGTTTCAGCAATGGCTTCGACTTTAGCGCGTAGAATATCAAGCTCAGCCTTTGTCCCCACAAGCGGTATCATAATTTCCGGCGTAACATCCCCGCCAGCTTCAAGCGCCCCTTCAAAAATCGCTCTTGCCTGCATTTCGTATATCTCAGGATATGTAATCCCCAAACGACAGCCACGATGCCCAAGCATCGGGTTCATTTCATGCAGATCATCAAGGCGGCGGCGTACAACATCATGCGCAATACCAGCTGTGCTGGCGAAATTATCGATATCCTCTTGCGTATGCGGCAAAAATTCATGCAAAGGCGGATCAAGCAGGCGCACCGTTACGGGAAGCCCCTTCATGATTTTAAAGAGTTCTGCAAAATCCGAACGCTGCTCAGGCAGCAATTTGTCCAAAGCAGCACGGCGATCTTCTTCTGAGGTGGCGAAGATCATCTCACGGACATTTTGAATACGATCCGCATCAAAGAACATATGTTCTGTCCGGCAAAGGCCGATCCCTTCCGCGCCAAACTCACGCGCTGTTTTGCTATCAAGCGGTGTTTCTGCGTTTGTGCGAACGCGCATACGGCGGCGTTTATCCGCCCATCCCATAAGCGTTCCAAAATCACCGGACAGCTCGGGCTTAATTGTGTCGACAGAACCGAACATGACCTCACCCGTAGAACCATCAAGGGTCAAAATATCGCCTTCTTTGATCTCGCGATCACCAATACGGATGATTTTTTCGGATGAATCAATATGCAGCTCTCCTGCACCGGCAACACAGCAGGTTCCCATGCCGCGCGCAACAACAGCAGCATGGGATGTCATACCGCCACGTGAGGTCAAAATCCCGACTGCGGCATGCATTCCGGTAATATCTTCTGGTGATGTTTCCTGACGGCACAGAATGACGGATTCGCCTGAATTGGCTTGTATTTCTGCTTCTTCGGAAGTAAACACAACTTTCCCCGAAGCTGCACCCGGAGAGGCTGGAAGCCCCTTTGTAATTACATCCTTATCCGCATTCGGATCAAGCGTTGGATGCAAAAGCTGATCGAGGCTTTGCGGATCAACACGCAAAAGTGCTTCTTCCTGATCAATCAAACCTTCTTCAACCATATCAACGGCGATCTTCAAGGCTGCTTTTGCTGTGCGTTTTCCGGCACGGGTTTGCAGCATAAAGAGCTTATCTTTTTGCACCGTGAATTCGATATCCTGAATATCACGGAAATGATTTTCCAGTTTTAGACGAACATCATCAAGCTGCTTGAAAACTTCAGGCATGCTCTCTTCCATGGATGGCATATCGCTGCCCTCTTTCTCACGTCCATATTTGGTCAGGCTTTGCGGTGTGCGGATACCTGCAACGACATCCTCGCCTTGTGCATTGATCAGATATTCACCATAAAAATAATTCTCGCCAGTGGATGGGTCGCGGGTAAAGGCAACACCCGTTGCGCAATCCTGTCCCATATTCCCGAATACCATAGACTGCACATTCACCGCAGTCCCCCAGCTTTCCGGTATTTCATGAATTTTGCGGTAAGTAATCGCACGCGGCACCATCCATGAGCTAAACACCGCGCCAATAGCGCCCCATAGCTGCTCATGCGGATCGCTCGGGAATGGTTTGCCAAGCTCACGCTCAACCAGCGCTTTATATTCCGTGACAATCTCTTTCCAGCCCTCAGCAGTGATATCCGTATCTTGTGTTATGCCCTCATCACGCTTGAAACGCTCGATCACGTCTTCAAATTCGTGATGGTCAACGCCAAGAACAACATCGCCATACATTTGAATAAAACGACGGTACGAATCATACGCAAAGCGCTCATCACCGGACTGCTCCGCCAATCCTTTAACGGTTTCGTCATTTAAACCAAGGTTCAAAACCGTATCCATCATACCCGGCATAGACACACGTGCACCGGATCGCACAGAAACCAGCAGCGGATTAGATGCATCGCCAAATTGACAGTCCATCTGCTTTTCAACACCAGCAAGCGCCTCTTCGACTTGGGCTTTTAGTTCGGATGGATATTCATGATTATTATCGTAATAACTCGTGCATACCTCTGTTGTAATTGTAAAACCGGGAGGAACCGGAAGGCCAAGATTAGCCATCTCCGCAAGGTTACATCCCTTGCCCCCCAAAAGGTTACGCATGCTCGCATCCCCTTCATTTTTATCCGCACCAAAACTATATACCCATTTCGTCATCTCTTAAGGCCTCCTGAAATACCCTGAAATACATACTACAGGCAGGGTTTAGCATATTTGAAAAAGAATGCAAAAGCTTTTCATGCGCTTGTCTTAACTTGCAGAATGCGGATGGTCTGCCGATATATCTCGGACGTGCGGCTTTATACAGGATCGGCAACAAAATAGATAGAAAGATCGAGTATATGCATGTCCCCACCATAAAGATTATCATTAACTTTGCAACACAGTATATTTTATGTTAAATTTTTTCATGCTTTCGAGATTAAAAGAACATTTCTATGCAGCAATGCCGGTTATCGGCCCGCATGCCGGAATTGATGCTGAGCTTATGCTGGCGGGGAAAAAGCCGATTTGCATATTACCTGTCTTTGAATACAATCCTAATGAAGAATTTATTTACAAAAAAAGAAACTATGATCGTTTGCGTCTCGACAAAGCCGTTGAAGAGGGACAGCTTGTCAGTACAGACAGGTTTATCCAGGGAGGCGATCAAAGAAATGACTTTACGATGCGCTTTTATGCGCAACCTCACAAAGAGCAGGAAATGAAAGAGTTTGCTGATAACTATTTAAACTTCGAAAAGCTAAAAAAAGATCATGGGCGTTATCTGGGCTACAGAAGAAGAGATGTCATGCTTTGGTATGCACCATCTTCTCTCCCCTCAAGAATTATTAATCCAATCTATGCTCTCTCTCGTCAATTCAAGACTGCACATCGAAACACGCTCCTCAGAAATGCCGGCATTGAAGATCCCGATCAATATTGTCAAAGGATGGAAGACAAGCTGGATAGAAATGATCTAAGCATTGAGTAAAAACGCGGCTTTTCATGCATTCAGATCCCCGCTGTTTCAGCATTTCTTTGAAATGCCGCGGGGATGACGCATGATTTTAAAGATCGCATCCTAAACCGTTAACGCATCATCAATCAGCTTTTTCTGCTCCTCGACATGGCGGGACATGAGGCCGGTTGCGGGGGCGGCAGCGGATGGTCTGCCGATATATCTCGGACGTGCGGCTTTATGCTCCAGCTTTATCAGGACATTCTCAATGCGGCGATCCACAAAATGCCAATAGCCCTGATTTTCAGGCTCTTCCTGACACCAGACGATTTCGGCGTTCTTATTGTCTGCAATTTCATCAGCAAGTGCCAGACCGGGGAACGGATAAAGCTGTTCGAGGCGCAAGATACGGATATCCTTGATATCACGCTCGCGGCGTTCTGCCAGAAGATCATAATAGACTTTTCCTGTACAAATAATAACGCGCTTGATTTTATCGGGCTTTGCAAGGATATCTTTATCATCATCCCACAGGATGCGGTGGAATGTGCTATCGCCTGTAAACATATCAAGGCTTGAGGTTGCGAGCTTATGACGGAGCAATGATTTTGGTGTTAAGACAACCAGAGGCTTGCGGAAATCACGATGCATTTGACGGCGCAAAACATGGAAGAAATTCGCAGGGGTTGTGCAGTTTACGACTTGCCAGTTATCTTCTGCGCACATTTGCAGGTATCGCTCCGGGCGTGCCGAGGAGTGCTCTGGCCCCTGGCCTTCATAGCCGTGCGGAAGCAGCATCACAAGCCCGGACATGCGCAGCCATTTGCTCTCACCGGATGAGATAAACTGATCGAGCATGACTTGTGCGCCGTTGGAGAAATCACCAAATTGCGCTTCCCAGATGGTGAGCGTGTTCGGCTCGGCAAGGGAATAACCATATTCAAACCCGAGTACAGCCATTTCGGAAAGCGGGCTGTCATGCGCCTCGAATTTAAATTCATCATCGGTGAGTGCTTTAAGAGGAAGATATTGTTTATTCGTGCTCTGATCGTACCAGATTGCATGGCGGTGCGAGAATGTGCCGCGCCCGACATCCTGCCCCGATAGCCTGACGGGGTAACCTTCTTTCAGAAGGGTTGCATAAGCCAAAGTCTCGCCCATTGCCCAATCAAGCTTTTCGCCTGTTTCCAGCATTTTTGCGCGGGCATCAACAACGCGTTTGAGCTTTTTATTGATATCAAACCCGTCCGGGATTGTTGTGATCGCTTTGCCAACTTCCTGAATGAGGTCATCACTAACAGCGGTATCGCCGCGATTTGGCCCTTTTGTTGCGACGGTCATCCCTGACCATGCACCGGCAAGAAAGTCTGCTTCATTGGGTTTATAGCTCTCAGTTGCGGCAAAAGCTTCCTCGAGGTAACTGTAAAACTCATTTATAATCTCGTCGACTTCTTCTTGCGTGAGCACCTGCTCTTTCACAAGCTGCGCTGCATATTTTTGCAATGTTGTCTCTTGGTTGGCGATTTTTTGATACATGAGTGGCTGCGTAAAGGCCGGCTCATCCCCTTCATTGTGACCAAAGCGGCGGTAACAATACATATCAATAACAACATCGCGTTTGAATTTCTGACGGAATTCTGTTGCGATGCGGGCGACATGAACGACAGCTTCGGGGTCATCGCCATTCACATGGAAGATAGGCGCTGCGAGCATTTTTGCGACATCTGTTGAGTAGGGTCCGGAGCGTGAGAATTTCGGCATTGTCGTAAAGCCGATCTGGTTATTGATCACAATATGCACCGTTCCGCCAACGCGGTAACCGGGAAGCTCTGAAATCATAAGCGTTTCAGCGGTAATCCCTTGCCCGGCAAAGGCTGCATCGCCATGCAGGATCAATGGCATGACAGAGACAGATTCGACGTCATTGCGCTGCACCTGTTTTGCGCGCACTTTTCCGATGACAACCGGATTGACAAACTCAAGGTGAGACGGGTTAGCGGTTAAAGACAAATGGATATTATTACCGTCAAAATCACGATCAGATGAAGTTCCCATATGATACTTCACATCACCGGAGCCAAGCACATCATCGGGCATTGAGGATTGCCCCTGAAATTCTGCAAAAATCGCGGTATAGGATTTACCCATGACATTGGCGAGCACATTCAAGCGCCCTCTATGCGCCATACCGATCACAATTTCTTCAAGACCAAGCTTACCGCCGCGCTTCATGATTTGCTCAATCATTGGGATGAGAGCTTCGCCGCCATCAACACCAAAACGCTTTGTCCCGGGGTATTTCTTGTGCAAAAATTGCTCAAACTTTTCACCGGCCACGAGGCGCTGTAAAATTGCGCGTTTGCCTTCAATTGTAAAATCCGTTTTATTGCGTGGCTCTTCAATGCGTTTTTGCACCCATGCTTTTTCTTCTGCATCAGAAAGGTGAGAAAATTCAACGCCGATTGTGCTGCAATAGGTTTCTTTTAAAATGGTGATAATTTCATTAAGCGTTGCATATTCCTTGCCAAGCACGCCATTAATAAAGATACGGCGATTGCCGTCTTTTGCGCCAAAGCCGTAATGTTGCGGATCAAGCTCCTTTTCATCAGCGATTTCTTTTAAACCCAGCGGGTCCAAATTCGCCAACATGTGCCCGCGCGCACGATAAGCGCGGATCAGCATCAAAGCCCCAATAGAGTCTCTTGCAGCCTGCTGAACATCTGCGCTTGTATCTTGCTTTTTTGCACCGGATTGATTGGCAGCGGGTTTAATCTCAACCTCGTCTGTTTCTGTGACAACACCAAAAGCACGCGTGGATTTCTTGTTCTCATCCGGCGTCCAGCTCGCACCCGCCATTTCATTGAGCAGCCCGATCTCATTATCATCAAGATCATTGAAAAAATCCTGCCAGCTCTGATCAACATTTGAAGGAGAGGATAAATACTCCCCGTAGAGATGGGCGATATATTCGGCATTGATGCCGGATAAAAATGATGTGTTTAATGCTTCTTGTGACATGGTTCTATTACCTTTTTAAGTGTTATACGCATCAAGGCTATAATGGATTTACTCCTAAGACTCTGCAAGGTCAAGACTGATCATTGCGATCGGCTTAAACATAATCGACATCCAGAGATTCTGCAATTTTTCTTAAGGCCTGCCGCTCATCATGGCTAATGGATAAAAAATCCTCAAAACCAACAACGGGAAGACCTTTAGCTTTCGTCTTATATGTAACAGCCAAATACCGGCAATAGGCAATCAAGCGCTTTATTCCAGCCTGTGTTGACCAATCTTCTCGAAACGCCAGCGCAACCGCCTCTCCTATTTCCATGAGGCGCGCAGCATAAGCTGTACGTTCTTTATGATCGACATAGGCGCTTAAAATATTGAGAGAATCTGTACATTCCTCAGGAACCTGATCGAGATTATTTCCCCAATCACTCCAATTCTTTTTCTGATTAATTGTTTCCGTCATAACATTTTGCACAAGCTCAGAGCCAAAAACGCCATCGGAAAAGCCGTATATCAAGTTTTCAAGCGCTCTAAGTTCGTTATCATTGGCCGTGCCGCCACCAGTTTCGTCACTGGTCGATACATAGAGCCCAACACGGTACGGCAAGCTCACAAGACGGTAAATTTGGTTGTCGGTAAGGTTCGGTAAAATCATATAATCAGGATACGCGGATCGCGCCGAATTTCAATCAAATATTCTGTGATAAGGGTTTTGGCAATACACTATAAATTAACATAAAGTTAACAATTTGTCTTTATTCTCAATCTAAAAGAATGAAGAATACTTATACATATGATCAAAATGTCAGGCGATACAAGGGAATATCTGGGCGAGCCTTTGATCGCTTTTTTGGAAGGGCTTGATCCTGATTTGAAACCAAGCGTCATTCTTTCAAGTCTTGATTTTGATGAAACCCCTGAAGCAGAGCGTTTGAAAGACCAATTTGCAAGGCGTGCCTTGCTCAAAGGGATTGGTGCCGATTATCTTACGACAAACAAAATTGAGCGCGCGCTCAGCACTCTTCCTTATGGCAGAGCATTTCTATCCCAAAATACAGAAACTGGTCTATTTGGACGAAATGAAGATGCATTGTATTTTTTTGCTGCTACAAAAGCACAAGAATTAAAGAGACAAGCCAATTTTGACGAAGGACATTTTGATTACACCACCATAAATCCAAAAGATGATGCTGCCAAGGTGATATTTCACGAAGCAGGTCACATGCAAGCCAGGCAAGGCACTATGCGTGAAGAAACAGGAGAATTAGATGCAGAACGTACCGCCCGCGCACTCTACACAAAAGCTTATGATCAAGGGCTTGTATCGACCCCACCAGATACAATCTTTGCCTTTTGGGAAAAAAAACGTCTTATCGGGCAGTTTGAGTATTTTCTTGGAGTCGACACCCCATTTCAACGATTAGGTTTAACCATAGCAAAGTTTGATTTTCCTCCCCATATTCTGACCACTTATGCAGGTGTTCAGGAGACTGAGACTACGCCAAACCCGCGTGAATTACTCGTTGAATATTACACAGCGCGCGCAGCCATGATTGAGCATATTGCCGCGCAAAAGGGTCTGGAGCCTAAGGCCATTAATACAGACTTCGTGTTTAGTCAGTTGCTGCGATTACAAGTAACAAATGAACAATCAAGAAACATTACGGATGCAAGCCAAAGTTTAACATCAGTACAATTAACCGATACAGGTATTTTGATTGATATGATTCCCTCTCACATTGATCCGTTTCAAATTCAGCTTCTTGATACTCTCAAAATTGAAGTGCAGCATATAGAGACGATGGAGTTGCTGCGTGATGATCCAAAAGCAATATATGCCGCCCTTCAAAGCGCGCATAAAGACGGGGTTTTTGATCAATATCCACATTTTAAGACTGTGGTTGAAAAGTTTTTTGAGGCCGCGCAGGAAGTTGCGCCGCAACGATTTGGCATTCAGGCTGCTACGGCTGAGGCTGCGCCGGAAACGCCGTCAAGCGAGTCTGAGTATGCGCCGATTCCTTAATTGTTTCGCAAGACAGATATATTTTTTCATAAAAAAAAATTGACGTCTGTGTTTTTTTTAGGTATATTCTTTTATATTTAATAATTTAAGAAGGGAGGGCATTATGAGCCTTACTATACAATTAAAAAATGCAGCCAGCAGTGTTGTTAGACGCATCAAAGACCCAGTTAAAAAAAATTGGAGTGTTATAGGCAGTTTTCATAATGAGAACGATGGTGCAATTTATTTAACATTACAACGTGAAAGAAAAAAATCGGGTTCTGAAAGCGTTTTACTTCCTGCTCAAGATATTTGGGACAGCTGGAGTAAGCCACATGATAAAAATGAAACAGATCGCCCAGTAAGTGCTAAGATTCTTGCTGAGGCGGGCATAGAAGGCGCTGGAAAAATCGCAATGAGTGCACACGACGCATTAGATAAAAATGTAAATAAAGAATTAACTAGGCAAGGTGAAGAAAACCAACTTAGAGCCTTGGAAATGATTGCGGAAATGAGTAATGAGTAATAACTTCAAACCGCTTTGATTTAAAAAATTCTTGGGCATTCCAAACTTTTGCAAGGGATAGCATACCCCTCTCATCCTTAAAAACGGATGATCATAACATGCGCCATACTGGAGCCTTGCAGCAGTATCTCTACCCTCTGCAATCAATTAGCAGTATGGCGGAAACGCCACAGGCCTTTGAACGGGAAGTTTCATAGCCATGGCGATTGCGTTTGGATTTAATAGCCCGATTTCTGCCACAATACCGTCATCCCCGCGGCGAAGCAAACCGCAGGTTTGTTCGCATCTTCAGCGGGGATCCCATGTTTAA
>CAWUJS010000034.1:0-18468 GCA_963922705.1 uncultured Alphaproteobacteria bacterium | reverse complement strand
CTGCGTCCTGCCTTCGGCATCGTTGGGTGTCCGATTATAAACTGGAACGACTATAATAATTATACCCCCTTACCAAAAATTGTCATCACATTCCTCACCAGTCATCCCGGCGAAAGCCGGGATCTCTTCGGTTTAAGCATGGGATTCCCGCTGTATAGATGCGAACAAACCTGCGGTTTGCTTGCAATGACGCTGTTGTCATTGCGAACGCAGTGAAGCAATCCAGATTGCTTCGTCGGCCCTGCCTCTTCGCAATGACGAACTGGGTTGGCTTTAGGATTTCTTACGATTACGCCGCTTTCGCCGGGGTGACGATAATTGTTGATTGTGCTCAATAACAAGATCACTACTATAGATGCGAGGAGATAAAAAGGTGAAACTCTCTAATCATTTTATACAGTCTTCAAATACGCTGCACTTTGCATTTCATTTAAGCGGGAAATTGTGCGTTCAAATTCATAAGCGTGATCTGCACCGGAATAGAGCTTTTCGGGGCGTGCATCCGCGCTTATGATCAGGCGAATATTATTCTCATACAAAACATCAATCAGATTCATCAAGCGCTTCATTTCATTGCGATTTTCATTTTTCATGACGGGCACATTTTCAAGTAATATACTGTTATAACTCTCGGCAATTTTAAGATAATCTTCCGCGCCGCGCGGCTTTAGACACAATTCATCAAAAATGAATCGCGCAACACTCTTTGCCGCTGCTTGCACCTTTATTTTGCGGCCTTTGACTTTAAGCATTTCCGATTGTGGGGCTGCGCCGCCTGTTAACGCGAAAAACACCGCATCCATATGCGCTGCCGCTTCTTTTCCCAGCGGCGAGAAATAGCTCCCCTCCTCCATCAAAAACTGCGTGCGGTAATCATGCGGGGAATTCAGATGAAAAACCTGCATTTTTTCTTTAATCATGGCGATGCAGGGCAAGAATAAATCACGCTGCAACCCGCCTTCATAGAGGCGATCCGGCTCCCAGTTGCTTGTTGAGACAATGACAATTCCATTTTCAAACAGACACTTATAGAGCCTTCCTAAGATCATGGCATCAGCAATATCGACCACATGAAATTCATCGAAACATAGCACGCGGGATTTTTCGGCAATGCGCGCGGCGAATAAAGGCAAGCTTTCATCCGCGCCTTGGCGTATCGAATCATCGGAACGGCGGGAATGGATGTAATCATGCACGGATATCATGAATTCATGAAAATGTACGCGCTGCGCGGGGATATGGTCGGGCAAAGCTTCAAAGAATAAATCCATCAGCATGGATTTTCCGCGCCCTACCCCGCCGTGAAAATAAACACCCTTTGGCGGCGGTTCCTTTTTCGAAAACCAGCCTTTTTTGGGTTTATAGACCAATAACGCGTGATACAGACGATCAAGCGCATCAATAGCTTGCGCCTGCACGGGGTCAGGCTTTAAATCGCCGCTTTCAAGGCGTTTGTGGTATATTGTTTTTGGGCTGTTTTGGTTGGACATAGCGCACTAACAGAATGGATATTTCATACAAAGCCAATATTGGCACGGCTAAAAGAATTTGGCTAATCACATCGGGCGGTGTCAAGAAGGCAGCCACAAAAAATGCAAGAATAACAGCATATTTACGCTTGGCTGCTAATGTTTTATGGGTGATCAGCCCTGCTTTACCAAGCAATGTTAGCAACACAGGAAGCTGAAAACAAAGACCAAACGCAAAGATCAGCGTCATAATGAGGTCAAGATATTCACTCACCCGCGCTTCGAGTTCAATTGGCAAGGCCGTTTCCGAAGCACTCGTTTCAAAGCCAACAAAAAACGGCCATGCGGTTGGCATGACGACATAATAAACAACTGCACCTCCGGCAAAAAATAAGAGCGGTGTTGCGATCAGGAATGGCAGGAATGCTGATTTCTCTTTTTTATACAAGCCCGGTGCGATAAACAGCCAGAGCTGGAGGAGTAAAAACGGGAATGTCAGGAAAATTCCGGCAAAAAAGGCGACTTTTAGATAGGTAAAGAAAGCCTCAGTCAGGCCAGTGTAAATGAGGCGATCGCTGCCCGCTGCGGCGAGAGGCTCCATGAGATAGGAATAGATTTGTTCGACAAACCCAAAACAGGCGGCAGTCCCTATCGCCATGGCGGCAATGACAAATATCAAGCGTTTGCGTAGCTCTATAATGTGGCCGATGATGGGTCTGGGTTCTTGGGTCATAATTAAACTTCTGGATTGTCATTGCGAGGAAGCCGAAGGCTAACGCGGCAATCTCTCATAACGCAAGAAGATTGCTTCAGCCCTAAGGGCTTCGCAATGACAATTATTAGCCACCCTCCCTCTCTTCACTTTCCGGCAAAACGCCCTCCTCATCCTCGGCTGCTTCATCGAATTCGGCGCTACGGCGGGCAGTCTCAAAATTCACGCCTTTGCGGATATCATCCAAATCAGCCTCTTGCATAAATTCATCAAATTGTTGGGTCATGGCGTATTTGATATAAGAGAGGCGGCGAACCAGATTGCCAAAGCTACGCATCATACCGGGAATTTCGTCCGGCCCGATCACAAGCACCCCGATCGCCATAATGATAATTAATTCTGTCCAACCGAAATCCAGCATTTTACCCTGCAAACTCCCAAGAAAACGTCATCCTACGGCTTAACGAAAAGATCCCCGCTGTATTTGCGGGGATGACATCCTTATTGTGAGTCATCCTTAATTTGCGGCGCATCATCATCCTCTTTCAGGCCTTTTTTGAAAGATTTAATCCCTTTGGCAAGATTTTCAGCAATGCCCGGCACGCGGCTTGCGCCGAAAACAACCAGAATTAACAAAACAACAATTGCAATTTGTAACGGGCCGGGTGCCATGATTTAAATTCCTCTTAGTTCATGCCCTTTAGGGCTTCTTTGATTTCTGCTTGTATCGCTTCTTCACTTATTTCTAAGGCCTGTTCGTCTTCTTGTCTATTGTCTTGTTCTTCGTTTTGTTCGGCAAACAAATCACCGGTTTCATCACACACATCATCCACATCCATACCGGGAATGGCTTCAATCGCAGGGCGGCGATCCAGCAGCCCTGAGGCTTTTAAATCATCCAGCCCCGGTAAATCCATAATTGATTCAAGGCTAAATTGATCCAAAAAGCCAGGCGTTGTCATCCATGTTAAAGGCCGCCCCGGTGTCTCGCGCCTGCGTCCGGGTTTCACCCATCCCGCCTCGATCAATGCATCAAGTTGACCACGATGGGTTGAAACGCCGCGAATATTCTCTATCTCTGCGCGGGTGACAGGCTGATGATAGGCGATAATAGCCAGCGTTTCCATCGCCGCGCGGGAGAGTTTTTTGGCTTCTTCTTTTTCCAAAATTAGCGCATCGGCAAGGTCACTCGCCGTTCGAAAGGCCCATTGCCCTTCTATATTCACAAGATTCACACCGCGCTCTTGATAATGTTTTTGAAGCTCCATGAGCGCCGCCCCCACATCCGCCCCTTCAGGTGTGCGGGCATGTAATTCTTTTGTACTCATCGGCTCCACCGCGGCAAAAAGAAGGGCTTCTACAATGCGGGTTGTTTCGTTCATGCCCCCTCCTCCACTGTACGACCACGCAAGTAAATAGGCCTGAACAAGCCATCTTGCTTGATTTCCAGCTTGCCTTGCTTGGCAAGCTCTAATCCGGCGGTAAACGTTGAAGCCATAGCGGAACGCCCGTAAAGCCTGTCCTTAATCCCTTCGGGAATAAAGCTCTCTAAAGTTGCCCAGACAGAATGCGCGCCGCCCATAGTATTTGAGCGCGGCAATTTGCCGAGCATACGCCCCATCCGGTTTATCGCATCATCCATCGACATTAATGTAAACTCCGGCAGATCATAATGGCTCTCATCTGCACGTTTTTGAATATCGCCATAGGCCTTGAGCATATCATATAAATTAACATCCCATTTGGTATGGGTTGCAGTGCTGATCCCCTCCGGCATGCCGCGCGCAAAAACCGATTGCCCAAGCTGCGGACGCTCTTGCAGCTTTCCAGAGGCTTGCTGCATCGCTTCGAGGCGGCGAAGCTGGAATTGCAGGGCTTCTGCCATTTCTTCAGCAGTCGGGTCTGGCCCCTCTTCTTCTTGCGGCAATAACAGGCGCGATTTGAGATAGGCAAGCCATGCCGCCATCACAAGATATTCCGCCGCCAGTTCTAAATTCAGCTCTTTTGCACGCTCAACAAAACCGAGATATTGGCGCACCAATTGCAGGATTGAGATTTGCAGGAGATCAACTTTTTGACTGCGGGCAAGATCGAGCAGGACATTGATCGGCCCTTCATAGCCGTCGATATTGATTAGCAGCGCATCAGCCTCATGCGGCATGTTTTGACGCGGCGGGTCTTCTTCGAATTTTACTGCACTATTAATCATAAAGCATCATCATAAAATATTTTACGCGGAGTTTCAGAGATAAGGAGTCTGAATGATTTTTGTATGATAAAAAACTCTGTAACTCTGAAGCTCCGCGTTTAAAAATGATTATGATTCATTCTTGGATAAGTTTAATGATTCTTGCAATGATTCTTGCGCCTTTAAGGACAAGTTAGGCACAGATTCGGCGATTGCCTCCATCACTTTCATATCTGCCCAGCAATAAAGCGATGCATCGCATCCCGCCTCGATAACAGCCGCACTTCGCGCTGCAATATCGCCCAAATGCGATAAAGCATCCATATCGAGATCATCGGACAGCAAAAGCCCGTTAAAACCGATATCGCCGCGAATGATATCATTGATAATTGTCGGGGACGCAGAAGACGGTAAATCGGGATCAATATCCTCATAGATAATATGCGACGCCATGCCCCAGACATGATCCGCGATATCCGAGTTAACGATATCTTTGAATGGTTTGAAGTCTGTCGCATTAAGCTCTGCGCGGGATGCGTTAATGCGAGGCAAGTCTTTGTGGGAGTCTGTTTTTGCACGCCCCTGCCCCGGCAGATGTTTGATCACAGGTGTTATTCCTGCGGAGAGCAATGTCCGGCAAACAGACAATCCTAAACGCGAGACAATATCGGGATCATCGGAAAAAGCCCGATCCCCGATTGCATCATGTGTTGCCGTGGTCAGGACATCCAGAACGGGCGCACAATTGACATTCACGCCGCCCGCTGATAATTCCTCGGCGAGTTGTAAAATCACATAGCGCAAATCTTCGAGTGCGCCATCCATATCATCTGCGGCGCGGTCACCGAATGTTTTCATCGCAGGATAATCACGCCATAAAGGCGGTTTTAGACGCTGCACGCGCCCCCCCTCCTGATCGATCAAAATCGGGCAATCCCAACCAACGGCTTCCTTAAGGGAGGATATCAGCGCATAAAGCTGCTGCGGGGTTTCACAATTACGGGAAAATAGGATAAAGCCCAGCGGCGCACTTTCAGCAAAAAAGCCGCGCTCTTGATCGGAAAGGCTTGTGCCTTCAACGGAAAAGATAACCGCTTTTGTGTGTTTAAGGTTCAATGCGTTTCTGTCCATCATATATTTCGTGACACTCCACGCTTATGACGCCTGAAAAGTCTTGCTTCTCAATGACACCAGTTTGGTTGCGCAAGTCATTGTGCCTATCACTGACTTCACCTGCAATACTGACAATATTGATTGCCAGCATTTTATCCATTTTCAGCATAGCTTCGTAGACTCTTTTACCTTTTTCACTGGTTGGAGGGTCTGCTTCATTTTGGGTAGCATACCATGCCTGCATAACATCAGCCGTAGGAACATCTGTTATTTCCTCAAATACATTTACGTCTTCATTTACGTCAAAAAATACATTTACGTCTACATTTACATCAAAGCGCCGTATGGTTACTGCATCGATGTCATCTGACTGTTCCGATACCGCCCAATATGGATTCGGATCGACAAGCCGTGAAAAAAATTCTTTAGCGTTTTTAAAAACCATCTTATTCCTTAATATTATTGATTATCAATTGAAATTTCATAAAAACTGTAAAATTTGGAAAGCTTAAGAGTTTCTAAATTCACCCACTTCAGCTCTTAGACTAGACATTGCATGCTGATATTCAATGTCAATTGCACCATCGACAATTTTCTCGGCATACGGTATGGTCGCCATTTATCGAAGATATGTGCCAATCATTTACAGTAGGATCAATATGTTCTGCCCATTGATTTGCAAGGTCTAAGTCTCTTTTATTCATAAAACTGACTTTCTGGCGATTTAAAATATAGCGGAAAGTATATTAAAAAATACAGTATGTCAAGTTTTTATAAAAAATCAAACCTCTTCAAGCGCTAAACCAGAAACAAGAGCATCACTTTCTTTAGTATTTTGGACATATTGGGCGTCAGCGTGCCATTCTTCTTTTAATGTCGCTGCATCTGCAATATCAGCAAACTCTTCGTCGGTCATGCTACTTAAAAAAAGACCATTAGAAGTCATTTTCAGCGAGCGTTTGAAATGGCGCCTATTGCTCTCTTGAAGCACATCATCTGCAGATATTGTGATCTCTTGCCCATTTTTTTGTATGACAAGTTCTCGGGTTTCAGGTGAAAAACTTTTTGGTTTCCATTCTGACTGCCCGCCACTTATATTTTGCAGCATATTTTGCACTGCCCCTGTTGCTTTTTGCATTTGTGTTTTCAGCATAATTTATTTCCTTTTAAAACTAAAAAAACCATAATATTTAACAGGAACTAATGTGTCAACTTTCTTATGAAAAAAATAGTTCATTAAATAGATTGGCAACTATCTATAGATACGCCAGATTATAAACCAAATCCGTAAATACCCTGATTTGCAGCAATTCTTCCTTGATTCCTGATAAAAAACCCTGTTTAGTGCCTTAAAGTTAAGAACAAAAATGAAGAGGAATCGCTAAAAATGGCGCAAGCAGAAGCAATTGACCCGAACAACATCCCGGAAAACACAACATCTTTGAATGTTTACTACGACAAAGATTGTGACATAGAGCTTATTAAAGCTAAAAAAGTTGCTATTATCGGTTATGGCTCACAAGGCCACGCACACGCACAGAACATTAAGGATAGCGGTGTTTCTGACGTTATTATCGGGCTTCGTGACGGTTCATCCTCTGCACCAAAAGCAGAGGCAGCAGGGTTTACCGTACTTCCACCTGCGCAAGCGGCAGCCGAAGCTGATGTGGTTATGATTTTAACACCTGATGAGCATCAGGCTGATCTTTACCGTGATGAGCTTGAGGCTAACCTTAAGGAAGGCGCAACATTAATGTTTGCGCATGGTCTTAATATTCATTTTGGCCTGATTAAACCACGCGCAGATCTTGATGTGATTATGGTTGCCCCAAAAGGCCCAGGTCACACGGTACGCGGTGAATATCAAAAAGGCGGCGGCGTTCCATGCTTAATCGCAGTTGCGCAAGATGCTTCCGGTACAGCAAAAGAGCTTGCGCTATCATATGCTTCTGCTGTTGGCGGTGGTCGCTCCGGGATCATTGAGACGACATTCAAGGACGAATGTGAAACTGATCTCTTTGGTGAACAGGCTGTTCTATGCGGCGGTACATCTGAGTTGATTAAGGCAGGCTATGAAACACTCGTCGAAGCAGGTTATCCGCCAGAAATGGCATATTTTGAGTGTTTGCATGAGCTTAAACTGATCGTAGATCTTCTCTATGAAGGCGGGTTAGCGAATATGCGCTATTCCATTTCCAATACCGCAGAATTCGGTGACTACGTGTCCGGCCCTCGCGTGATAACGGATGAGACAAAAGCAGAAATGAAACGTATTTTGGCTGATATTCAATCCGGTAAATTTGTAGAAGAATTTATGGGCGGTAACAAAGAAGGGCTTTCACGCCTTGTTGAAATCCGCGAATCAGAAGCAAAGCACCCGATTGAAGAAACAGGTGCAAAACTGCGCGGTATGATGCCATGGATTGGCAAGAACAAGCTTGTGGATAAGGACAAGAACTGACCGCGCAGCGGTCATCCCGTTGGCACACCGACAGGTGTTCGCACAAACGGTATCCATAAGTACAAAATGCAACGCACTTTGACATCAAAGGATCCCCGCCGTCTAAGCCTCGCTTCGCTCAGCCGCGGGGATGACGGTTAAAATAGTTTAAAAAGGGCTGTGATGATTAATCGCAGCTCTTTTTTTATGCAAGTCAGGATAAAAAATGAAAACAGTAGAACCACATCAAGAACATTTATTGAAAGGCATAATGCTTGCTCTAATAGCATTTTTCCTGTTTTCGGTCATGAGTGCTATCGCCAAGTTTTTATCGAACACGCATCACGTGGCGGAAATCGCTTTCTATAGAAATGCAATATTTATTGTGCCTTTGCTTGGCTACATGGCATTGAAAAAGCAGCCAGCGCTTTTTAAAACCAAAAAGCCATATGCTGTCGCATTTCGTGCAATCATAGGCAGCATAAGCCTGATCATAACTTATGGCACTTTTGCGGAGCTTCCCATGGCGGATGCAACGGTTTTATTATTTGCATCCAGTATTATCACACCAATTATTGCACATTTTATCCTCAAAGAACATGTTGGTGTTTACCGTGCAATGGCGATTGTCATTGGCATTGGCGGTGTTGTGCTTATGGCTGCGCCGACAGGTGCAGTTAACCCGCTAGGGGTTATTCTTGGGCTGTGTGCTGCAACTTCGCACTCTTTAATCCATACCACATTGCGATATTTAAAAACGGAAAACTCTTTTACTGTGACATTTTATTTTATTTTAGCCGGTGTCATTATACCGGGGATATTCTTTATGCCCTTTGTCGCTGCACCTATTCAAAATAGCGCAGAATTTGGTTTATTCTTACTTCTTGGACTTTCAGGAGGCTGCGCCCAATTATGCCTTACAAACGCGTACAGGCATGCACAGGCATCCCTGGTTGCACCGCTGAATTATACAAGCCTGATCTGGGCAACCGGGTTTGACATTATTATTTGGCAATATATTCCCGGCTGGCCGGTTTTCCTTGGTGGTGCAATTATCGTTGCCTCTAGCCTGTTTATCATTTATCGCGAAAATATAAGCAAAACTAATGAGGTGTGAGGCTGGAATCTGGAGCTAGCTAGCAGAGCTATTAGCGGAAAGAACCATAATCATTTGGCGACCTTCAAGCTTGGGGTGTAAATCGACCTTTCCGACATCATCAACTTCTTCGATCATGCGTTTGAGCACATCCATCCCTATATTCTGGTGTGCCATTTCACGACCGCGAAAACGCATAGTCACCTTGACCTTATCACCATTTTCGAGAAAACGTCGCGTGTTGCGCAGCTTGACTTGATAATCATGCTCTTCAATGCCGGGGCGAATTTTAACTTCTTTTACATCGACAGTTTTTTGCTTTTTGCGAGCTTCTGATGCCTTTTTCTGCTGTTCGTATTTATATTTGCCGTAGTCTAATATTTTACAAACAGGGGGTTTGGCATTCGGGGAAACTTCTACCAGATCAAGACCGGCATCTTCAGCGAGCTTTACACCTTCTGATACGGACATGACCCCTGCCATCTCTCCATCAGCGCCCACAACACGGATTTCATCCGCAGTAATATTCTCATTGATACGTGGCCCTTTATCTTTACGCGGCGCACGCGGGTTATTATCAGGTCTGGCGATTGGCTTATCTCCTTTATTGTTAAAGCTAATTTATCTTAATATGTATTCGTTTGGAAATCATTAACACAGGTAAAACCATTGTCAAGCGTGGCTCTTAACCCGGCAAAGGGATGAATTCAGGATCGCCGTCAACTGTTGCAAATTTACCATTGCGCCAATCATCTTTGGCTTGCTCAATGCGCTCTTTGTCTGATGAGACAAAATTCCACCAAATATGCCGCGGGCCATCCATAACCGCGCCGCCCAGCACCATCATACGAACGGGTGTAAGCGCTTTTATCGCTATCTTATCACCCGGCCTGAACACCAAAAGCTGGTTGGGTTTGTGGGTAATGCCGGAAATTTCAACATCTCCCGACAATGCATAAATACCGCGCTCTTCAACTTCGTCAGGTAACTCAAAAACCCCGCTTTCTTCAAGCGTTACATCGAGATAAAGCGTGTCGGTCAATGTATTAACAGGGGCGGTCTTGCCCCATAATGCACCCATAATGATACGGGCTTTCATGCCTTCATGCTCCAGAACAGGAAGCTCTTTTTTGCCTGTATGAGAGAATGCCGGTTTTGTTTCTTCATGGCTTTTTGGCAAAGCCAGCCAGCTTTGAATCCCGAAAAGCTCTGACGGGTTTTGGCGGATATCTTGACCTGTGCGTTCTGAGTGCACAATCCCGGAGCCTGCCGTCATGACATTTACATCTCCCGGTAAAATCCGCTCATCAAAACCAAGCGAATCTTTGTGATCTAAAGAGCCGGAAAATAAATATGTGACGGTGGAAAGGCCAATATGCGGATGGGGGCGCACATCTACGCCTTGATGGGTTAAAAACTCTCCCGGCCCCATCTGATCCCAGAAGATAAACGGCCCCACCATTTGCTTATCGCGGCTTGGCAATGCGCGATGCACTTCGAAGTTCCCGATATCTGCTGTACGGGGGATAATAATATTTTCAATAGGATCGTCTTGTAATGCACTCATAAAATACCGTGTCATCCTGAACGTATGTGAGGGATCTCATAATCAACAAATAAATCTTGCCAACCAGGATTCAATGTTTCAACCAGTTTATTCTTTTTCTCGCGCCGCCAACCTTTGATTTGCCGCTCACGATTGACGGCTGCAAGAGAAGAAAAGCAATCTTCATAATAGACAAGCTTTTTGACATTATATCTCTTCGTGAATCCTTTAACCAGCCCATCCCTGTGCTCTAATATGCGTCTTTCAAGATCATTCGTTACACCAACATACATGACATTTCCAAAATCATTGGTCAGAATGTAAACGAAGAATTGTTTCATTGTTTTCTTTTTTAAGGCGTTTTTAAGGCGTCATCCTGACGCGAAGCGGAAGGATCTCAATTACTTTAGGAGATCCCTCACATACGTTCGGGATGACGCGTTTGGCATTAAAACGGTGGCCTTGCATTTTTAGCGAGAGCATCAACCGCAGCATCAAGCCCTTCGATGCTTTGATCCTTGCTACCCAAACGGCGAATCGCAACCGTTTGTTCTTCGGCTTCACGCGCGCCAACAACAAATAAATTCGGCACTTTTTTCACTGAATGTTCGCGCACCTTGTAATTGATCTTCTCATTACGAATATCAAGCTCTGCGCGTATGCCCGCTGCAAGAAGCTTTTCATGAACCGAACGCGCATAGTCATCGGCTGTCCCTGTCACCGTCGCGACAACACATTGAACAGGCGCAAGCCATAGAGGAAGCTTCCCGGCATAGTGCTCAATCAAAACGCCTAAGAACCGTTCCACAGACCCTAAAATGGCACGATGCACCATATGCGGTGCATGGCGCTCATTATCATCGCCAACATATTGCAAATCCAGACGATCCGGCATATTCATATCTACCTGAACAGTTCCGCATTGCCATTCACGGCCAATTGCATCGCGCAGGATAAAATCAAGCTTCGGCGCGTAAAATGCTCCATCGCCTTCGTTAAGAACCCATTTCATATCAAGGCGATCGAGAACCTTTTGCAAGGCTGCTTCGGCGCGATCCCAATCTTCTTCACTGCCGATACGCTGTTCAGGGCGGGTGGAGAAATTAATTGTAATATCATCCGCAATACCTAAATCCTGATACACATCGCGGATCAGCTCACACATTTTCACAACTTCATCTTCAAGCTGCTCATGCGTACAAAAAATATGCGCATCATCTTGTGTGAAGGCCTGCACACGCATCAAACCATGGCGCGCTCCTGATGGTTCCTGACGGAACACATGCCCAAATTCAGCCAAGCGCAAAGGGAGTTCACGATAACTGCGTAACGCTGCTTTATAGACTTGCGCACCGCCGGGACAGCTCATCGGTTTTAAAGCAGCCGGATTTTCATCCTCTTCTTCGCCGAAAATAAACATATTCTCACGATATTTATCCCAATGCCCGGATGCTTTCCAGAAACGTGCATCCAAAAGCTGCGGCGTGTTAATTTCCTGATACCCGGAAGCGCGAACTTTGCGGCGCATATAATCCATCAGAGCCGTATAAATCACCCAGCCATTATGATGCCAAAAGACCTGCCCGGGCGCTTCATCCTGAAAATGGAACAAATCCATCTCATTGCCCAGTTTCCGGTGATCGCGCTTTTCCGCTTCTTCTAGCTGCGTGAGATAGGCTTTTAGCTCTTTCTCATCACGCCAGGCTGTACCGTAAATCCGTGTCAGCATGGCGTTATTGCTATCTCCGCGCCAATACGCACCAGCAACCTTGAGCAATTTAAACGCTGTTCCAACTTGCTTGGTGTTTTGCATATGCGGGCCACGACATAGATCAAGCCATTCACCCTGCTTGTAAATCTTGATGTCTTCATCTTCAGGAAGATCCTCAATAAGCTCGGCTTTATATTGCTCGCCCTTATCTTTGAAATACGCAATTGCCTCATTGCGATCCCAAACCTCACGGGTGAACGCATCGCCGCGCTCTACAATTTTGCGCATCTCTTTTTCAATAGCCTCGAAATCAGCATCACTAAACGGCTCATCGCGTGCAAAATCGTAAAAGAATCCATTCTCGATATTAGGACCGATTGTCACTTGCGTTCCGGGAAATAGGGTCTGCACGGCTTCTGCCATTACATGCGCACAATCATGACGAATCATCTCAAGAGGAATATCGCCTTCATCGCTACGTTTAATCAGGGAAATATTAGCATGATCATTGATCGGTAAAGAGAGGTCAGAAAGCTCTCCGTTAATTTCAATCGCAATCGCTGCCTTTGCGAGGGATTTAGAAATGCTTTGTGCTATTTCCAAACCTGTGATGCCCGCGCCATATTCACGCACCGCGCCATCGGGAAGAGTTATTTGAATTTGATCTGTTACTTTTTGCTGTTCCATAGATAAGGAAACTAGCGCTCGTTCATCGCATTGTCCAGTGTCTTGATAAACGGCTTGAGAAGATATTGCATCACTGTCTTTTTACCGGTCAAAATATCAATAGAAGCAACCATACCAACTGTAATCGGTAAGACTTCGCCTTTGCGTTTAAGCTCTGTCTCATCCGTTCTTAACTTCACCTGATAATAAGTGTTGCCTTCCTGATCTTCAAATGTATCTGCGGAAATACTAATTAATTCAGCATCAAGTCCGCCATAAATTGAAAAATCATAGGCCGTCAATTTTACAACGGCTTTTTGTCCCGGAAATATAAAGGCTCTATCAGCAGGGCGTATTCGAGCCTCCACAATTAACTTATCATCCTTGGGAACAATTTTGATTAAATCCTCTCCCGGGCGAACAACACCACCAATTGTATTCACGGTAATTTCCTGAATAGTACCAGCGACGGGCGATTTTATCGCAGTACGCGTTTTGCGTTCCGTTAAAGCAGATAAACGTTCCTTAATCTCGTTCATTTCAATCAATTTTGCAGAAAGTTCTGTCTGCGCTTGTGCTTTTGCATTTGTTTTAACCTCTTCAAGGCGTGCATTGGCTTCATTAACCGCAGAGCGCGCACGTGGAAGGCTGGAGAGGTAGCCGTTTAACTCGGTCTGACGTTCTTTAAGGCCGCGTTCTAGCTGGAGCAACTCCATACGTGGCGCTGAACCTTTTTCCACGAGTGGACGCACCATTTCCATTTCCTGGCGCTGTAAATTAATCACGCCACGTGTATCACTCGCCCGTGTCGTTAGCTCTCTGACTTCTTGCTCACGCTGTACAACTTGCTGTTGTAAAACATTGAGTTGATTATTAAGCGACTGCCTATTGGCACGAAATGTATTCATCTCCTCTGTCACGCTTTGCGGGGCTTGCTTCATAACTTCATCAGGAAAATCAACAGTCCCCTTACCTTCCGCTTCTGCAGACAAGCGCGTAATTGAGGCCAGTAAGCCCAAATAACGCGCTTGATTAGCACCAAGATCAGAGGATGCCTCTATTGCATTCAGGCGGACAAGAGTCTGCCCTTTTTCAACCTGATCCCCTTCACGGACGAGAAATTCATCAATAATACCAGCTTCCAGGCTTTGTAACGCTTGCACATCAGAGGATGGGATGACCTTGCCATCACCGCGCGTGACTTCATCCAATGTGGCAAAACTGGCAACAATTGCCAGAATAATCCAGATCATAATGATAAAAAATAAAAATGCATGGCGAGACAAAGGCATATCTTGATCTGTATCAAAAGTTTTTAAAGCATGCGCTTTGAAACGGCCCGCTTTTTCCTTTGCCCAATTTTCTTGTACGGCATGCCATTCTCCGGCATCGTTAATGGTGATGTTTTCATCAATAGCCGTTTGAGCTTTTTGACTTGCTGCTTTCTTATTAGAAGCATCCTTTTTTGTATTTGCGCCTTTTTTATCTGCCTTTACCATGATTACACCTGTGTATTCTCAGCGGCTGTACCATATTGACGCGCTTGTAATTTGCGGATGACTTCATCTTTTGGTCCAAAAGCAACTAGCTTGCCGCGGTCAATCAAAATTAACTTATCGACAATAGATAGCATGGAACCTTTATGTGTAATCAAAATTGTTGTTTTATTTTTACACAGTATTTCCAAGCGCTTGCGAAGACGGTTTTCAGATGCAGGATCCATCGAAGCCGTAGGCTCATCCAAAACCAAAATCGGCGGATCGTAAAGAAGCGAACGTGCAATCGCTACAGCTTGCCTTTGCCCGCCGGAAAGTGCTTCACCGCGCTCTCCCACTTGTGTGTCCAGACCAGCTTCGGAATCCCGTAAAAACTCCATGACACCGGACAGCTCTGCCGCACGCAAAACCGCGCTATCCGGCGCAGTCTCATGCCCCATCGTAATGTTTTGACGGACAGAGCCAAAGAAAAGCTGTGGGCTTTGCTGAACAGCGCCAACAGAGCGGCGCAAATCACCAGGATCAATTTGACGGACATCTGATCCATCAATTTGTACAGAACCACTTGTAGGCTCATAAAGGTTAATCAAGAGCCGTTCCAATGTTGTCTTACCAGAACCCACCGCGCCAATAACCCCAACTTTTTCGCCCGGTTCAATGGTAAAGCTCAAATGATTAAGGGCTGGGACAGCCTGTCCGGGGTAGTTAAAGACAACATCTCGAAACTCTACTTTGCCTTTTACATGGGGCATGGTTACGAAATGTTTACCCGCCGGGCGTTCAACCGGCTTTTTCATCAGATCATCAAGCTGATCTAACGCTTGACGCGATTGATTCATTCGTGTCATCAAGCCGGATACCTGTGCGAGAGGAGCCATAGCGCGACCAGACAAAATCACACAGGCAATCAAACCACCCATAGAAAGCACGCCGGCACTAATTTGATAAACCCCAACAATAACAATAAAGACGCTAACCATTTGCTGTACAAACATTGCCCAGTTTTGAGCAAAAGCAGCAATTTGTCTGGATTTTACTGAGGTTTTGGAAGCTTTGTCGGTTAACTCTTCCCACGAGCGTTGTGTATGACCTTCTGCTGCCTGAACTTTAATTGTTTCAAGACCAATAATTGTTTCAAACAGTAACGCATTTTTGAGCGCGCTTTCGTATAGCGACTCTTTTATGACTTTTTCAAGAGGTTTTTGCAGGAAAAGCCCCATGCCAATCACAAGTGGAATAGCGACAAAAGGCACCAAAGCCACAAAAGGCCCACCAATAATATAGATGACCAGAACAAAGAAAAGCACGAAGGGAAGATCTATTAGCGCGACCATCGTTGCACTGGTGAAAAAGTCTCGTAACGTTTCGAATTCTTTCATGTTAGCGGCCAGAACTCCCGCGCTTTGCGGTCTTGCCGTCATTGTCATGCCTAAAATTTGTTCAAACAATTGAGATGAAATGATTACATCTGCTTTACGGCCCGCGAAATCTAAAAATTGCGCACGAAGATGCTTGAGACAAAAATCAGAGACATACACGACAAAAATGAGTGCTGCCAAGGCCCATAGCGTATCAAACGCATTATTCGGAACAACGCGGTCATAGACATTCATAACAAATAATGAGCTGGCGATTGCAAACAGATTGATCATGACTGCGGCGAGTGCGACCTCAGAATAAATCGTCCGGTTTTTCCAAAATGTTGCCCAAAACCAATTACGCCCTGTGTCAATTTCTGCAGGACCTGCGCGGTCATCCGCACGTGCAATGGGGCGTACGAAAAATGCGTAGCCATTATAGAGCTTTTTAAGCTGCTCTAAGCTTAAAACCTGTTTTTCATCAGACGTTTCCGGGAATTGTACAACAAATTGGGTTTCAGGATGGAATTGGATATTCTCGTCTTTGGCTTTTGTCTTTTTAGCTTTTGCTTTCTGGGGGCTTCGAATTTCCCACAATATACAGCCCTGATTTTCCGCCAAAGCCAAAATACAGGGTAAATTCGGGGCAATTGCCAAAGATTCCAGTGAGCGCTCCGTAAGGTTTGCGTTCATGTCTGCACGCAATGATGCACGCATTAATATTTCCGGGGTAATACCTGTCGGCGGAATCGGAAGCCCCGCTGTCAGGCCAGCATTGCTTGTTCTACGACCATAAAAGCCAGCGAGCAACCTGAGACAATCGATTAAGGGCTCGTGAATAGCCAGACGGTCTGCCTGGAGTGGCCAGCTATCAGGATTTTCAGCTAGTTCTGTTGCGCTTTGTTGTTGAGCATCGGAAGCGGCATCTTTTTTCGCATCAGATTGATCATCAGAAATTGCCGCCTTATCAAAGTTTTTTTCTGAACCACCTGCCACATAGCCGGGTGACTCATCTTTATTATCAGAGGGGTCGTCCTGTTTTTTGCTCACATTTATCCCCAAAATTGAGAAGAGATTTTAAAGGCTAACTAGCGCGCTTTATTTCTTTCTTCGCTTGTCCACAGATCACGAGACGCAACAGCACTCTCCCTTGGATAAGCAACATCAAGCGTCGGTAGTAAAGCGCCCTTTAAAGCTAACAAGCGGTAAACAGCCAGCATCTCTAGAAATTCTGAATTGACAGTATTGGAGCGTGATACAAAAAGCTCATTTTGCGCATCCAAAACATCAAGCAGTGTACGACGGTCAAGGCTGAATTGATCTTTGTAAGATTTTACGACTTCAACATTGGCATCTGCCTGCGCTGCAAATTGGCGTGCGCGCTCCCCTGCAGAAGCCATGGCAGCCCATGTCTGACGCACATCATTTTCAACTGCACGTGCGGCTTCCGCACGCGCTTCTTTTGTTTGCTGATGACGGTGAATAAACTCACGCGCACGTGCCATATCCGCACCACCGCGATATAAATTCCAGTTAGCGACAACAAGAGCCGTTGCAGAACGATCGCGCCCTTCGACACCCCCGAGATCATGGCCTTGACGTGCGTTTAACTGCAAGTCAACCTGTGGATAAAATGTGGATTTTGTCTGTTGTGCCTCTGCATATGCAACTTCGATATCTGCTTCAAAAATATCCAGCGTTGGACTGTAAGCGATGGTTTTTTCAACCTCGCGCTCAACATCTTCTGCAAGGACTTCAAATGGCGTTGCTGGCAATGTTAATTGGCCTGGCTTATCTCCAACTTCTGTACGATAGTTGGATTCAGCATTCCGCAATGACTGTCGCGTGCTTGATTCTGTTGCCCGGGCTTGCGCCAGACGTGCTTTGGCTTGCTCAGCATCAGCTTGTGTTGAACGACCACCTTCTACACCTTGCTCAATTTGATCCATGATCGCAATATGATCAGCAACGTTTTTGCGTGCAATCTCCAACAATTCACGCTGACGTAAAACTTCAAGATAAGCCTCAACAATAGATAATCCGGTCAATTCAGCAGTTTCACGAACACGATGCGCAGAGGATATAACACGCGCTTTCTGACGCTCTACCTCGTATTTGGCATCAAATCCATCGAATAGAAGTTGTGTTAAAGTTAAGCCTGTCTCATAGCGGAACAGGGTCTCGTCATCATCCCCTGTACCGGCGCGTGTTGCAGGATCATCGCTATATTCCCAGCCGACATCACCGTTCCAGTCAATAGAAGGGTAAAACAGAGCACGCCCTTGCTTTAATTCTTCATCAGTTGCACGGCGACTAGCCGCAACCACACCATATTCAGGATTGGTTGATATGCCTGTTGAAACCGCATCTTTGAGAGAAATGCTCAATGATGAATGTAACATTTCATCTTGCGCAGAAACACTTTGTCCACCCATACCAATCAAAGCAGCAGTTGATACGGTAAGACACAATTTACGAAAAGTGCGAAGGGTCATTGGCTAAAAATCCTTGTGATAAATAATTACTGAAACTCTAATTTTTACAAATATCTACGTCAATTATCCACAGACAAATACTATAGTCATTCCATTTTAAAACCGGACAAATCTGCAAATCGTCGTTTTTTCAAAATGCTCCTCAAAGTATTGTCTATACGTTGTCGTCCCATTTTGA
>CAWUJS010000033.1:0-19191 GCA_963922705.1 uncultured Alphaproteobacteria bacterium | reverse complement strand
GTTATCAAGCAAGCACTGCACCCGTTGCGCCTTCATGGCGGTCTTTGCGTGAACGACAAAAAACAACATCTCAAACTTTTCCTGTCATCCCGGCTTTCGCCGGGATGACGGTATTGAATCAGTAATGACTATAAATCCAAATGCAATCACCATGATAGTCACACCGAATATTAACGTAGCGCTATGAAAAGTGTAAAAAGTTTCTTTAAATCTCAATATGAGTAAAAACGGAAATTAGAGTCATATCAGCTCGCCATAGTTCAGTTTTAGAACCCTAAGCAGTTACGCTCACCGACGGTGATTCGCCAGCTCCGGCAGATGCTCCGGTTGAAAATGCAACCGTTGCAAGCTGAATATCAGAAGTACTAGCACCTTGCGGCGCTTGCAATGCTGCCAAAGCACTCGCATCAAAACTTGGCACGGGCGCTGAAGATGTTGGCTCTGATGTGCCTGCCTCTGGAAGAGGAACAGGATCTTGACGCTCAGATTGCGCCGCCTGTAAAGCTTGCTCCGCCTGAATGGCGCGAATACGCGATTCTGACGGGAATTGCGTTAGAACATCGCCTGTATCCGAATCGCGAATTTGTATGACGGCCGTATTGGCGGCACCGTCTAAAGCGATACGCGGGCTAATGAAAGGAGCCTTGGGCGCAGATGGCGCTTCCAGATTGATTTTCTCAGCAGTAGAAGCCTGCGCCGTATTGCCACGGGACAGATTCGCATTTGCTATCACTGAATTTACAGCTTCAATCATAATTTCCTAACCTTCTGAAAAGCGGATATTTTCAAGACCCACTTATCAGATACATTACCCTATAATCATTTTATCTAATTACCATGCAAAAGTCAAATATTCCCAATCCCTACAAAAGACCAGCTGCCCTTAAATCATCTGCCATTTCCTCCGGCGGCTCATTGCTACCCTGCCCTAACACATAAAGGCCACGATCTGCGGGCGCCTTTGCGCTTTCAAAATAACGCCATCCTTGAAACGGTCGATGCGGTGCATTCACTGTGGTTATAATCTCCGGCTCCAGCATGATTGCGCACATACTACCCTTATGCTCGGTTTTAACCATTTCAAAACCACATATTTTCTGTCTGCACACAATCCGGCTTTTCAGAACGCGATATAAAGAGCCGCCACCTGTCAGGATTTCATCCGCGCGCTTTGGCATAAATCGCGTTAAACACGGCACAGCCCGTCCATTGGAGCCACCTTCATAATTCATTTCCTGACGCGCCTGCCATTGCGCATATTCATCCATGTCCGCGCATCCGACTATTAACTTCACAATATGTACTGTCATGCAATCAAAATAGGGCAAAGATTGATCTTTGCACAGTTTATCTTTGCCTCATTCTTCGAATATCAGTGGATTAAGGATAGAACTCATCTCAAATGTCAATTCAGCTTGATTATCACAAAACAAGCTTGTATCCCTTTGTAATATGACACAAGCAATCTCTCAAAAATCCCCCTCTCCCATCAAAGGCATCACAAAAGTGCCCGGTGATAAATCCATCTCTCACCGCGCCTTAATGTTTGGCGCTTTAACTCAAGGCGAGACGATGGTTAGCGGTCTTTTGGAAGGCGAAGATGTACTCCATACGGCGGATGCAATGCGTGCCATGGGCGCTAAAATTGATAAGGGCGATGACGGGCTTTGGCGCATTTTCGGTGTTGGGATTGGCAATCTCAAACAACCCGAACAAAATCTTGAAATGGGCAATAGCGGCACATCAACGCGGCTTTTAATGGGGCTTGTGGGTGGTCATGACATCGCTGCAACCTTTACGGGCGATAGCTCCCTCATTAAACGCCCGATGAAGCGCGTTATGATACCGCTTTCTGAAATGGGTGCGGAGTTTTCGGGGCGCGATGGTGATAAGCTGCCAATGACTGTCACCGGTGCGGCGCAAGCCAAAGCCATTGAATACAGGCTCCCTGTTGCAAGTGCGCAAGTCAAATCCGCTATCCTGCTCGCCGGATTAAATGCGCAAGGCACAACCACCGTGATCGAGGAAAAACCAACCCGTGATCACACAGAAAATATGCTGCGTCATTTTGGTATTGATATTGATATCAAAAATATCGGCAATGGCGCATCAGCCATCAGCGTCACAGATGGTCAGGATATGCAGCCTTGCGCGGTTGATGTGCCAGGCGATCCGTCATCTGCGGCTTTCCCAATTGTTGCAGCCATTTTAAACGAGGGATCAGAAATCACGGTGAGCGGCGTTTGTGTTAATCCAACACGCATTGGAATTTATACGGCGCTTCAGGAGATGGGTGCGGATGTTGCCTTTTTGAATGAACGCATAGAAGGCGGCGAACCTGTTGCGGATATTCGTGCACGCGGTATAGGCCCGCTAAAAAGCATAAACGTCGATCCTGCACTCGTCCCATCCATGATTGATGAATTCCCTGTTTTTGCAATGGTTGCGGCTTGCGCATCCGGTACAACGACTATGACGGATCTGGCGGAGCTGCGCGTCAAGGAAAGCGATCGCTTGTTGATGGTCGCAGAAGGCTTAAAAGCATGCGGCGTTACATTGGAAATGGGTGAAGATAGTTTGACCATTCACGGCAATGGCACATTACCAAAAGGTGGTGCAGAGATTAAAACCGCCCTTGATCATCGCATCGCGATGGCTTTTTTAACACTGGGCACAGTCACGGACGAGCCAATTACCGTCGATGATGCCACCCCCATCCGCACTAGCTTTCCGAATTTTATGGAATTGATGAATGATTTGGGCTGTCGCATTGCTTGAAACTCTGCAAATACAATGTTAAGCCTCAAACATGGATAATTTACTGCAAATACATGGCTCTTCACCGAGCGACACCGCAAAAAAGTTGACTACAGCACTTGGCAATGCTTTATCGCTTGATATAACGAACGGTGCATATGCGCCGCCGAGAGAAGCCGTTCTTCCAACAACGCTTGCAGGTTTCAAGTTCATTACCGACTATATTGCTGACGAACACACGCCTCTAATTGTTGGTATAAATTCGGATAAAAGCCCTAGCCCAACTGAATTAGAAGGACAAGAAGAACGGGCTGCTAAATTCATGACAGAATTAGCAGCACAAAACCCAAACCGCCACGTCATTGCATTATTTTATGATGAAGAAACACCAAAAAAGTTATTTGAAGCGCTTTTAGATGAGGGCTTTGAAATTAACAGCTTACATAAATGGGGCTACGGTGGGGGAGACGCACCCGCCATCATTGGAGAAGAATACGCGCAAAGAGTTTTTTCATTTCCCTTACCTTTTCAGGATATTGTGCCGACATACTGGAATCAAACTCCGGCACAAAGCCCAGACACAAAAGTTGAAATTGTGGATTTGCGGGAAGTAAATGGACTTCATGGAGCGCCATATATGACACGTGAAGGAGGTAAGTTATTATTTCCTGTTACGCCTTCTGCTCAAGAATTTGCAGCACCTAAATTACAATAGCTCTGAAAATGACTTTGCCCCCTAAACCAATCATCGCCATTGACGGCCCGGCAGCAAGCGGCAAGGGAAGCCTTGCGCGGCAATTGGCGGAGCAGCTAAATTTCGCCTATATGGATACAGGGATTCTCTATCGCGGTGTCGGGCTTGAAGTTATTAATGCCGATCTGGATTTGAACAACCATGACGATTGCATTAAAGCGGCCAAAACCCTGCTTAAGAATATTCAAAGCACAACATTAAATAATCCTCGTCTGCGCGATGATGATATCGGTCAGGCGGCCTCGATTGTCGCCGCGATCCCCGAAGTCCGCGATACGCTGAATGATTTACAAAGAAACTTCGCGAAAAATCCCGGTGAAAGCACTAATGGCGCTATTCTAGATGGACGCGACATTGGAACAATCATTTGCCCCGATGCTGATTTAAAGCTCTTTGTGACGGCAAAAATCGAAATTCGTGCTCAAAGACGCCTAAAAGACTTGCAATCCAAAGGGATTACAGTTAAGTATGACACCGTTTTGGATAATATGCGGACACGGGATTCTCGGGATGCCCAACGAAAAGATGCTCCCCTCACCCGTGCCAAAGATGCGATTATCATTGATAATAGCGATCTGAGCGCAGAAGAAACATTAGAGATGGCGCTTAAGATTACAAAAGAGCGTCTTAATCTTTAATAGCTTCACCGCATGCCCTGAAACGCATCATAAGATGCATATAACCCTAACCCGTGCTTGAAAAGAGGGCACAAAAAGGAATAAAATCATGGCTTCCGCCGCAGCAAGACTACAAGACCGCGAAGATAGTAAAGATTTCGCAAAACTTCTCGAAACATCCATGAAAGACCAGCAAAACTTCACAGGAAGCGTTGTTGAAGGAACAATTATATCTCTAACTGACGATTTCGCCATCGTTGATGTTGGCCTTAAATCCGAAGGTCGTATCCCGTTACAGGAATTCTCAAAGCCCGGCGAAGATCCTGAGCTTAAAATCGGTGATATCGTTGAAGTCTTCGTTGAGCGCATGGAAAACCGCGATGGCGAATCCGTTCTTTCCCGCGAAAAAGCCCGCCGCGAAGAAGCATGGGTCGAGCTTGAAATCAGCCATAAGAAAGAAGAGCGCGTGACAGGAATTATCTTCGGTCGCGTTAAAGGCGGCTTCACCGTTGACCTTGGCGGTGCTGTTGCATTCCTGCCTGGCTCACAGGTTGATATCCGTCCGGTACGTGATGTAACCCCGTTAATGGGTACACCGCAGCCATTCCACATTTTGAAAATGGATCGCCAGCGCGGCAATATCGTTGTCTCCCGCCGCGCTGTTCTTGAAGAATCCCGCGAGGAAGCACGCTCTGACCTGATGGATAATCTATCCGAAGGCTCCGTCCTTCAGGGTGTTGTGAAAAATATCACAGATTACGGTGCTTTCGTTGATCTTGGCGGCGTTGATGGCTTGCTGCACGTCACAGATATCTCATGGAAGCGCGTTAACCACCCATCAGAAGCGCTGCAGGTTGGTCAAACAATTGATGTCCAGGTTATTCGCTTTAATGAGGAAACCCAGCGTATTTCACTGGGCATGAAGCAGCTGGAAGAAGATCCATGGAGTGAAATTGAGGGCAAATTCGCACCCGGTACAAAATTCACAGGCCGTGTTACCAATATCGCTGATTACGGTGCTTTTGTTGAGCTTGAAGATGGCATTGAGGGGCTTGTGCATGTTTCCGAAATGTCATGGACAAAGAAAAATGTCCATCCGGGCAAAATCGTTTCAACATCCGAAGAAGTTGAAGTGGTGGTTCTTGAGGTGGATGAAGAAAAACGCCGTATTTCACTTGGCCTAAAACAATGTCAGGAAAACCCCTGGGAAGCTTTTGCGAATAACCACAAAGTTGACGAAGAGCTTGAGGGTGAAGTTCGTAACATAACTGAATTTGGTCTGTTTATTGGTCTTGATGGCGATATTGACGGCATGGTTCACCTCTCTGATGTTTCATGGGAAGATGAGACAGAAGAGGCGCTTAAGCCTTACAACAAAGGCGATAGCGTTAAGGTTAAAGTCATCGATATTGATGCTGAGAAAGAGCGCGTTGCGCTGGGTATCAAGCAACTGACCGATGATCCATTTGAAGGCGCATTGAAAGGTCTTGCGAGAGGCGCGGTTGTTACCGGAACCATTACTGAAATCAAGGATGGCGGTGTCGAAGTTGAAGTCAATGACGGTGTTACAGGCTTTATCAAAAAAATTGATCTGTCGCGTGAGCGTTCCGAACAACGTCCTGATCGCTTTGCTGTCGGTGAAAAAGTCGATGCAAAAATCACAGCGATGGATAAAAAGTCACGCAAACTAAGCCTGTCTATCAAAGCGCGTGAAATCGACGAAGATAAGCAAGCGATGAAGGAATTCGGATCAACCGAATCCGGTGCTTCTTTGGGTGATATTCTTGGTGCCGCTTTGGATGAATCCAAAAATGAAAATAATGCAGAGAATAAAAAAGAAGATAAATAGTCTTCTGATTGTCTCAAAAGAACTTTTTCAAAAGCCGATCTTTTCATGAGAGGTCGGCTTTTACACACCTGAAAATAATATTCATAACTTCACCGATACAACTCGTATCTTTTTGTTAGTGAAAATACAAAATATTTCAAAGGAAAAAAATTATGAAAGAAAAATTTATTAGCCTATCTGAGCAAGAACAACTTTCAGAACTAGCGCGTCACAAAGTTTCGTTAGAATTCATTGACGCTAGAATTGCTGTCGAAGAATACAAATTATCTGATGAGCAAATATATATTGCTTGTCATATTTTCAATCACAATCTTCAAGAAAAAGAAGATACTGATCTATCGGCCAATCATCAAAAAAATGCAATTACTCCCCTTTTAGATCTGCTAAGGCAAAAGCGTCAAGCATCTGCCGAACGCATAGATCTTATGAAAGAGGCTCGGCAATCTGAATTCGAATCTGTGCGTGAAGCTGCATGGGAAGATGTTGATCGCGATATTGAAAATATCGAGTTCGGGGTTTTTGAAGGAGAACATTTACAAAATATTCTACAGGCGCTGTCGATTGGGCCAATCATACCTGAAAGCTCCGATGAGCCTGGCGATAAAATGCGTTTACGTCTACAGAATGGAGAACACCACCACTATAATTTGGTAGACTTTTTAAGTACCAACTCCCTTATTCAGTTAACGGGGTACTATGGCAAGGACGGTGATCGTCGATCCGTTTTAACGCAAAAAGGTGAAGATATACTCGAACGCCTCACGCAAAAACACGGTGTGCCAGCATGGAAAGCTTCACTTGAAGCTTCCGACTTAGCTGATAATAATGCTGATAATAATAGTGGCGGAGATTTAAACTTATAACCTCCATGTTATTGAGTAGTATAGTCGTTACAGTTTCACTTGACGACCGCATAGCCTTTAAGGCAAGCTATTGATAACCTGTTATAAAATAAGCATTTTGTGATTAGCACAGGGATACATAAATCTGGTTGCATGCTAAAAGGATGAACAAAGATGACAAAATCTGAACTGATTCAAAGGCTGGCTGAGCGTAACCCGCATCTTTATCTCCGAGATGTTGAAAGAATTGTTGAAACGATATTTGATGAAATCACCGAAGCACTTGCAGCTGGCGATCGTGTAGAACTACGCGGATTTGGCGCATTCTCTGTAAAACACCGCGACGCCCGTACAGGTCGCAACCCAAGAACAGGGGAATCTGTTAAAGTCGAAGCCAAGCGCCTCCCATTCTTCAAAACCGGGAAAGCACTACGTGAACGCCTGAATTCAGCATAATTTACTTGATAAATACCTTCTATTACAATGTCGCTAATCGCTAACATTCTGTCCTTTACCTTAACAATTTTGATTGCTCTGTTTTGCATACTCAATATTAAGAGTGTCGATATAATCTTCAGTCCGCTTCATGATCCAATTTCCTTACCACTTTATGCCGTCGTACTGAGCAGCCTGGCTTTGGGCTTTATCATCGGCGCATGCACGCTCTGGGTAAATAGTGGAACATTGCGAAAAGCAAGAAAACAACAAAGAAAGCAAATAAAAGTGTTGGAGAAAGAGCTATCCAAACCCGCCGTCAGTAACACTTAATATAAAGGCGTTCAGGGCACTCTATCAAAAGGCACAGGTGATGAAAATTCAATTTTCTTGGAGCCCATAACAATATAGTCCTTATCTCCATTGCTATTATCAACATCCTTTAAATCAATCATCGGACTATCCCCGGAAGATATCTTTTTAATATGCTCCCAGAGCGCCTGCTTTCTGGCCTCGGGATCATCGGGATGATCGATAACAGCAATTTTAACAGCAGGGAGCCATCCTTGCGCATAGGCTTTGGTTAGCTGGGGTGCGAGTGTTTCCAAAATATCCAAAACAGGGGATTCGCTGCCGTAATGGTTAGCTTCATAACCTTGCGTATGCTGGGCGGCCTCGTCTTCTAATCTCATGCGCAGGCGATGGAACTTAACCATGACTTCAGTGTCTTCGGATTTGTTCTTTAAATCAGAATCTTGTGTTTCCCTTGTTTTTTTATAAACTTCCCCAGAAAGTTGCATAATATTCGACAACTCCCCTCCTCCTTTTATCAATTCATAATGCAGAATATGCTGTGGGTACCCAATATCCAGCCCAGTTTTCTCAAAAGCAGCATTAAATTCTGTTTCTATTTGATCCTTCTGCTCACCTGTCGCTTTGATGCGCTGTAAATCTGATCCTTTGACATCATCAATCATGTAATCTCTGACAAAAAGATGTGATAAATGCTGATCAAGTCCTAGCTCTTCCCCTAAAAACCTATCCACAATATGGCTAGCCTCCTCTCGTGATGCTATACTAAAAAAAGCCCTGTCATCTGCGTTAATATGTATAGTTTGATTGGCAAAGTCAGCCAAGCCGCCAGCAAAATTTTGAACATTAGATTGATCATCATTACCTGTATCTGTGATTTGTGAATAGGGTATAAATGTCCCATTAACACTAAGGGCCGTTTCAGGGTCTAAGTCAATTATCCATTGAAAGCCATTATCCAGGGTGAATTTCACTTCTGGATTATCGCCAATTTCTTGCGCCATCCAGTCTCTCGCTTTTTGACGTCTCTGGTTTAAAATGGAATCAGTATCAAGCAGTGAAATCTTTATGGCAAAAAATTTTTCTGTGGCACTGTTTTGCATCTGCGTTAATCCAATCTCATACACGGATCTAATATAGTTTGCATAGTGATTATTGGGGTAATGTGCGCCATAATCACCGTTGCTGTCATATGCGCCGATACCGCCTTCCTCTTTTGGCCTGGAGCCTAAATATCCAATAACATTCCATGTTGGATGTGCTACAGAAAAGTTTTTAAACATCTCTTGTTCACTCTTAAGACCGCTATCCTGCAGAACATTATTTGCAATGACTTGAAGATCAATACGCGATTGCGTTTCTGGCACAATTCCCGTCGATGGAAGCAGGTTTTGAGATCTTAAGTTAGCATCCAGCGCAACAAAAGCAACGTTCCACGCTTCATGAGGGATATTCGATTGATAGGGAAGATCCTGTAAATTATCCGGCAAGTCCAAATGTGGGTATTCTTTTTGAAGCTCTTTGCGCAAACCATCCATAACTTCTTCAACCGAATCTGCATTCTCAAGGGTTGTAAGATATTGCAAAATATCAATGACGTCGTTTCTTGCATCAAATGCATGGTTTCCATGAACATTTGGTACGAGACGGAAATATTCAAGCTGTTGCTGGATCAATAGCGCTTTAGGTATTTGTTCAGTACCAATGATCTCATCTTTGGAATAAGACTTGTTTCCATACCCGAATGCATTTGGTTCATCAAAATAGACTTCATCTCCGCTGAGCGTTAAATAAACATATTTATTATGCAATAAAGCTTTATTACTGTATTGATCAATACTATTACCACTCATAACCAAAAACCCTTTTTAAGGTATGATCATTATAAAGCGATAAAGTTAATTTTTTATAAAAATACGAATTATCGTCGTCCCGGTTGAAAATCCCCTCTTCACCGATCCTTAAAACCCTGCTAAAACAAATATATGAACAAATCAGCACGTAAAGATAGAAACTCTAAATCCGTATACGCTCCGGGGCCACAAGATGTTACAATTGAAACCCATACGCTCGCGATTATTTGCGATAATGAGCCGGGCGTGCTTGCACGTGTTGTCGGCCTGTTTACCGGGCGTGGTTATAATATAGAAAGCCTGACCGTGGCGGAAACAGACCACGCAGATCATGCCTCACGCATTACAATTGTCTCAAGCGGAACACCTGAAGTATTAGAACAAATCAAAGCGCAGCTTCGCCAGCTTGTCCCGGTGCGCCGGGTGCGTGACCTGACGACTTATGGCGCGCATGTAAACCGTGAATTAGCGCTCGTAAAAGTTGAAGGCAGCGGCGAGCACCGCATTGAAGCCTTAAGGATCGCTGATGTATTTCGTGCAAGGCCTGTCGATTCAACGCTTGAAAGTTTTGTGTTTGAAATTACAGGTGAAACCACAAAGGTTGATGCTTTTATTGATCTTATGAAACCACTTGGTTTGACGGATGTCAGCAGGACAGGTGTTGCCGCAATAAGCCGCGGGAAATTTGTTGATCCGAAATCTTAGTGGCTTTCTTGGAAAAAGGGGTAAGTTATGCTGGAAAAATTAGAATTCCCCGGCTCACAAGGGCATATATTGTCGGCGCGTCTTGACAGCCCTAATCACGGAAAACCCCTTGCCTATGCGCTCCTTGCGCATTGCTTTACATGCGGTAAAGACATTATCCCGGCAAACCGGATTGTACAAGCGCTCAATGAGGATGGCATAGCGGCCTTGCGCTTTGATTTTACCGGGCTTGGAAAGAGCGAGGGTCGTTTTGAAGATACAAACTTCACCTCAAATGTCGAAGATATCATTATCGCCGCAGATTTCATGCGCAAACATTACGAAGCGCCCAGCCTTATGATCGGGCACTCTCTTGGCGGAACTGCGGTTCTGGTCGCTGCGAAACATGTTAAAGAAACAAAAGCGATTGCAACAATTGGCGCACCGTCCAATACCACCAATGTCATGAAGCAATTTGGCTGTGATATTGATATCATCGAACAGGAAGGTGAGGCTCAAGTCCTGCTGGCTGGACGCCCCTTTATCATTAAAAAGCAATTTTTAGATGATATAAGAGCCCAAGATATAGAAGCGGCGGTTAAAAGCCTGAAAAAACCATTGCTTGTCTGTCACAGCCCGATTGATGATACTGTCTCGATTGATCATGCCAGCAAGATCTTTGTTGCTGCTAAACATCCCAAAAGCTTTATATCCTTAAATACGCATGATCATTTGCTGTTCGCAGAAGGCGCGGCGGAATATGTCGCCCGCTCAGTCGCCGCCTGGGCCAGCGCCTATCTGCCACAAAGAGAAAATGACGAAAACTTTTGAGGAAGTTTTATGTTCTGAGATTGAACAAAGGCTATACTTTATTGACAAATAGATGCTAATTATTGCACTTTCTGTCTTATGAATAAACCGTTAGCAGCCGAAACTGATGTTTCAGCGCAAAAACCCGCCATTGAGCAGGTGAGGCGCCCGGCGATCATCACCCGTACAACGCTCGATGCACAAAGCATTGCGAATTCAATCACGCTGCCAAAGGGTATTAGGCAGGTGAAAAATGGCTGGGGACCGCTGGATTTTGCTATCGTCGTGAGTAAGTATGAGGATATAGATTTGTTTTATGATTACGGCTCTCTCAATATTTACGCCGGCGCGCAAGGCTTACAAGAGGTCATCAACTTCGCCCGCACCCAAAAACCGGATGCCAACATCTTTTTGGTGATGGGTGAAGAACATGACCTTTCATCAAATATTCACTTTCAAGCTGCAATGTCGCATCTCAATCCCGGCGCTACGCTGGCACTTGAACTACCATATAATGAGCTGGCGTGTTATGGCCATGATTACTATGAACAAGATTTATCACAGCATACCTTTTATAATCTCCACGAGTATGATCCGTTGGGGCATATTTTTGCCCGCGCCGTGATGGCTGATAATGCCTATTTAGCGCCATTGGCAACGGATATGCGTTTGCAAGCGGCACTTGCCAGTAACGCACCTATTATTCTGGTGGATATGGCGAGAACCTCGGACAGAGAATATTTAGATCCGAATGGTGCGCTCTTTAAAGAGCTTGTTCAACAACGCGAAGATTGGCAGAAAGCGGCTCAAAATGGTTTCATAAAGACTAAAAGCGTTTTCGGTATGGATATCCGTAATGCCGGAATAGCTATATTAACCACAGAGGCCGTAGAGGCAAATAATGAATCAAATGTGACCATTGTTTCAACGGGTGCATGGCATCTTGGTAATAAGAATAAGAGGCTCTCACACGCCGGTTCATTGCCCGTACAGATAGCAAAGCGTAGACCGGATGATATTGTGATTAGCGTTTCTATTGTGCCAAGCGGTTCTATATGGACGCCAGAGAACAGATTTTCATCCGAAGCGCTAAATGACCCTCGCATCCTCTCTGTCACATTTCGCTGCCTGTCGCAACGCCTGCATGACTTCGATTATGGTCATAGCCAGTATGAAACCGCTGAAACGGTGCGGCAATCATTCATCGATGCCAATGCCGAGCCGCCGCCGTTTCCAATCTACCCCTATAGAGATGATGTTGAAAAAGAGCTGGAAACCCTCATCACCGAATACGAAGCCGCCCATCCAGCTGCCGCAATGCATTACGAATAGCCCCACTCACAAGCGTCATCCCTGCGAACTTCGTAGCCATGGCAATAGCACCGATTTCATATTATAATGGTAATTGATGAAGTTTATTTGCCAGAGCGCCATTTTTGGCTTATTTTATACAGTAGTGCATTTCTGCACGCGGTCTGCTTTCACCCCTGCCTTTTACGAAACAGACCATTTGCAATCTGGTATAATAAATTTAAGAGAGAATAGATCGGACGCGCGTGAATAGTTTTTTAGAAACACTGAGGCAACTCGGCCCTTCACGATTAGGGATTATGGCGGCAATTCTTGTCGGCCTTGTCCTGTTCTTTGTGTTTCTCTCTTTTCGTATTTCCACCCCTGAAATGAAGTTGCTTTATGCCGATCTTTCTACCACAGATTCCGGCGCTATCGCCGCCAAGCTTCAGGAAAGCGGAATTGCATATGAAGTCTCTGCGGATGGCGGGCGTATTGTTGTCAGCGCACCTGATGTTGGCCGCGCCCGTTTATTGCTTGCTGAGGCCGGACTGCCAAATGGCGGATCATTGGGCTATGAAATTTTTGATAAAGAAAGCGGTTTTGGAACAACCAACTTTGTTCAAAATGTTAATCAGGTTCGCGCCCTGCAAGGCGAGCTTGCCAGAACAATAAGTTCACTGGATGCTATACGAAGCGCCCGTGTTCTTCTGGTTTTGCCGCAGCGTGAATTATTTAGCCGGGAAAGCCGCCCACCCAGCGCCAGCGTCTATATCGGCATTCGTCCCGGTGCCAACCTCCAACGTGAGCAAATCCTTGCCATTCAGTCTTTGGTGGCTGGGGCAGTCCCCGATCTTGTGGCTTCTGATGTAACGATCATCGATAGTAACGGTAATCTTCTTGCTCGTAGCGAAGATGATGGTGACAATCTTCTCAGCATGCAGGCCGAAGAGCTCAGGCGGGGTTTTGAAAGCCGCCTGACCGACAAAATTGAAGACCAGATCAGCCGTGTTGTCGGCTTTGGCAATGTCCGTGCCACAGTTACTGCGGAAATGAATTTTGACAGAATCAGCACAAATGAAGAATTATTTGATCCCGCAACGCAGGTTGTGCGCTCCTCTCAAGTCATAGAAGAGAGCGAACAGGAACGCGAACCACTTTCCGATGATGTAAGCGTTGCGAATAACCTGCCCGGTGTTGGCGGTGATTTACTGGCTGAAAATGAACCAACAGCGCAGGCTAATCGCATTGAAGAGGTGACTAATTTCGAGATCAGCAAAACTATCCGTAACACTGTTCGGGAAGTGGGTGAAATCAATCGCCTGTCTGTTGCGGTTCTTGTCGATGGTCGTTACATCACGAATGAAGAAGGCGAAAGAATTTATGAGCCGCGCTCTCAGGAAGAAATTGATCAAATTGCATCGCTTGTTCGCAGCGCTGCTGGAATTGATGAGGATCGCGGGGACATTGTCGAAGTTATCAATATGCAATTCGCTGAAGTTGATACCGATGAAGAAGGCATAGATGAGCGCTTCTTATTTGGTTTTGAAAAAAGTGACCTGCTTGATATGGCAGAAATGATGACCGTTGCCATCATGATTATTCTCGTAATCCTGCTTGTATTACAACCAATGGTTGGCCGCCTTATGGCTTCAGAAGCACCAATATCTGATGAAGAGCTTGAAGCTGACCTGTTGGCGATGCGCCCGGCAAATCCTGCACTGGAAGGCCCCGGAGACTTTCCTGCAGGAAGTGGAGACGGCGCAGGTGGCGAGGGCAATGAAGAAGAAGAATCCCTTATTGATATTGCGGGCGTTGAAGGAAAAGTAAAAGCATCAACTGTTCGCAAAGTTGAAGAAATCATTGAAAATTATCCCAATGAAACTGTTGCCGTTTTACGCAGCTGGATGGCAGATGAAGCATAAAGATACGATTAACGTTTAGGAGCAAATATGAGTATAAGAATGCGCGAGGATTACAGGTCTCTTACAGGGCCTGAAAAAGCTGCAATCTTATTGCTATCTTTGAGTGACGATCACGCGGCTAAAATCTTTGAAAATATGGATGATGATGAAATTCTGGAGCTCTCTCAGGTCATGTCCACACTTGGTAAAGTTAGCCCAAACGTTATTGAGCGCCTGTTCGTTGATTTTGCCGAACAAATGACCTCCACCAACTCTCTTGTTGGTACGCATGACAGTACCGAGCGCCTCCTCATGAAGGCAGGTCTGAGCAACGATAAGATCGATAATATCATGGAGGAAATCCGTGGCCCTGCTGGACGGACAATGTGGGAAAAGCTTGGCAATGTAAATGAGGAAGTTCTTGCAACTTTTTTGCAAAAAGAATATCCGCAGACTGTTTCCGTTGTTCTCTCTAAAGTCAATTCCGATCATGCTGCGCGCGTTTTGGCCATCTTGCCGGAAAACTTTGCCCTGGAAGTTATTCATCGCATGATCCGCATGGAAGCGGTTCAAAAGGATATTCTGGATGAAGTCGAAAAAACCTTACGCCAGGAATTCATGACAAATCTTGCCAGAACATCACGCCGCGATTCCCATGAGTTGATTGCAGAAATCTTTAACAATATGGATCGCACAGCCGAAGCACGTTTCCTTGATGAGTTAGAAAAAAGTGCACCGGAATCAGCAGAAAAAATTCGCTCTCTGATGTTTACATTTGAAGATCTGATTAATCTGGATACAGCAGGTGTCCAATCCCTTATCCGTGCCGTTGATAAAGATAAGCTTCCTTCTGCATTAAAAGGTGCGACGGAAACCATGCGTGATTTATTCTTTTCCAATATGTCAGAACGTGCATCTAAAATTATGAAAGAGGATATGGCAGCAATGGGACCGGTTCGCCTTAAGGATGTTGAGGAAGCACAACAATATATCGTGAATGTTGCGAAAGATCTTGAAGGGCGCGGTGAGATTACGATTGCCAGCGGTGATGCTGAGGATGAGATGATTTACTAATCAGCCGGATACTAAACAAGTTCGAACAAAAAACACAAAAAGGAATACAAAGAAACTTGGCACAGCTTGATGAAAAATTTTTCTTTCACATGCACAACTTCGATGATGATATCATTGATGAGCCTCCCCTTGAGGAAGAAGAGGACTTACCGCCACCGCCGCCAGTCTTTAGTGAAAGCGAATTAGAAGCTGCGCAACAAAAAGCTTTTGCGCAAGGGCATGCGAAAGGTGTTCAGGAAACAGAAAACAGCCGGGCGCAAGCTTTGGCCTCGCTGATGCAAAAATTAGCACAAGATATGCAAACGCTTTTCGCATTAGAAGCGCAGCGTGAAAATATCTTTGAAAAAGAAGTTATTTTACTATCCAAAACGCTTTTTGAACATGTCTTTCCAAAGCTTCATGAAAAACACGGCTTTGATGAGATGATTGATAAATTACAATCCGTTTTAACCTCTCAGAAAGGGCAAAAACGCATTGAGATTCGTGTGTCTAATGATTTTCTGCCAGGCGTCGAAGCTTTTATAAAAAAGCTTCAAGCGAACAATCCTGACCTTCAATGCTCTGTTATCGCTGATAGCACTCTAAATAATGGCAGCTTTAAACTGGGATGGGAAGATGGTGGCGCGATGTATGATGCAACCTCCATTACAAACGCCATAATCAGCAATCTTGATGAGATGCTTGCGGGAAAGGATGTTCCAAGGCACAATGATATTGATGATGAATCATGCGCTTCTGATGAAAAAGATGGCAATAGTCAGAAGCCTATAGCAGAGGATAAACACAATGATGAATGATGATAAAACCCCCGATGATGGAAGCGCAATGGATCAGGGCGCTATTGATGACATTTTCGGCGATGATAATTCATCAGGCGGCATGAATCTTAACGAAATTGACGGCGCTGAAATCTCAAAACAAAGCGTAGATAGCAGCTATGAAATGGGTGAGGCGATGGCAGAAGATGTCACGGCCATCTATGACATTCCAGTTCAGATTTCCGCTGTTCTAGGGCGCTCAACCATGCAGGTAAGCCAGCTCCTGAAATTAGGGCGAGGTGCGGTTGTCGAGCTGGATCGAAAAGTTGGTGAAGCCATCGATATCTATGTCAATAACCGTCTCGTTGCACGCGGAGAAGTTGTCGTTGTTGAAGACAAACTAGGCGTCACAATGACCGAAATTGTTAAATCAGATCGCAGTTAAACCGCAAGAAATGTAGGCTTTGAACAATGAATGAAACAGCAGAAGCAGAAGAGCAAGAAGCAATATCTGTTCCAACTATAAAGGTTGAAAAGCCTGATATCACTGCTGATCTTGCCACAATTCTAGGCGTTATCTTTGCTTTTGCTTTTATTGCCGGAGCTATTTTGATCGGTCAAAGCAATGCTAACTTTTTCAATGTGCCCTCTCTAATGATTGTAGTTTTTGGCTCCATGGCAGCGACTGCAATCTCTTTTTCAGCAGACGAATTGCGGCGTGCCGGCAGTATTATCAGTAAGTCAATATTACGCCGTGTCCAAAGCCCGCAAAATCTTGCAAACAGCCTGGTTGACATGGCAGTGGTTGCCAAGAAAAAGGGACTTTTAGCGCTTTCCAACTACGAAAATGAATTTAACAAAGATCCATTTTTGGCAAAATCCATGCAAATGGCGATTGATGGTTATACACCACAAGAAATAGAACCATTGCTTGTCAATGAAGTGGAAACTCTGAGCGAGCGCCACAAACGTTCGGCAAGTATTTGCAAGCGCGCCTCGGAAGTTGCGCCTGCTATGGGGCTAATTGGAACACTTGTCGGGCTGGTGCAAATGCTGGCAGATTTGGAAAACCCGGAAACAATTGGCCCTGCAATGGCTGTGGCTTTGCTCACAACATTTTATGGCGCGATATTGGGGACAGTGCTCATGGCGCCTCTGGCTGTCAAATTAGAAAAAAATTCCGCGGATGAAACATTAATAAAAACCCTGATCACACTTGCTGCAACATCAATTGCACGTCAAGAAAACCCTAGACGACTTGAAATGATGCTAAACTCAGAACTTCCCCCATCTGAACGCATCCGCTATTTTGATTAGGCATTCATTTCATAAGGATTACTCACCATGCGTTTAATGATTATCGGAAGTTTAGACGGGCATATCAGCCAGGCAGGAAAGATCGCGATACAGCGCGGCGCAAAGGTCATTCATTGTGAAGATACCGCGCAGGCCGTTGGCGCGCTTTTAAATGGCAAAGGCGCAGACCTTGCCATGATCGACGTCAAACAAAAAATCGCTGACTTTATCGGACAATTAGAAGCCGAACGCATCCATATGCCTGTCATTGCCTGCGGTGTTGATAACGATGCCCGCGCCGCTGTGAAAGCCATTCAGGCAGGCGCTAAGGAGTATGTCCCTTTGCCCCCGGATGCGGAACTGATCGCTGCTGTTATTCAAGCCGTGACCGAAGAAAACAACACAATGATTGCCGATGACCCAGCGATGGAAAAGGTCATGCAGCTTGCCAATAAAATCGCTCCCAGTGAAGCCACCGTCTTTATCACCGGGGAAAGCGGCACGGGTAAAGAGGTGATGAGCCAGTATATTCACAATAAATCCAAACGCTCCGGCGCACCGTTTATTGCGGTCAATTGCGCGGCAATCCCTGAGAATTTGCTGGAATCCGAATTATTCGGCCACGAGAAAGGCGCGTTTACGGGCGCTTCTGCACGCAGGATTGGGAAATTTGAAGAGGCACATAGCGGTACACTTTTGCTGGATGAAGTCTCGGAAATGCATCCTTTGTTGCAGGCGAAACTCTTGCGCGCTTTGCAAGAAAAAGAAATCACCCGCGTCGGCAGCAATGATGCCGTCAAAGTTGATGTTCGCATTATCGCAACATCCAACCGCAATATGGAAGAAAGTATCAAAAAGGGTGAATTTCGGGAAGATCTTTATTTCCGCCTCAATGTCGTCAATATTGCTCTCCCCGCCTTGCGGGAGCGCCCGGCGGACATCGTAAAACTCGCGCAATTTTTCGCGGATAAATACGCGGAAGCCAACGGCGTTCCGAAAAAGAAAATCGCAGCAGATGCGGAAAGCAAGCTTAAAGCTTATGCATGGCGCGGCAATATTCGTGAGCTGGAAAACACCATGCATCGGGCAATTCTAATGTCTGTTGAGGATGAATTAGAGGCAGACGCACTGCATCTTGCGGATGGCGGAATGGCACAAGCCGGCAGCACTGCTCAAGCCCCCAGGAACGCCCCTGACCCGTCGGGTGTTGGCGGCGCGGGACAAGCAGCAAATGTCACAGACTTACAAAATCCGGGCGCTGTTGAAAGTCTTGTCGGGCGAAAAATCGCTGATGTTGAGCGGGATATGATTATCAACACCTTGGAGCATACCCTCGGCAATCGCACCCATGCCGCCAATATCCTCGGCATTTCCATTCGCACTTTACGTAATAAGCTCAATCAATATAAAGATGAAGGCGTTAACATCCCCGCAACAGGTGGTTAACCCCAACACCATTGCGAGCGCAGCGAAGCAATCCATTCACCGTTATCCGTCATTGCGAACGTAGTGAAGCAATCTATTCACCGTTATCCGTCATTGCGAACGTAGTGAAGCAATCTATTCACCGTTAAGGAGATTGCCACGTCAGCCCTTCGGCTTCCTCGCAATGACAATCCCTTTTTATCCGTCATTGCAAGCGACTGAAAGGAGCGCGGCAATCTAGAGAGTGTTATTTTATTGACGCAGTGCTATCAAATGTGTATTTTTCACTATGAATAATAAAAGCGCTAAAACTGATTTTCCCACGAATACTCCGGCACCTGCTCCTGAGCAAAACAATAGCCCGGCTATTGTAACGCGCACAACACTTGATGCTCAGAGCATTGCAGATTCGATCACCCTGCCAAAGGGCATAACGCAAAATAAAAATGGCTGGGGACCTTTGGATGTCAGAGTTAGCGGCTATGACCACAAAGGATACGGAATAGTAAATCACGGCTCCCTCAATATCCA
>CAWUJS010000032.1:0-20304 GCA_963922705.1 uncultured Alphaproteobacteria bacterium | reverse complement strand
CCTGGCGGCAAAAGTCATGGCTTTTCAACGGGATAACGGCCTTGATGCCGATGGTGTTGTCGGTCCTGCGACTTTGCGCGCAATCAATAAAACCCGGCGTGACAAGGTGGAGCAAATTATTGCCAATCTGGAGCGTCTGCGCTGGGTTCCCGAAGATAAACCGGATAAGTTTGTGATTGTTAATGTGCCGTCCGCAATGCTCTGGGCGGTTGAAGATGGGCGCCTTGCGTTTGAGATGCCGGTGATTGTAGGGCGTAAACAACGCCCGACGAATATTTTTATTACTGAAATCACAGGGGTTCGCCTTAATCCTACTTGGACAGTGCCGCCGACAATCAAGAGAGAAGATATTTTGCCCAAATTGATTGAAGACCCTTATTATTTACAAGATAAAGGGATGGAGCTTGTATACGGGCAAGGTGAGGATGCTCTGACCCTCGATGCAAGTGCGATTGACTGGACAACAGTGACGGAAGAGGAGCTAAAAACGTTGCGCATGATCCAGATGCCGGGCGCGAATAATCCATTGGGGCGTGTTCGTGTTTTGATGCCCAATAGCTATAATATATACTTGCATGATACGAACGAGCCGCATTATTTTGAAAGACCGAAGCGTGCAGTGTCTTCGGGATGTGTGCGCCTAAAAAGTCCAGATGATGTGAAGAATTTCATTTTACGCGAGAAGCCGGGATGGACAAACGCGCAGACAGAGAATATTTTGCAAAAAGGCAAGGTTGAGGATATTTTCTTGCCGCCAGATAAGACCATTCCCGTATATCTCGTTTATTATACAGCCTGGATCGGCGATAATAACGATATCGTATTTGGGAATGACCTTTACGGATATGATGCTGACATCATTAAAATGCTTTATAATCTTGACGAAATCTTTATTCCGTTAGATGATACTGGTAGTATAGTGCGAAGTTATGGTCGCTCAGATCGTCAACTTTCTCAACACAATCTTTAACCTGATCAGTCGTTTTTATTCTTTACGAATCTTTAAATATGATAAGGCATACTAATCTTGTTCTTACAGTTTTCAATTGAGTTTTCCAAATAAAGATTTAAATACTGAGTTCAAGCGGAGCTTAAACGTTATGAATGATATGCATGATATTTTAAATATTGACGAAAATGGTTTTATTAATCGTCGTAATATTCTAAAGGCAGGTCTTTTGGGTGCTGCTGTCGGTCTTGTGCCTTTGTTGGATACGCGTGAAGCTTATGCAAGAAAAGGTCATGGCTCATGGCGGGTTTCATTTACGCAAGCCCATACAGGGGAGAGCTTTAGCGGTGTTTACCGTGTTGGTGATCGCTATCTCCCTGAGGCTTTTGAGCGCCTTAACTATGTTATGCGTGATTTTCGGACAGGTGAGGTTTTCCCCATGGATCCGCGTGTTGTTGATATTTTAAGCATGATACAGGCGCGATCTAACTCTTCTGCGCCGTTTGAGGTTTTGTCCGCCTATCGTAGTCCCAAGACGAATTCCAAATTGCGTAATGCAAGTACTGGTGTAGCCAAGAACTCATTCCATATGTATGGGCAGGCGCTGGATATTCGTAGTCCAGATTTGAGCACAAAGCATGTGCGCAACATCGCACAAGGCTTGAAAGCCGGAGGGGTTGGTTACTATCCCAGAAGCGGTTTCATCCATGTTGATACTGGTTCTGTGCGAAGCTGGTAATAAATTCTTCATTTTTTTTATTTTTGAGCGTAAGGTGCAGTTTTCTTAATGTGTTTAGGAGGCTGTTTTGATTTTAATTGCTTTGGGCGCGAATTTACCAAGCCGTTATGGTGAGCCTTTAGTAACGCTCGAAAAAGCTATTGAGTGTATAGATGCGTATTCTGATATTTGTGTGACAAATCGTTCCTCTGTCTATGTGAGTGCGCCAGTCCCGGTTTCAGACCAGCCCTGGTATCATAATGCTGTTATTGATATTGAGGCTTCTCTATCTCCGCAGGATTTGTTAGGTGTTTTACAGGCGATTGAAATTGATTTTGGTCGTATCCGCGGTGAGCGTAATGCGGCACGTATTTTGGATCTGGATATTCTAGCCTATCATGATCTCATTTTAGAAGAGAGCGGTCTTATATTACCGCATCCTAGAATGACGGAGAGGGCGTTTGTTGTCTTGCCGCTATTCGATATTGCCCCGACTTGGAAACATCCTGCTACTGGAGCTTGTATTGGGGAAATGCTCGAATTTTTACCATCTGGTCAGGATATTCGAAAAATTGATTTTAAGGATAATTATGCCGCCTGATACTTACAAAAACGGCTCATTTAAGGATCATTTAAAGAGTGCTCCTATGATTATGGGTGTGGTTAATGTAACCCCTGATAGTTTTAGTGATGGCGGCAAATTTATTAATAAAAATAAGGCGTTAGAGCATGGAATTAAATTAATACAGCAAGGTGCGGATATTTTGGATGTGGGCGGAGAATCTACGAGGCCGGGCGCTGAAGTTGTTGATATAAAAGAGGAAATTTCACGTGTTGTTCCTGTGATTGAGGGTTTAAAAAAACATGCGCGCTGGGTATCGATTGATACAAGAAATGCTGAAACAATGCAGGCTGCGCTTGAGGCTGGTGCTAATATTATTAATGATATTAGTGCATTGCAGCATGATCCTAAAAGTTTGTCTGTCGCTGCGGCAGCAAAAGTGCCTGTTATATTGATGCATAGTCAAGGTGTGCCGCAAACGATGCAGGGTAATCCTCAATATAACAATACTATAGAAGATATTTTTAAGTTTTTACAAGAGCGTATTAAGCTTTGTGAAGCGCACCGTATTGACCCTGATTTGCTTATGATTGACCCAGGTATAGGTTTTGGTAAAACAGTTGAGCATAATCTTGTAATTCTTAGAAATATAAAGAAATTTTGCGATTTAGATGTGCCGGTTTTACTTGGGACGTCACGAAAAAGCTTTATTGCAGCCTGTTCAAGAGATGAACCGCCGGATGAACGATTGCCCGGCTCACTGTCATCGGCTTTGTGGGGGTTATCGCAAGGGGCGAAAATATTCCGTGTGCATGATGTAAAGGAAACAAAACAGGCTTTTGCTGTTTATGACTCTATAGTTTCAACAAAAGAAGTCGTTTTGTAAATTGACGAAATATTGCGTTTAACAATATCCGTTTTAGAACAAATTTCATAATCAAAAACTTGCCATGGGAAATTTTTATCATCTGATGGAATAAACTCATAAAGATGTGCGTTTCGAAAAATTGCAGGTGCATCTGCATCATGAATGGCGCCAAAAGCACGCATAACACCGCCGTGACAAACGATAAGCGGTGAACCGCCTTGCGTCTCATCCAGGGCGCGCTTTTTTGCCCGCTTGATTCGCGCAAAGAAATCATCGGGATGTTCGCCGCCCGGCGTTTGTGTCCATCCATCAAATATGTCTGCGCATTCTAGCCATGGGCGGCCTTCCAGATCCCCTGCGCAAATCTCTGCAAGATCCGGGTCTTCAATCATCTCCACACCTAAAAATTCATTCACAATAGACGCGGTATCACGGGCGCGAGATAAATGACTATGAAAAATCTTAACCGGATAAGGGCTAATATCTCTGATAACTCTTTGCGCTATTCTTGCTTGTTCAATCCCAAGTTCAGTGAGAGGGCTATCGGTACTGCCGGCCATCAGCTCGGCGGCATTATGCTCGGTTTGACCGTGGCGCATCATGTAAAATGGTTTTGCTGGAATCATAATACTACTAATGCATTATTCATGTCTTCAAGGCAAGCGACAATACTTTGTGCCGCCAGCATTGAACTTTTAGGGTTGTTCGGATCGGGCGTATTTTCAATTGTGGCTCTTATTGTACTAAACTCACCTTCAACGATAATTGCATGACTATTGCCTGCCGCCTCGGGATCGGCCCAGATTTCAACCTGGGTATTCTCCGCACCGATACCCGCAAGAGATAAGGTTGCTGCAACATTAACATTGGCCGGAAAGCCTTTTGATGCCTCTATCGCATTGCCTTCGAAGATTTTCGTTCTGACCCCTTGTTGCTCGATTTGCGCCAAATCTATCCCCATTTCTTCCACATAGGGTGCGCCTGCAAAACCGGATGGTTTCTTGTTTGATGCGATTATGCTTTTTTTGATCCCTAGCTTTTTCAATGCTTTAATGCCATCAAGACCGCTTAATGCACCGGAAGGCACGATAATGCGGCTGTTGATAGATTTGTGGGTATCTAAAATCTCTGGATAAATGAGCAAGGCGCAAGATGAGATCAGAATGAGGGTCTTTTGCGCCTTGATTGTCTTTATGGCAAGATCAGGAACGGCTTTGGGCGGGAGAGCCTCGATGATGATATCACAGCGTTCAACCAACATATCAAAATCAACATATGGAATGTCGAATTCTTCATTGGGATTAATATCAGAAGCCGCAATCCATTCCAGTCCGTCTATGCCCTGAACCAAGGCACGCCCTACGGCTGAACCGATTGCACCAAGCCCTGCTATGCCAACTGTTCTGTGAATGGATTGGGTATTGTTCATCGTTCATGCTTTCGCTTTGCGCCTTAATGAGGTTAAATTTATTTCATGGAAAGCTTTCAAGATCAAGGGGTTGTACTGTCCGTGCGAGCGCATGGTGAAAATGGTGCGATTGTCAGTGTGATGACAGAGGGGCAGGGGCGCTGCGCGGGATATGTCCGTGGTGCACGATCCTCAAAAATGCGCGGCACGTTAGAGCTTGGTAATATTCTTGATGTGAATTGGCAATCGCGTGTTGCAGATGGTTTGGGTACTTATAATTTAGAGCTATTAAAAAGTCATGCAGCGTCAGTTATGCATGATTCTTTGAAACTGGGTGCCTTACAATCGGCTTGTGCGCTTGTCGATGCTGCTTTGCCTGAACGCGAAACCCATGCCGGGATTTATCACGGTCTTTGCGCTTTGTTTGATATGTTTGAGGCTGATATTTGGGGCGCGACCTATATTATGTGGGAGATTGCTTTTTTAAAGGAGCTTGGTTTTTCGCTGGATCTATCGAAATGCGCAGGTGGCGGGGATAATGATGCTTTGACCTATGTTTCGCCGAAGACGGGCAGGGCAGTGAGTTATGAGGCGGGTGCGCCGTATCGGGATAAATTGTTGGCCTTACCCGGATTTTTAAAACCATCGGGTACGCATGAGGCGTCGGATGTTTTAACGGGACTGTCGGATGTTTTAACGGGACTTAAAATGACGGGTTACTTTTTAGAGCATTGGGTTTTTAACCATCATTCACACGGCGTGCCGGATGCGCGCTTGCTTTTTGAGGAGCGTTTTGCCAAAACAGTGGAGAGCAAAGCAATGACTTTAAAAGAGATGAATGGATATGCCACAAGATAATGCGTCAGTAGAAGGTCAGAACATCATTGATCAGCCGTTCGGAGATATTTTATCTGAGCGTTATTTGAGTTATGCGCTTTCCACGATTATGTCACGTTCGCTGCCTGATGTGCGGGATGGCATGAAGCCGGTGCATCGCAGGCTCATGTATGCGATGTATCAGCTCAAATTGAACCCATCACAAGCACCAAAAAAATCTGCACGCGTTGTCGGTGATGTGATTGGTAAGTTTCATCCCCATGGCGATACGGCTGTTTATGATGCGATGGTACGCTTGGCGCAGGATTTTGCGCAGCGCTATCCGCTGGTTGACGGGCAGGGGAATTTTGGGAATATCGACGGTGATAATCCAGCTGCAATGCGTTACACAGAAGCGCGTTTAACGGATGTTGCTTTGTTGCTTCTTGATGGCATTGAAGAAAATGCGGTTGATTTTCGTCCGACTTATGATGGATCGGAGCATGAACCGGTTGTGTTGCCCGGCGGGTTTCCCAATTTACTGGCAAATGGCGCGACGGGGATTGCGGTTGGTATGGCAACAAGCATTCCGCCGCATAATGTTGATGAGCTTTGCGATGCCTGTTTGGGCATGCTTGATAAGGATTTGAGTGTTGCGGAGATTGCTGAAATTGTTAAGGGGCCGGATTTTCCAACTGGTGGGACGTTGGTTGAGGATCATGCTGATATCGTTAAGGCCTATGAAACCGGGCGCGGGTCATTTCGGGTCAGGGCGAAATGGGAGCGTGAGGATTTAGGCCGCGGCATGTATCAGATTGTGGTGACTGAAATCCCATATCAGGTTCAAAAATCAAAGTTGATCGAAAAGATTGCCGATCTTGTAACAACCAAAAAGCTGCCGATGCTTGATGATGTGCGCGATGAAAGCGCAGAAGATATTCGCCTTATTTTGGTGCCGAAAAGCAAGAATATAGAGCCGGAATTATTGATGGAGGCGTTGTTTCGGCATTGTGATCTGGAATCACGTTTTAGCCTGAATATGAATGTTCTCGATAATGGGCTCACGCCGCGTGTTATGAACATTAAAGAGGTTCTGCAAGCCTGGATGGAGCATCTCAAAGAGGTACTTGTTCGCCGCTCTCAATACCGTCTGGAGAAGGTTTTGCACCGTTTGGAGGTTCTGGAAGGCTACCTCATCGTTTATCTGAATATTGATGAAGTTATTCGCATTATTCGGTTTGAAGATGATCCAAAGGCGGTATTGGCTGATAAGTTTGGCCTATCAGAGGTTCAGGTTGAAGCAATTTTGAACCTCCGTTTGCGCCGCTTGCATAAATTGGAAGAGATGGAAATTAAGGGTGAGCATGAAAAGCTTGCCGCAGAGCGCGATGCGTTGGAAAAGCTGATCAATTCCGAAGCCCGGCAATGGACAAAAATTAAAAAGCAAATTCAGGCGCTTAAAAAGCAATTCTCAGGTGATACTGAACTCGGTGCGCGCCGAACCGTAATTGGGGCTGCACCTGCGCCGGTTGCGGTTGATCTTGATGAGGCGATGATTGAAAAAGAGCCAATCACGATTATTTGCTCCGCCAAAGGGTGGATCAAGGCGATGAAAGGGCATGGTGTTAATCATCAAGATATTAAATACAAAGATGGTGATAGCGGCGCTTTTATTATTGAAGGTCAGACAACGGATAAGCTCCTCGTCTTTGGCACGAACGGGCGTTTTTACACGATAGGTTGCGATAAATTGCCGCCGGGGCGCGGCTTTGGCGAGCCGCTGCGGATTATGGTTGATTTGCCCAATGATGCGGATATCGCGCATATGCGCCTTTATCGCGAAGGTCAGAGGCTTTTGGTTGTTGCGACGTCCGGGCATGGATTTATTGTGAAATCCGATGATATTTTGGCGCAAACAAAGTCAGGCAAACAGGTTTTGAATGTTTCCGGGAGTGTAGAGGCCAAGCTGTGCAAGCCTGTGGGCGCAGATCACGATCATATTGCTGTGATTGGTCAGAACCGTAAAATGCTGGTCTTTCCTATGGATGAATTGCCGGAGATGGGACGCGGCAAGGGTGTAATCTTGCAAAAATACAAAGATGGCGGGATTAGTGATGTAAAGCCGTTTAACCTTGGCACAGGTTTAACATTCAAATACGGGGCAGGCGTAACGCAGGTTGATGATATTATGCCATGGCTGGGTAAACGCGCATCTGCCGGGCGTTTGCCGCCGAATGGTTTTCCAAAAAATAATCGCTTTGATTAGTTTCACTTAAGGAAACTGAACATCACCATCGGTTTTCTTAAATTGCCTGCTCTCTGGCTCGGTGCGTTGCGCGGGTTGAGGTTTTACGCGAGTTGGGTCAGCACTTGGTAGCGGCGGAGGCTCTTTCAATATTTCGACCGGCGGGAGGGATGCACGTTTCTTTTTCGCTAGCTCTTGTACACGTTTTTTGTAATTTTCCGGATCAGTCAGTTCTTCACGAAGCAGGATGATGCTAATCCGGCGATTGCGCGCATTTGTCGGGTCATTGGGAAGCAAATGATCCGTATCTGCCTTGCCGACAACATTATGGAGGCGGCTTTCTGCAATCCCTGAAGCTTTAAGAACACGCCTGCTGGCATTGGCGCGGTCTGATGAGAGTTCCCAGTTTGTGTAATCAGCGTTTGAGCCATATGGAACGCTATCTGTGTGGCCGCGCACAGAAATGTCATTGGGAACATTTTGTATGATGGTTCCAACCTGCTGAATAAGCTTTTGCGTTCGCGGGAACATTCTTGAAGAGCCGGACGGGAACATCGGTTTTCCTTCGGAGTCCACAACTTGTATCCGCAAGCCTTCCCGTGTCATATCCATCAGCAGATTTTCAGAAAGGTCTGCCAATTCAGGATCGCGCATCATAGCGCTCTCTATGGCATCCTTAACCTCGTTAAGCTTTTGCTCCTCTTGCTGTTGCAGCTCTTGCGCCGCCTGTTGTTCTTCTGTCGTGCCTTCGCCGCCTTCTCCTTGATTGGAGAACGCTGCGTTCATGAGGCTTCCGCTTGCACCTTGCTGCGCTGGTTGTGTCATCGGTTGTCCATCTGAGATCATGGATTTTTCAGTTGACATGCTAACGCCGCCAAGTACGCCGCCTGCACCGCTTTCTGAGGATGTTGATGCAACTGTTGGACTGAAATAGTCTGCGACACCTTGCAGTTGTTCATCGCTTGCCATGCTCAGGAGCCACATTAGAAGAAAGAATGCCATCATTGCGGTCACAAAATCAGCATAAGCGACTTTCCAAGCGCCGCCATGATGTCCGCCGCCTTTGACAATTTTCTTAATGACGATTGGCTGATCACCGCCACCGGATTCATCAGCCATTTATTGCTCCATTCAAGTACATATTACTTTATTCTTCTTTATCCCGGTGCGGGAAGTTCGTTCAATGTTTCCTCTAATTCCGCAAATGTCGGTTGTACTTCATGCGCTAAAAACTTTCTTGCAAATTCAACAGCGACTTGCGGTGCTGCGCCATTCAGGAAAGCGATCATCGCGATTTTGATGCATTTATAATACATGACTTCCGTTTCTGCGCGGGAGGTCATCGCGCTGGCGATGGGGCCGACAATACCGTAGGCAAGCCAAACTCCCAAAAATGTTCCAACAAGCGCGCCGCCAATCATTTTCCCTAGAACGGATGGCGGTGAGTCAATTGAGGCCATTGTTTTGATAACACCTAAAACAGCGGCAACAATACCGAGTGCCGGGATACCGTCAGCCATATGCTGCATAGCATGACCGGGATGACCTTCATGGGCTTCGATGGTCTCAAGCTCCTGATCCATCAGAGCTTCGAGTTCAAAAGGGTTTTCATTACCCAGTGAAATGATCCTGAGATAATCACACAGGAACACGATTGCATGGTGATTGTGCTGAAATTTCGGGAATTGTCCGAACAGATCGCTTTCATGCGGATTTTCGATATGTGCTTCGAGCGCCAACCATCCTTTTGTTCTGGCTAATTTGAAAACGGTGAAGAGCATGCTTAATAGTTCAACATAGTCTTCTTTTGAGTATGCTGCGGGCGAGCCAAGCGCTTTAAAATATCCGAGCGTTCCTTTAACAACGTGGGATGTGTTGCCGATCAGAAACGCACAGACGGCGCAGCCCATAATAATGACGACTTCTCCGGGAAGAGCTGTCAATATCAGTGTCATGATTTTCATGAACTTTGGAATATCAAAGCTCATGGTGACTAACATACCACCGAATGTACAGACAAAGACGCCAAGGATGGCTGCAAATTTCATGTTCGCCTCGAAATGATCAAGTTTTATGATACGCAGCGCTTATACAAATGAGAGAGTCTCAGAATGGACTACCAAGCTTAAAAATCTCTTAAACTTTCTTATGTTTTAGAGATTCTATCAAGGGGGTAAAGATTTATATTCACGTTTTTATAATTTTCGCAGCATCGAGTGCACCATATGTTAAAATTCCATCGCAGCCTGCACGTTTGAATGCAATTAGCGTTTCCATCAGGGATAAATCATAGTCAAGCCAGCCATTTTCTGATGCGGCTTTAAGCATCGCAAACTCACCGCTGACATGATAGGCGAAGGTTGGCATGTTAAATGTATTTTTTATGTCTCTGACGATATCAAGATAGGGAAGTCCAGGTTTGACCATAACCAGATCTGCACCTTCATTGATATCAAGTTGCGTCTCATGAACCGCTTCATTTCGATTGGCGGGGTTCATTTGATAGGTCTTTTTATTTCCTCTCAAGGCTTTTTCCGATTTAACGGCATCGCGAAAAGGACCGTAAAAAGCAGATGCATATTTTGCTGCGTAGGCCATGATTGCAGTGTTTTGATAGCCTGCATGGTTAAGTGATTGCCTGATAGCGCCAACTCTGCCGTCCATCATATCCGATGGTGCGACGATATCTGCCCCTGCTTTTGTTTGCAAAATGGCCTGCTCACATAAAATCTCGACCGTCTCATCATTTAGGACATAACCTTCTTGGTCAATCAGCCCATCATGCCCGTGGGATGTATAGGGATCAAGGGCGATATCGGTGATAATCCCGATATCGGGTACGGCTTTTTTGATCGCCTGAATAGCCCTGCATACCAGATTATCGGGGTTTAAGACTTCTGAGCCTTGTTCGTTTTTAAGGCTTTTATCAATGGCCGGGAAGAGGGCGATTGCCGGAATTCCTAAATCCGCAGCTTGTTTAGCAGTCTCACAGGCCAGATCAATGGTCAGGCGGTTGACCCCTGGCATAGATGCAATCGGGTCTTTTTTGCTTGTCCCATCGATCACAAATAGCGGTAAAATAAGATCAGCAGGCGTTACAATATTTTCCGTGAGCATATCGCGCATCCATGCATGTTGTCTTAAACGCCGCATTCTGACCGCTGGATATTGTGCGTTTGTCTTCATATTTGCATCCCGACCTTTTTCTTTGTAAGCTTTTTTAGTTTTTAAGATTCATTCATAATTCCAGACATTAATAGAAATACATCTTATGAATCAAGATAATCAGATTATTGTAGAGCAGAGGGGTGCTTTGGGTATTATCACGCTTAATAGGCCAAAAGCGCTAAATGCACTATCTCTGGAAATGATCCGCCAAATAGCCGTTACTTTAACGCAGTGGGAAGACGATGCGTCGATCTCTGTTATTTTATTTCTTGGTCAAGGGGAGCGTGCTTTTTGTGCCGGAGGTGATATTAAACGCTTTTACAGTGCCGGCATGGATTATCGCCGCGGCGAAGTGGATCTTAGTGTTCCAGCTTTATTTTTTGCCGAGGAATATGCCCTGAATAAACAAATATTTGAATATCAAAAGCCTGTTATCGCTTTTATGGATGGTATTACCATGGGCGGCGGTTACGGTATTGCGGGACACTCCAGACACCGAATTGCGACAGAAAGAACCGTTTTTGCAATGCCGGAAGTGTCAATCGGTTTTTTCCCGGATGTTGGGAGTGTTTATCATTTGATACGTGTACCGTCCCATTTCGGGCGTTACCTCGCCCTTACAGGGGTTCATATTACATCAGGTGATATGCTGGCAGCAGGGCTGGCTGATTATTATATTGAGTCTGAGAAACTTGATACACTCATTGAGACGTTATCGCGAGGTAACACAGATTTGCACTTGTTAGAGACTTCAAAACCTAAAGCAGATATTTTTGCCAATCATGAAAAGCTGATTGAACAGACTTTTAAAGTCCTGGATGTTTCTAAAATATGCATACACTTGCAGGAAGTAACAGGTGTTTTTGCATCAGAGACTCTGGATCGCCTTTTATCAAATTCACCAATGAGCGTTCATGTAACGGCACGTTACATGAACGAGATGGAAGGCAGAGATTTTGCGGATGTTATCGCTATGGATTTTCAGCTTGCCCAACATTTCATCAAGCATCCTGATTTTTATGAGGGGATTCGGGCGTCTTTGATTGACAAAGATAAAAAACCGGTATGGCAGCCTGCGTCGCTGGAGGGAATAAAACCGAAGGATGTTGCGCGTTATTTTGAACCCGCCGCACAATCATTTGATGCATTTGATGTTTTTTAGTGCTTTAGTAACGTTTGGTTAAGTTCTGTGCGGTTAATATGGGGGGATTGAATAATTCGTTATTGACGATCATTAGTCATACATTCACAATTACAAGTAAACTTAAATCGGAGCTTACCACGTGACACCAACCCCTTATTACGAAGCCATTCAACTGATTGAACGCTTGCACCGTCATTTTCTTGATGTGCTAAAAGTGGAGCTTGATAAAAAAGGCATTCAGGACATTAATAACGTCCAATCCATGATTTTACACAACATTGGAACGGATGAGCTAACGGTCGGCGAATTGACCATTCGTGGTTATTATTTAGGGTCGAACGTGTCTTATAATGTGAAAAAGATGGTTGAAAATGATTACCTCATTCAGGAGCGTTCTGTGCATGATAAGCGCTCTATTCGTGTAAAACTCTCCGAGAAGGGCATAGCGCTAAATACGATGCTATCCGAGATGTTTGCGCGTCATGAAGGCTTGATCGAAAGTACAGACATCAACAGCGAAGAGCTTGGCAGCCTGAATGAAACACTCAAAAAGCTGGAGCGCTTTTGGGCCGCGCAAACAAGCGGCTATGGCGGCGGGTTTTAGTTTTTTCATATTTTTATTGACGCGCATCTGTTTTTATGTAACTCTTCAGTCATCGTTTTTAAATTTGATTAGAAGAAATGGTCATGAGTGATGATCTGCAAAAAGAAATGGATGCGTATCGCGCATTAAGAGATAGTGAGGCTTTTGGTGAGGTTGTAGCCTTAGAAAATGCTTTCGCAAATGAAATTGGGTTTAGATCTACAGTAAAAGGATATAATGCCGATCAATATGTATCATCTGTTTATGAATTGACACAAAAACGTACCATTGCAGTTATGCAGTGCATGCACTCTTATTTGAGTAGGGATGCCGGACTTCCCCAAAACGCTCAGAAATTTGAGCATTCAATAGAAGTGGGAGAAGGGACTCCGCAAGCGTTTAAGGCGCTTGTTGAGAGAGTAGGGCGTTTTATGCCTGATCAACGCTTTAATCATATGCGCTTGAGAGGGTATGGGCATGATGAAGGTGTGATTACTAATCTTGCGGATAAAGTTTTAAATGCTAAAATTCCTGATAAAGATTACTCCCCTCGTGAGGCGGCTATAGATGCGGCTCAAAAGATTGTGGAGGAAAGACCTGATTTAGGAACAATTGAAGAAGTCAGGGATGCGATTTTATTTGCTGCTATTTCCGACAGAAAAGGCGCTTTGTTTAATAAAGCTAAAGATTTGGATTCTCGTGTAGCAGATGTTCGTTCACATTTCAAAAGACCGGATGTTCATAATCCTGTTCATGTGCAGGGTTTGGATCATTTCACGGCGCATCATGACTCACCTGACGGTACAAAAAATTATAGCGGCATTGCGCCTGAAGATAAGGGGGCTTTGGATCACTTGGCTGTCATTGTAGATATTTCAAGCGCTTGTACTGGTGATGCTCTTTCCCTAGATGAAATAGCAATTTGTATGGTGAAATATGCCGAAGATGGGAAGTTTGATAAAGAATATGCACGCTTTTGGCTGGAAGGATATGGCACAGGTAATAGCCAGATAGAGCAATGGTATGATAATGCTGTCAAGGACAATTATTGCCGTGTGCCTGGCGGTGCTGTTCGTGCTGATGCACAAGAATTTGCTAAAGAGTGTAGGTCGGCTGTCGCTAACGGTGGTGATATTCAGACGTCAAAAGTGTTTCCCCAAGCCATTGGGCCATGGGCACCGTTTGATAAACAAGACCTGGTAAATCTTGCAGATAAGGTTGATGAGCTTGGCAGTGTAGCTGGTGTTGTTGCTGAAAGGGTTAAAGGGCTTCCTATATTGAAAACTGGTCGGATTCTTAAAGATATTAGTGTTACGCATACCGAAGCTGGTCCGCATCAGTTTAAGCATAACTATACTCAAAGATTACGTAATTTTTTCTCTATGGAGCCCGTTGCCGTCACTCCTGTGCATGTCAGCCGTCCCGAAGAGCGATCCCGTAATAGGTTGAATTTTAGCTAAACGCCTGCTCCCCCGTCATTGCGCGGCCGAGGATCAGGGCGTGGATATCGTGTGTGCCTTCGTAGGTATTGACCGATTCAAGGTTACACATATGCCGCATGACGTGATATTCATCGGCAATGCCGTTGCCGCCATGCATATCCCTTGCCATGCGTGCGATATCGAGGGCTTTGCCGCAATTATTGCGTTTGAGGAGTGATATGGCTTCCGGCGCGGCTTTATCGGCATCCCGCAAGCGCCCAAGGCGGTGACATGCGGTTAACCCTAAAGTGATTTCGGTTTGCATATCCGCGAGCTTTTTCTGGATTAATTGTTGCGCGGCGAGGGGCTTGCCGAAGATTTTGCGTTCCATCACGTATGCGTGTGTGCGGTGCCAGCAATCTTCTGCTGCGCCCATGACCCCCCATGCGATCCCGTAACGCGCCGAATTGAGGCACATAAACGGTGCTTTGATCCCCAATGCACTCGGCAGACGGTTTTCTTCTGTGACTATGACATCATCACAGGCTATGCCGCCAGTGGGCGAGGCGCGCAAAGAGAGCTTGCCTTCTATTTTCGGTGCGGTGAGGCCTTTCATCCCTTTTTCAAGGATAAAGCCGCCAATTTGGCCGTCATGCTCACCGCCGTGAATCCTTGCCCAGAGGATAAAGATATCGGCGATGGGCGAGTTGGATATCCATTGCTTTGCACCGCTGATCCGGTATGAACCGGAATTATGCACCGCCTTTGTGCGCATATCATTGGGGTCTGATCCGCCATCGGGTTCGGTGAGCCCGAAACACCCGACATAGTCGCCGGAGGCGAGTTTGGGCAGATATTGATCTTTTTGCGCCTCTGATCCGAAAAGATCGATGGGCAGCATAACAAGGGAGCTTTGCACGGAATAGCATGAACGATAGGCGCTGTCGATGCGTTCAAGCTCGCGGGCAATGAGGCCGGCGGCGGTGTAATTCGTTCCTGCGCAGCCATATCCCTGGATCATCGGACCAAGGAGGCCAAGCTCTCCCATCTCATACATGATATCTCTGTCAAACTCTTCGGTTTGATAGGCTTTTATGACACGGGGCAGGAGCTTGCTCTGCGCATAATCATGCGCTGTGTTCTGTATAAGTTTTTCTTCTTCGGTTAGAAGATCGTCGAGGTTGAACGGGTCTTGCCAATTAAATTCTGCGCGCGTCATAATTTTATTTTAGCATAAAGTGTTATCTTATGTGTGAAAACAGGGAAGAGTGAACGCGAATAAACACTAATTTTTACAGCAAACGTCATTGCGAGCGACTGCAAAGCAATCCATTCACCGTTAAGGAGATTGCCGCGTCAGCCTTCGGCTTTCTCGCAATGACAAACTTTGAAGCCGTGCTTTTCCTTTTATCGTCATTGCGAGCGACTGCGAAGCAATCTATTCACCGTTAAGGAGATTGCCGCGTCAGCCTTCGGCTTCCTCGCAATGACAAACTTTGAAGCTGTGCTTCTTATCGCAATGACAGATAAAAAAACTTGGTGTCTTTGTGTCTTAGTGGTTTAATTTTTTCATGAAAAAAGAATTATTAGCAGGGCGTGAAGTGATACTCGAATTTCATCCGGTTGGGATGTATGTGAAGGTCTCGGCGATGGATACGCAAAGCCTGACTGAGATTTCCATTCAAGGTCCTGCAAGCGCACCGGAAAGTACGCTCAAGCGCAATGCGCTCAAGCGTTTGGAATATGTTTTGAAGAAGAAGGGTGTTGTTTAACCTTATTGCTCAAGTGGTTTCGGTATATATGGTATTATTTTTTTTCGTACTTCGTTGTATGCGCTTGCATGGATATCTGCATCCTCTTTACGTGAAAACAGGTTTCGTGTCAAAATATTTTGATAAGTGTGTGATGATACAGTCGGATGTTTCGCAAAAATTTGTGAATGGAAGTCGCTGCCTTCTGTAGGGCCTTGGTATGTACCTTTTACAGTGTATGAGTGGCCATCGTCGTTTTGACGTACAAACCAAACCTCTTGACCTTGCTCAAAAGATTCTTGCCCCAAGACTTCTTGTTCAAACTGTTTAATTAGTTCTGTTAAATCCATTTCATTCTCCTTGGTTAAAATTCCCGTGTTTTAATTCCCGTAATCTAGCACATGCTTAAAATATATGTCAATTTTTTTATGATTTTTTTTTTACAGGCTTGATATTATAGTGCCACAGCCTCTATATATAGTGTTATGAATCATAAAATTGCTATAGCCTGTGATCATGGTGGGTATGATCTGAAAGAAGAGATTAAATCCCGTTTTTCGGCGGTGGAATGGGTTGATCTGGGGTGTAATTCAACGGATTCTGTTGATTATCCCGATTATGCGCAAAAGATGGCGGATGCTATTAGTTCTGGAGAAGTCACGCAAGGGATCTTGATTTGCGGAACAGGGATTGGTATTTCAATAGCGGCGAACCGTTATCCGGCTGTGCGCTGCGGTTTATGTACCGACACGACAACGGCGCGGCTGACGCGGGCGCATAATGATGCGAATGTTTTGGCGCTGGGGGCGCGGATTACGGGAATTGAATCGGCAATTGATATTGTTGATGTGTTTTTAAAGACGGAATTTGAAGGAGGGCGGCATGCCCGCCGTGTTGAAAAGCTTAATGATAAAAAGGAATGAATGAATGAGCAATGCAGCAGTAAAGGATGAAACGATGAGCGAAGTGGAAGGGTTTTTTACCAATGATTTGAGTGTGGTAGATCCTGCTATTAAAGAAGCAATTGATAATGAGCTGCACCGTCAGCAGACGCAAATTGAGCTTATTGCATCAGAGAATATTACATCCAAGGCGGTGATTGATGCGCAAGGATCAGTGCTGACCAATAAATACGCGGAAGGCTATCCGGGACGGCGTTATTACGGCGGCTGTGAGTTTGCGGATGTTGTTGAAAATCTGGCGCGTGACCGTGCCAAGGAGCTGTTTGGCGCAAAATATGCGAATGTACAGCCAAACTCCGGCTCGCAAGCCAATCAGGGTGTTTTTCAGGCCTTGCTTAAGCCGGGCGATACCATTTTAGGGATGAGCCTTGCTTCCGGTGGGCATTTGACCCATGGCGCGGCGCCTAACCAGTCCGGAAAATGGTTCAACGCGGTTCAGTATGGTGTCCGTGAGAGCGACTCTTTGCTCGATTATGATGAGGTTGAGCGGCTTGCAAATGAACATAAACCGCAAATGATCATTGCCGGTGCATCTGCTTATCCCCGCCAGATTGATTTTGCGCGTTTTCGTGAAATCGCGGATAGTATTGGTGCTTATTTGCTTGTTGATATGGCGCATTATGCCGGATTAATCGCCGGTGGATCATATGATTCCCCTGTTCCGCACGCGCATGTAACAACCACCACAACGCATAAAACATTGCGCGGGCCGCGTGGCGGGATGATTTTGACCAATGATCTGGATATTTTCAAGAAACTGAATTCTGCAATTTTCCCGGGTATTCAGGGTGGCCCCCTGATGCATGTTATTGCTGGAAAAGCAGTGTCTTATGGTGAAGCTTTAAAGCCGGAATTTAAAGAATATGCGCAAGCGATCATTGATAATGCCCGCGTTCTTGCGGAGACATTAAAGGCCGGCGGTGCGGATATTGTTTCCGGTGGTACGGATAGTCATATTGTTCTGCTTGATCTTCGCCCCAAAGGATTAACGGGGAATGTTACTGAAGAGGCTTTGGAGCGTGCGGGCATGACATGCAATAAGAACGCTGTTCCTTATGATCCTGAGCCGCCAATGGTGACTTCGGGTGTTCGTTTGGGAACGCCGGCGGCAACGACACGCGGATTTGGACAAGCGGAATGGAAACTTGTTGGTGAATATATCATTGAGGTGCTTGACGGGCTTAAGACCAATGGCGTTGATGGTAATGCGGAGCTTGAAAAGGCTGTTAAGGCCAAGGTTGAGGCGCTTTGTGCGCGTTTCCCAATTTACCCGACTTTGTAAAACGCTCCAAGGGGGATTGTCATGAAATGCCCGTTTTGCGGACATGAAGAGACTCAGGTTAAGGACTCCAGGCCTTCAGAAGATAATTCTGCTATTCGTCGCAGGAGAGAGTGCTCGTCTTGTGGGCAACGCTTTACAACATTTGAGCGTGTTCAGCTTCGTGAAATGACTGTTGTGAAGGCAGGAGATCGCAGGCAGCCCTTTGATCGTGACAAGATCATTAAATCAATGCAAATTGCCCTTCAAAAACGCCCGGTAGAGCTTGAAGAGATTGAAAAGATTGTCAATGCGATCGTCCGTAGTCTTGAGGGCAAGGGCGAGGCTGAAATCCCATCGCGTATTATCGGGGAAGCTGTTATGAAAGCGCTCATGGCACTCGATACTGTTGGCTATATCCGCTATGCATCAGTTTATAAGGATTTCCGTGAACTATCTGATTTCAATGCTTTTGTTGAAGATATCAAGAAGATTCAGGCAAAATCACAATAGTGGAATGACTATATGAATTATTCAGTTGATGAAGCCTATATGCGCATGGCGCTTTCTATTGCGCGGGATGGTTTAGGGCGCGTTTGGCCGAATCCTTCTGTAGGCTGTGTCATTGTAAATAATGGTGTTGCTGTGGGGTACGGCCATACAGCAGATGGCGGTAGACCACACGCCGAAGCTGCCGCTCTTGCTATGGCAGATAAAAAGGCCAAAGGCGCAACAGTTTATGTGACGTTAGAGCCATGCGCAGAGCGTGGGCGTGATGAGTCATGCTCAGATAAGCTGATAGCAGCGCAAGTTTCTCGCGTTGTTGTTGCATGTCATGATCCTAACCCTGCTGTTTACAAGAAGGGTATAGCAAAGCTGGAGGCTGCAGGCATTAAGGTGGATTTTGGATTGTATGAAAAAGAAGCTATTGATTCCCATATTGGTTTTTTTAATCGTATTCAAAAAAACAGGCCTTTTATTTGTCTTAAACAAGCGGTGTCATCCAATGAAATGATTGCCGCTGCGCCGGGGCAGCGAACGCAAATCAGCAGCGAGCAGGGGCGTGAATATCTTCATTTGTTGCGCTCAACTTATGATGCTATTGCAGTCGGTATTGGCACTGTTTTGGCGGATGATCCGCTTTTAACGGCACGTGTGCCGGATCATGAGCATTCTATCGTGCGGATTATTTTTGATTCCGCTCTTAAAATTCCATTGGATAGTCAATTGGTGAAAACAGTTCAGGATAATCCTGTATGGGTTGTGTATAAGAATGCTGATGAGGATCGTAAGGCAGCTTTGCAGGAGCATGGCGTGAAGCTTATTGAAAGCGGAGCCTGTGTTTCATCTGCGGTTCATGCAATCGCAGATGAGGGGATTACGCGATTGCTTGTTGAAGGTGGCGCAAAGCTTCACCATTCTTTTATCGAAGCCGGGCTTTATGATGAGGTGCAGATTTTAAGATCAACGCATGCATTGTCGGATAGCGGCCTTAGGGCTGCTGAGTTCAAGACAGAAAATCTACAGCCTATCGAAAAACGCGATTTGGGTGAAGATTCACTGGAAATTTACCGACGGGCACTCTAAGTTTCTTTTTATGTTTACTGGACTTATTCAAGATATCGGGCATGTGCGCTCCATTGATAAAGATGGAGATTGGCGCATAATTATTGAAACGCAAATGGATATGTCGAAGCATGCTATCGGTGCATCTATCGCATGTTCCGGATGCTGCCTGACTGTCGTTCAAAAAGGTGATGACTGGTTTTCTGTCGATGTTTCGCATGAAAGCCTGTCGAAGACCATTATTGGAGAATGGGAGCAGGGGGTGCGGATTAACCTTGAACCGTCTTTGCGCCTTGGTGATGAATTGGGCGGGCATATTGTTTCCGGGCATGTTGATGGTTTGGCGGAATTAACCGATTTGCAAAAAGATGAGGATTCCTGGCGGTTAAAGATAAAAGTGCCGCAAGAATTTTCGCCCTATATCGCGCCCAAAGGCTCTGTAACCCTTGATGGGATTTCTCTGACGGTGAATGAAGTGCAAGGCGATGTGTTTGGTGTGAACATTATTCCCCATACATGGGAGCAAACAACTTTATCAGATCGGCAAATTGGTGATAAATTGAACCTTGAGATTGATATGCTGGCGCGCTATGTTGCCCGGCAGTTAGAGTTTAAAGGTTCTTGAACATGTCTAAAAAAATCGCCGTTTTATCCGCATCATGGCATGCGCCTATTGTGAATGCAGCAGAGCAAGGCTTTTGTGGTGCCTTGAAGAACAGTGATTTTCAAATTGATGTCTTTAAAGTGCCAGGCGCATTGGAGGTTCCTTTAGCGGGTAAAACAGCCCTTGAAAACGGATATGATTTAGCTGTTGGGATTGGTTTCATTACAGATGGTAAAATTTATCACCGTGAATATGTCGCGCATACGGTTGTTCAAAGCATT
>CAWUJS010000031.1:0-20732 GCA_963922705.1 uncultured Alphaproteobacteria bacterium | reverse complement strand
AAAGCCTTTTTCCGTCTAAAGACGGAGGCTTATAACCTATTTTTGGGACAGTAAAATTCGGCCAATCTGTACGTTGCCAATTATAGCTCATGAGGCAATTATAACACCTAATTGCCTCAAAAAATAGTTAAAATGTGAGGCGATTATCGAGACTAAACATCAAAATTATTTTAGTTTGTATAAACCACATAATTCTATTATTTATTTAACATTAAATTAATCCAGTCAAATCCAATCAGATAATGGACAAAAATATGGGTATAATAAACGCATTAAAACATTAAATAAAAACAATTATTTAAGGGCTTTTTTAGGCGAGCTACCTGCCGCCATATTGCCTCTCTAAACTTTATCGATTTTTATAACAATACAGCACAAAATATGACTAATAAGGCCTTTAAATTTCCGAAAACATTTCTGAACAAAAAACGAGTGCAGCATATTACACTGCATTTTCTAAAGGAGAAAGATTACAAAGAATGGATTGAAAAGCAGGAGCAGGATATTCAAATGCGCACCGCGCAAGAGGGCTTTGCTCCAAAAGAGCGGGATGCCTTTACGCTTTATGACACGAAAGGAGCAATCCGTGAGATTATTATGAACATGCCTGATGAAATCACCCTTTATGATGCTGCACAGGCGATGGACAACGTTCGAACTATACTTTCCAAAGACACTATTAAGAAAGCCAGCTTTGATCTTAAGACAAGTGTCCTTAAAAAACGTGAGATTGAGCAAGCCCTCATCGGCTTTGCACTGTCCAATTATGTTTTTGACCACTACAAAAAAGCCTCTAAGACATCAATCTCTATCGTCTGGCCTAAAAATATCGATAAAAAATATATTATGGCTTACAGTGAAGCTACATTTCTAGCCCGAAATCTGATTAATATTCCGGCTAATGATATGGGCCCGGATGAAATGGAAGGTGCAGCAAAAATAATCGCTGAAACCACTGAAACTAAAATAAAAATTATAAAAGGTGCAAAACTTGAAAAAGAATTCCCATTGATCCACACAGTTGGCAAAGCCAGCCCACGCGCCCCACGTTTGATAGATATAAGCTGGGGAAACGCCAAAAACCCTAAGCTGGTGATCGTTGGAAAAGGCGTTGTTTTCGATACTGGAGGCCTTGATATCAAGCCATCACAATATATGCGCCTGATGAAAAAAGATATGGGTGGCGGGGCGCATGCTCTGGCGCTTGCGAAAATGGTCATAGACTTGAAGCTGCCGGTGAATTTGAGGGTATTGGTACCTTGCGTTGAAAATGCAGTAGGCGGCGCAGCATTTAGACCTGGTGACATCATCAAAAGCCGTAAAGGCTTGACGGTAGAAAACACCAATACAGACGCCGAGGGCCGCCTAATCCTTGCAGATACACTTACTTTTGCAAGCGAAGATAAACCGGATTTGATTATTGATTTTGCAACATTAACCGGCTCTGCTCGCGCTGCATTGGGGCCTGATATTCCAGCAATGTTTTCTAATTCAGACAAAGTTGCAGACGATCTCCAAAAACTTTCTATGGAAGAACATGACCCCCTTTGGCGCATGCCTTTATGGGAGCCGTATAATAAAACCATATCACCCCCCGATGCTGATCTACATAATTCTGCAGGTACGCCGGGAGATTTGATTTATAGCGCGCTCTTTTTACAAAAATTCCTGATTGGCACTCCTGATTGGATTCACATCGACCTTTTCGCATGGGAATCTGCTGGGCGTCCGGGGCGCGCCAAAGGCGGGACAGATATGGGATTGCGCGCAGTTTATGCGTATTTGGAAAGACGCTATGGCTAAAAAACATCACTATCAAGTCCTCGCTGATTCTGTTGTGATGACAGACACACCAACTATGCTTGCCGAGGCAACCAATGAGTTGCTATTCGGAGAAATGGTTGAAGTCATCGGGCAAGATGACCAGGAATGGGTGCAGTGCCGCGCTTTACACGATGGCTATAAAGGCTATGTTCCACGCGGAGAGCTCATCGATGAAGTAACAAAACCCACCCATAAAATAAAAGCCTTGCGCGGCTTCGCCTATACAGAACCTGATTATAAATCACCGCCCGTACGATCCCTATCATTCGGCTCCCCCTTATCTGTTTTTGTTGAGGAAGATGGTTATGCGCTTCTTATGCAAGGCGGCTGGGTTCCAATTGAACACATCGAGCCAGTCGACACAATCGATAAAGAGATAGCGAAAACCGCCAGCATGTTCTTGGGAACGCCATATCTTTGGGGCGGCCGTACCTCTATTGGCCTTGATTGCTCTGCCCTCGTGCAGCTTTCTTTACAAAAAGCCGGCATAAATTCCCCGCGTGACACTAAAGATCAGGTCAATAGCCTAGGTGTTGAAATCGATAAAAATGCTGCGCAGCAAAATGATATTGTCTTTTTTGAGGGACATGTAGGTATTATGATCTCCAAAAAACAGCTCATTAACGCAACTGCACGCCATATGAGTGTCTTAATAGAGGACTTACAAACAGTTAGCGATGCTTATGGCGGTATCCTGGCTGTCAAGCGCATCAATCATTCAGCCGCCTCTTTTGCGTGAACCGATTGAACCGAAAAAGATAATTCCTGATCTTTGACAGAGGATAAAATAGTCGAGCCATCTAAAACTTCTCCACGCAAAATCATCTCTGCCAATTTATTTTGTAAATAGGTTTGAATAACGCGCTTCAACGGACGCGCACCATAAGCAGGGTCATACCCTTTTTCCGCAAGCCATAGTTTAGCTTTATCATCAATCTCCAAATTGATACGCCTATCTTTTAACAAACCATGCAGATACCCCAATTGAATATCGACAATCCCTTTCATCAAAGACTTATCCAGACGCTTAAACAGCAAAATATCATCAATACGATTGAGAAACTCAGGACGGAATGCCTTACGAACAGCAGTCATGACATCCTCGCGTACATCCTCAACATCCGCGCCATCGGCCTGATTGACCAGATGCTCAGCGCCCAGATTTGATGTCATGATCAACAACGTATTGCTAAAATCAACCGTACGCCCCTGCCCGTCCGTCAAACGCCCATCATCGAGGACTTGTAGCAGCACATTAAAAACATCAGGATGCGCTTTTTCAATCTCATCAAATAACACAACCTGATAAGGGCGACGGCGCACAGATTCGGTCAGCGCACCCCCTTCCTCATACCCAACATATCCCGGCGGCGCGCCAATCAAACGCGCAACGGAATGTTTCTCCATGTATTCGGACATATCCATGCGCAAAATAGCCTGATCGTCATCAAAGAGAAACTCCGCCAAAGCTTTGGTTAACTCTGTTTTCCCAACCCCCGTAGGCCCCAAAAACAGAAAAGATCCCATCGGACGGCGCGAATCCTGTAACCCTGCACGTGCACGGCGGATAGCATGTGAAACCGCTGTAACGGCTTCATCCTGACCAACCACACGCTTCGAGAGGTTTTCCTCCATTTTCAAGAGCTTATCACGCTCACCTTCAAGCATTTTATCAACCGGAATCCCTGTCCATTTGCTCACAACAGCGGCAATTTCATCATCCGTAACTTCTTCATTAATCAGGCTCGATTGCGTGGACACATCATCATGTTTCGCGGCCTCGGCTATTTTTTGCTCTAATTCCGGGATACTACCGTATTTTAGTTCACTCGCCCGGCTCCAATTCCCCTCACGTTCCGCCTGCTCCAGCTCTATGCGCGCTTTATCAAGCTCTTCGGTATATTTTTGCCCGGCATTGAGCTTTTCTTTTTCAATCTCCCACTGGCTAGTTAAATCAGCTGATTTCGCCTCTAACTCACCAAGCTCTTTTTCCAGCTTTTGCAAACGATCTTTAGAAGCTTTGTCTTTTTCCTTCTTCAAAGCTTCGCGCTCGATTTTAAGCTGTACGATCCGGCGATCCAGCTCGTCTACTTCTTCGGGCTTAGAATCCGCTTGCATACGGATACGGCTAGCCGCCTCATCAATCAAATCAATGGCTTTATCGGGCAAAAAACGATCGGTAATATAGCGGTTCGACAGCGTAGCCGCCGATACAATTGCGTTGTCAGTTATACGTACACCATGATGTAGCTCATACTTTTCCTTAAGACCGCGCAGGATTGAAATCGTATCCGCAACAGTCGGCTCGGATACAAAAACAGGCTGAAAACGGCGTGCAAGCGCTGCATCTTTCTCTATATGTTTACGGTATTCATCAAGCGTGGTTGCGCCAACCATATGCAGTTCACCACGCGCCAAAGCAGGTTTCAGCATATTACCCGCATCCATTGATCCTTCTGCTTTTCCCGCTCCGACAAGCGTGTGAAGCTCATCCAGAAAAAGTACAATCTCACCATTTGCCGATTTCACTTCATCAAGAACAGCTTTAAGGCGCTCCTCAAATTCACCGCGAAATTTTGCCCCCGCAAGAAGCGCACCCAAATCGAGGGCCATAAGGCGTTTGTTTTTAAGGCTTTCCGGAACGTCACCATTCACAATCCGTTGCGCAAGACCTTCAATAATAGCAGTTTTACCAACACCCGGCTCACCAATCAGAACAGGATTATTTTTCGTGCGGCGTGATAATACCTGAATTGTTCTGCGAATTTCTTCATCACGGCCAATAATCGGGTCTAACTTTCCGCTTTCTGCCGCCTCAGTCAGGTCATGCGCATATTTGGACAGCGCTTCAAACTGATCTTCTGCCGTGGCACTATCGGCTGTACGTCCTTTGCGAATATCATTAATGGCGCGATTAATATTCGTATCGAAAATTTTTGCATCTTCCAGATATCCGGCAATATCCGTTTTTTTAGCCAAAATCATCGCCTGAAAAATACGCTCTAAAGTAATGTACTTATCGCCGCTTTTTTCTGCGATTTTCAAAGCACTATCGAGCATTTTTGACAAATCACTTGAAATTCTAAGCTGCCCTGATCCGGGACCAGATACTGCGGGCAACTTAGACAATGCCCGTTCCAAAGAAGCTATCAAACGGTTCACATTCCCGTCAGTCGCCTTGATAAGTTTTTTAATCAGCCCATCTTCGTCATCCAGCATGCATTTCAGAAGATGCTCAGGCTCTAAAGATTGGTGATCAGAGCGCATCGCAAGAGTTTGCGCCGCTTGTAATGCCAATTTTGATTTCTCTGTTAAACGATCAAAATCCATGAATGTAATCATATCGCTACGGACAAAAAACACCAAATAAAAAAACGACCATTAGGCCGCATTTTTAACGAGGCTGTACGCGTTTATATTAGACCGCAGTCTCCGCCGTATGCTCACTGGATTCAGCTTTAGCAGAAGCGCCTAAGATGCTGGCCGGCAAAGATAAATCATCGTCAGCGCCAGCCTTGACTTCAGCCTTTTTATTGTCCGACTGCCTGTCTTTCTGATCGCCATCATCATCCTGAACCCAACTATTAATAACCCTCTGATAATGCTCGGCATGCTGCAAATAGCTTTCTGCAAGAATTCTATCACCAGTTGAAGCCGCATCCTTTGCCAAAGCCAAATACTTTTCTGTGACCTGATGAGCCGTTCCACGAATGCGTACATCTGGCCCGTTACTATCGAAAACCTGTGTTTTTTGATGGTTTCCGCGACGGTTGGAACCATTGCGGTTTCTGCTTCTTCTGTTCGTTGTTCCGTGTCTCATAATTCTTAGGTTCCCTAAAATTAAAAAATAAACATAAATATACGTACACCATACATGATTCATGTACGTATGAATACCCCTTTAAAGTAAGGCAGTCACATCATGTCGGGTTTTGCCATTCAACACCCAACCGCATTTATTAGTGCTTTCGTGTTGATGAAATGAACATAACGCGAATGCAGATTTTTAATCAACGCCCCTGCAATAAAAAAGCTTATTTATCCCATAAGAATTTTTATTTTTTATTGTTTGAACATATCCACAACCCGCGGATTCCCTGCCAAATCGGAATAAATATCCCCAAGGCGAATCTTATACTTCTTGCTGAGTCGCAGCATATCGTCAGCCTGATCGAATCCAATCTCAAACAGTGCTATTCCATCCTCTTTTAAAATGCGAAAAAGATCAGAAAAAATATCGTGATACGCCTTCAAACCATCTTCCCCACCATCTAAAGCCAGAATCGGATCGTGATTTTTGACCTCTTTTTCAAGATTCGGAATGACATTCGATGCAATATAGGGAGGATTCGAGATAACCAAATCGTATTCTTCATTGATATTTTTTGCCCATTCACTTTGGACAAAACGAACACGATGGCATAAATTCAACGTCTCAGCATTACTCTGAGCGACCGCAAGGGCATCCTCACACAAATCCACCCCCACACCCTGCGCTTGCGGAAACTCATTCAAAAGCGTTAACAAAAGACACCCGGATCCCGTTCCAAGGTCTAAAATTCTTTCAGGTGGTTTTTTATCCTTATAATAATTTAGAGCAACCTCAATCAGCGTTTCAGAATCCGGGCGCGGGTCTAAAACACATTCATTGACGTTAAATTCTATCCCCCAAAATTCTTTCTTACCGTAAATTTTAGAAAGAGGCTTACCTTCCAAACGCTCTGTTAAATCTTGCAAAATCAAATCTGCATCGATTTGTTGCTCTGGATTTGCGAGTATCGAAGCCCAATCAAGCCCTGCACGTTCTTTGAGGATTATCCGCGCCTCATGATCGCCGATAGCATCGGATAGATATTTATATGTTTGAATAATTTTACGCATATGTCATTTCAGAGGGTAGCCGAGAAATATCCTTGGTAATCATGAGATCCCTCCGCTATACGTTCGGGATCACACATTTGGTTGATACCTTAATTAAAGTCAGCAAGTGCAGCCGCATGATCCTCTGCAATCAAAGCCTCAATAATTTCATTCAATTCCGTACCGCTTATCACCTCATCAAGGCGATGCAGCGTGAGATTAATACGATGATCCGTAACCCGCCCTTGCGGGTAATTATATGTCCTGATGCGTTCTGATCGATCACCAGAGCCAACTTGTGATTTACGCTCTTCCGCACGCTCATCGGCAAGCTTTTGACGCTGCTGATCATAAATGCGGGATGCCAGAATTTTCATCGCCTTGGCTTTGTTCTTATGCTGGCTGCGCTCTTCCTGCATTTCGACCACTGTTCCAGTCGGCAAATGTGTAATCCTCACCGCAGAATCGGTGGTATTAACATGCTGCCCCCCTGCCCCTTGTGAGCGATAAGTATCAATGCGCAAATCCTTGTCCTGAATATCAACCTCGGCCTCTTCTGCCTCTGGCAAAACCGCAACAGTCGCAGCGGATGTATGAATACGCCCCTGACTTTCGGTTTTGGGTACGCGCTGCACGCGATGCGTCCCGGATTCATATTTCAATCGCGAAAAAACATTACGCCCGGTGATTTGACAAATAATCTCCTTATAACCGCCAATATCACTCTCCGAAGCTTCAACAACGTCAAACTTCCATCCTTGCTGCGCAGCATAACCTCTAAACATCCCGAATAAATCCGCAGCAAACAAAGCTGCTTCATCGCCGCCAGTTCCAGCACGAATTTCCAGAATTGCATTTTTCGCATCATCCTCATCCTTGGGAATCAAAGCCATTTTAATTTGATGCTCTAATTTTGGGAGCTTCGCCTCAATGGCGCGCAATTCTTCGGCTGCAATCTCCTTCATCTCGGGATCTTCCATCATCTCTGCAAGATCCTCTTTTTCAGCCATAGCAGCCGCATGCTCATCAATAGCTTCCACGACAGGGGATAGCTCCGCGTATTCCATGGAAAGCTTGGAAAACGCATCTCCAGCCAGATCCGGCTGAGACATCAATGATGCCAACTCTTCATGACGTGCGCGAATAGATTGTAATTTTTCAGTAAAGCCAGACATAATATGAGGAAAGCTATTGGTTTTCACTTTGATTATCAACTGTATTATCAATTGATCTTGGAAAACGTTGTAAAAGTGCTTCCGCATTTAAGGGAACTCTTCGTAAAACCTGCCCTGACTGCCCTATATTTTGCAGTGGCTCGCCATTGACTAAAATTTCAACCCCTCCGGCATTGCCAATAGACATGGATAACCCCAAACGATCCGGTACAAAATATTGATCACCAGCCTGCAACACTCTGGAAATTAGCTTGCGGTTATTTTGATCACGGATTTCAATCCAACTATTGCTGATTAATTTCAAAACAATCCCTTTTGGCTTTTCCTGAACTGGCGCAGGCTCTGGCGCTGGAGCAGGTTCCGGCTCCTGAACAACGGCAACCTGCTTTTCCTCCAGAACTGCCGGACTTAGCTCTTTAGGCACTTCGGGAATAATTTCCGGCAGTGCTTCGGCTTGCCCTTCGAAATCAAGCGTAAGCGCAGCCCCCATACACAATAATGCCAACAGGGTAATAAACAGACCAAAAGGCCGCCCTTGTTCCAGATAACGCGATTTAGGAATTTTTAAATCAGGCGCCTCGCCTTTCCCTTCAGACTGTGATTTAAAAAGATCTACAATCTTTTGTCCATCAAGACCAAGGTACTCCGCATAACTACGCACAAACCCGACTGCATAAACACGTGCAGGCAAAGCTTCTGCATCACCGATCTCAATCGCATGAATCTGCTTTGACTGAATGCGCAAAGCCGCCTCAACATCTTCTATCGTTTTGCTGTAATGCAAGCGCGTGCGCCTGAGAATTTCTCCCACGGGCATTTCAGTTGCTTCATTGTCCGGCTGTTTCATTGCAGGCTGGTTCATGTATTCAACTTAACGCAATTACGCACAGAGTTCCAGACGTTTATCCACAGATTTATGCAGCTTTGATACGTTGTACCATTCGTACGTCTGTCTTCCCCGCGAAAGCGGGGATCTTATCGCGCTTTCTAAGAGATTCCTGCTTGCGCAGGAAAAGCAAAGAAAAAGAGCCTGTATAAAGATCATTTATGCAGCGTCTTCCTCAAGGCCATAAGCCGCATGCAAAGCGCGAACCGCCAATTCAAGATAATCTTCTTCCACCAAAATACTAATTTTAATCTCAGAGGTAGAGATAACCTGAATATTAATCCCCTTATCCGCCAAAGTTGTGAACATTTTATCCGCAACACCGGCATGACTTTTCATGCCCACACCAACCACAGAAACTTTAGCAACATCATCAGCCGTGAGCATTTCATCGTATTCAATTTCTGCATTTTCAAGCGTTTCAATCGCTTTTGGCAAATCGGCGCGCCCAACGGTAAAGGTTATATCCGTTGTATTCCCATCTGCGGCGACATTTTGAACAATCATATCAATATTGATCGCTGCTTGCGCCAAAGGTGTGAATACTTTTGCAGCAACGCCCGGCACATCCGGCACGCGCAATAATGTTACTTTTGCTTCATCGCGACTAAACGCAATCCCGCTAACCAGTTCTTCTTCCATGATTTCCTCCTCATTCACAACAAGTGTTCCCGGCAAATCGCTGCCAATATGATCTTCAAAACTTGATAAAACCTGCAAGGCCACGCCTTTTTTCATCGCAATCTCAACAGAGCGCGTTTGCAAGACTTTTGCACCAAGCGACGCCAGCTCCATCATCTCTTCAAATGATATATTTTTCAGCTTTTTCGCCTGTGGAACAACACGTGGATCAGTTGTGTATACACCGTCAACATCTGTGTATATATCACATCTATCTGCCCCTAATGCCGCAGCAAGCGCAACGGCAGACGTATCAGAGCCGCCGCGCCCCAATGTGGATATCCTGTTTGCCTCTGTAACACCCTGAAATCCTGGAACAACGCAAACCTCACCATCATTCAGGCGCTCCAAAAGCCTGCCTGTTTCGATCTCGGTAATCCTTGCTTTAGCATGCTGATCATTGGTTTTAAACGGAATTTGCCATCCCAGCCAAGACCGCGCAGGCACGCCCAGTTTTTGCAACGCCATCGCCATAAGGCCAGATGTCACCTGCTCACCACTGGAAACAACAACATCATATTCGCGTGTATCATGAATCCGGTTCACTTCGGAACAATACCCGACAAGCTGATTTGTAACGCCCGACATAGCCGACACAACAACACATACCTTATTACCCGCTTCCACTTCGCGCGCAATTTTAGCAGCAGCACGTTCAATGCGCTTGACGTCCGCAACAGATGTTCCACCAAATTTTGCAACAATAAGAGCCATGCTTCCTCACTTGCGTCATTGCGAGGAAGCCTTTAGGCTAACGCGGCAATCTTAAATAAGAATTGCTTCGCTATGCTCGCAATGACAGAAAATTTAGTAATGACAAATACAGTTGATCCAAAAGAAATTCAACAATTTTCCAAAGATTCTCAAAGATGGTGGGATGAAAACGGTCCTTTCAAGCCTTTGCACAGGCTTAATCCAGTGCGTCTGTCATATATAAAACAACAAATCTGTGCGCATTATAATCGTGATGTGAATGCTCTGGATGCGCTCAAAGACCTCAATATTCTTGATGTCGGTTGCGGCGGTGGATTGGTTTGTGAACCGCTTGCAAGGCTCGGCGGCAACATAACCGGCGTTGATGCAGATGCACAAGCCATAAATGTTGCAACGCAGCATGCGCAGGGTTTTGGATTGAAAATTGCGTATGAGAATAAGCCTGCAGAAAATATTGATCAAAAATTTGATGTCGTCCTCGCACTCGAAATCATTGAGCATGTCAGAGACCCAGGCGAATTTGTCAAAAACATTGCAAATTTGGTCAAACCGGGCGGGCTTGTTATCTTTTCAACACTCAACCGCAATCCAAAATCATTTCTTTTGGGGATAGTTGCCGCGGAATATATTTTGCACTGGGTTCCAAAAGGCACACATTCATGGCGCAAATTTATTCGCCCCTCAGAATTATCGCGCTTTGTCAGATCAGCAGACTTAAAACCTTGCGATATTACAGGACTCATTTATAACCCCATAAACAATGCGTTTGCCCTCTCCAAAACCGATTTGGATGTGAACTATTTACTATGTGCAAAAAAATCCTAACTTAATAATCATGAATATATTTTTTATCATAACAGCCATTATAGCCGGGATCTCTTGCGCCGGAGCTTTAGGTATCGGCCTATTCGCCATGGTCAGAGGCGGTGAATTTAACAAAAAATACGGCAATAAGCTCATGCAAGCACGTATAACACTACAAGGGCTTGCCCTCCTTATGCTTGCTCTGGCATATTTCTCTTCACAAAGCTGATTCTATTTCTAATTTTAGGGAATAACTATGAAGATATTAGTCCCCGTCAAACGGGTTGTAGATTATAATGTTAAAATTCGCGTCAAGGCCGATGAAAGCGGCGTTGAGCTTGCCAATGTCAAAATGTCGGTCAATCCGTTCGATGAAATCGCCATCGAAGAAGCAGTTCGCCTGAAAGAAGCGGGCAAAGCCTCGGAAGTCATTGCTGTTACTATCGGCCCTGAAAAAGCGCAGGAACAGCTTCGTACGGCTCTCGCTATTGGCGCGGATCGTGCGATTTTGGTCAAAACGGATGCACCCATTGATCTCGGCGGCGTTGAGCCTCTGGCGGTTGCAAAAATGCTAAAAGCCATAGCGCACAAAGAATCCCCCGATCTTGTTATCATGGGCAAGCAAGCGATTGATGATGATAGCAATCAAACGGGACAAATGCTCTCCGCCCTGCTCGGCTGGCCGCAAGGCACTTTTGCCTCTGAGCTTGAAATTGGAGAAGGAAACCTCAAAGTCACGCGCGAAATTGATGGCGGCCTTGAGACACTAGCACTTAAAATGCCCGCAGTGATTACCACAGACTTACGCCTCAATGAACCGCGATATGCAAAACTTCCTGATATTATGAAGGCGAAAAAGAAACCTCTGGAAGAGATAACACCAGATGATTTAGGCGTTGATATCACCCCTCGCCTGGAAGTCGTGAAAGTTTCTGAACCACCTGTACGACAAGGCGGCGGCAAAGTCGCCAATGTCGATGAGCTAATTGATAAATTAAAAAATGAAGCAAAGGTACTTTAAGATTTTGTCATTGCGAGGAGCTTCTTACGACGAAGCAATCCATCTCCTGCATTCGACATCGCCAATATGGATTGCTTCGCTACGCTCGCAATGACGGGAGACACAAATGACAATTTTAGTATTAGCAGAACATGATAACACAGAGCTTAAAGCATCGACGCTCAACACAATCGGTGCGGCTCGTCAAATTGATCACGATGTCCATCTCTTGGTTGCTGGATCACAAATGGACGCCGTTATTGAAGCCGCCTCAACAGTCCATGGCATCACCAAAATTTTAAAATGCGATGACGTAGCCCTTGCTCATGGCCTTGCAGAAAATATAGCGCCAATTATCGTGGATTTAGCCAAAGACTACTCCCATATTCTCGCTCCAGCCTCCACATACGGGAAAAACATTCTCCCCCGTGCGGCGGCTCTCTTAGACGTACAGCAAATTTCCGATATCTCGGCAATCATTGATTCCGACACATTCGATCGCCCCGTCTATGCGGGCAATGCGATTGCAACCGTGAAATCCTCCGATCCCGTTAAACTCATAACCGTACGCAGCACAACCTTTGACCCCGTTGCAGCGGAAGGCGGCAACGCCCCAATCGAAGAGATCAGCGCACAAGGCGATAGCGGACTTTCAACATTCGATAAAGTCGAACTTTCCGAAAGCGACCGCCCGGAGCTAACAGCTGCAAAAATAGTCATATCCGGCGGGCGCGGCTTGGGTTCAGCAGAAAATTTCGAGATTTTGGAAAAATTAGCCGATAAACTCGGCGCCGCGGTGGGTGCTTCGCGCGCTGCTGTCGATGCAGGCTATGTCCCCAACGATTATCAGGTCGGGCAAACCGGTAAAGTTGTAGCGCCGGAACTCTATATCGCTATCGGACTTTCCGGCGCAATCCAGCATATTGCCGGGATGAAGGATTCTAAAACGATTGTCGCCATCAATAAAGACGAAGACGCGCCAATCTTCCAAATCGCCGATTACGGCCTCGTCGCGGATTTATTCGAGGCCGTGCCGGAATTGGCTGAAAAGCTCTAAATTAACGGAAACATCATTCGTGTGCACAATGCTTGAATAAAGCCTCTATCCCAATTTTACAGGTGACTCCACCTTGGGATTTTCGGCTGGCGCTTGATTTTGCAGATCATCTGATACATAAGCAATTTTTGTCGGTTTGTTAACTTCGGCTTTTGCATTCGTCATGATAGTCGAAGCTGTGATTATACCATTATCAACAACAGAGCTGAACGATGGGGAACCATGATCAGCAGCAGCCCAAAACTGACCTGACATGGCGAAAGGGTCTATAACGCGTTTATCTATTTTATCCAAAACAATATGCGCCTCGGCATCTCTTGCGGCATAGTCCTCATTCGATTCATTTTCCCCTTGTGGCATAAAAAGCTGCTTAATTTTTTCAGCATCCGGCAAGTTTTTGACATATTCATTAAGATTGTTTTGCAAATGTTCTTTAACTGCCGCTCGAAAGCTTTCACGAGCTAATAAAAAATTCGTCACATCATGCTTTGCAGCCTCTGTTTTTTGACTTTCAGGTAGGTTTGAAAATGCTGCCTTAACCTTTTCATACATGTATAATGGAAGAATAACTTGCGTCTTAAATTGGATTGTTAATGTATCTACTTCTCCTTCAGAAAAGGCATGCTGTAATGGTGATCAGCTATTAGGAATAACAACGCTAATTTCGTCTTCAAGCGTTAGGATTGTTGAATTGACATGTTTGTTACCCTCATCAACAACATACTTATTTTCATCATAATAGGCCGCCCGATAACTAAAACCCTTGTTACCATCACTCATACTCAGCTTCCCTGTTTTTTATACGGTAACTGAATATGGTTAATTTATTGTTAAGTATAAAAACTACTTCCCCGGAATTTTAAAAACTGGGCGACCATCAGCAGGCAGCTTTGCACCCTCGGTATTCGCATCATCGATATTTGCACCGTCCAGCTTTGCATCGGTTAAATCAGCATCGCGCAAATCAGCGCCGCTGAGCACTGCATAGGATAAATCAGCGCCTTTTAAATTCGCATTCTTAAACTGCGCGTCCGTCAAATCAACATAGCGCAATTTCGCCCCTTCAAAATTACAGGGGCTAAAGCGTGATGTTGTCTCTCCGCCGCCAAACATCAATGCACCGGCATTCACACCTTTCATTTTTGCGTGCGAGAAATTAGCCCCCTTAAAGCTAGCGCCCCTGATATCAGCCTCCTCCAAATCACAATTCCTGAAATCACTGCCATCCAAAGTTGCGCTCTGTAAAGCAATCTTATAGAGATTCATACCAAAGAACTTGGTTCTGATCGCCTTGATTGCTGTCATTTTTTCCATTTTAAGGCTATTGAGCTGACGTAAATCAACACCGCTTAAATCCAACTGAGACTCTTGTTTGCCGCCGCTTTTAATCCATATGCGGTGTTTTTCAATAAGGTTTGCTATAGGTTCATTCAAGTCACTGACGGATTTACCGATATTCTCATCTGTAACCGCGGATGTAAGATCAACGCCTGAGTTTTTGATATTTTCTAGCGCCACGCCAGTTAGAATAGCCCCTTCCATGTGCGCACCTTCAAATTGCGCGCCGCCAACATCAACACCGCTTAAATCTGCACCTTCCATTAGTGCTCCACGCATATCGGCACCTGCCATACTGGCTCCCTTCATGATAGCGTCTGAAAAATCCGCCTTTGATGCGATTGATCCGGTAAGCTTGGCACCGATCATATTTGCCCCGCGAAAATTTACCGCCTGTCCGGGATTATAAACACCATCCTTTGCCATACCGCCTATGCGTAAATCAGCCTTGGCCAAATCTGTTTGCTGCAAACTGGCGTTCTCAATAATGGCACCGCGCAAATCAGAGCGCACAAAATTCGCTTGATCCAAATTTGAATAGCTTAAATCACAGGCATAAAGGCTTGCCTCTTGAAAATTAGCACGGGATAAATCCATACCGCGCATCGTACAGCCCATAAAACTGGCCTGTTTAAGATCACGCCCAGCCAAAGAGAGCTGCGAGAGATCTGTGTTTTTGAGCATGGCTCTGCGTCCACCCAAACGCCCCTCGGTAAATCGGTTGTGCAAATCAACCAGCGCATCAAGCTGATCCTGCGTTATTGTTTCCATTTCTTCAGGTATTATTTGTTCCGGCATAGACATATTTCAGATATATTAATGTTGACCCTTAACCACCAATAGATAATAACAGATTGAAGATTAAAGAGAACTTTAGAAATGATACGTATTTTAATTTTATTAATCACCACTTTTATTATTGCAGGATGCGGCATTAAGCCATCTAACGTACAAGCTCCTGATAAAAAAAGCGACTCGACTTACCCCGCAACTTATCCAAACCCTCATACGGATCCGTAAAAATATGACAGGTTTCCAAGAAAAAAACAGCATATTACATTGCGATGAGGTGGATTTGCGTGATATTGCGCGTGATATCGGCACACCATGCTATGTGTATTCGGCCCATCATATCCGCAAACAATATGATGCGCTGGCGGGTGCGATGCAAAAGGCAATGCCCGCCAATCAGCAGCCTATGCTGTGTTATGCCTGTAAAGCCAATAGCAATCTAGCCGTTCTAAAAGTTTTGCAAAAGCAAGGCGCGGGGCTGGAAATTGTATCTGAAGGCGAGCTTCATCGTGGTATCGCTGCTGGATTTGATCCTGCGTTGATTGTCGCGACAGGTGTCGGCAAGCAGGATAGCGAGATCAAAGCCTGTCTTGAGGCTAATATCCATCAGTTTAATGTCGAATCCATTCCAGAGCTTGAAAATATTCAGGCCATTGCCAAAAACATGGATAAAATTGCGAATGTCGTTTTTCGCCTTAATCCCGATGTTTCCGGCGGTGGACATCATAAAATCTCCACAGGACGCGCCCGCGATAAATTCGGTATTTCCGTTGAACGCATTTTTGAAGCCTTTGAACTGGCAAAAGGCATGAGCCACATTAATGCGCTTGGCTTATCCATGCATATCGGATCACAAGTGAGCGATGTTGAAATTTTTCATGACGCTTTCTCCAGGCTCGCAGAAATTGTTCATGATATCCGCAAAGCCGGACATGATGTAACGCGCCTTGATATTGGCGGCGGCTTCCCGATTGTCTATGACAATGAAGATTTACTCGATTTTGATGCCTATGCGCGTTGGGTTAATGATATTATTGCACCGCTTAACACTGAAATCATCATGGAGCCGGGGCGTTATCTTGTCGGCAATGGCGGGGCATTACTCACGGAAGTTTTGTATGTCAAAGAAACGCAAGATCGCGATTTCCTGGTTATTGATGCCGCCATGAATGATTTGATCCGCCCTACCCTCTATGATGCGTATCACGGCATCGAAGCCGTTGAAAACCGTAATGGAGAAACACATATATATGATATTGTCGGCCCTATCTGTGAGACTGGCGATACATTCAGCCATGAACGGCAATTACCGCAAATGAAACGCGGGGATTTAGCAGTTATCAAATCTGCGGGTGCTTACGGTTTTTGTATGGCTTCCAATTACAATACTCGCCCTCTGGTCGCAGAAGTGCTGGTTGATGGTGATCAATATGCCGTTATTCGCCCAAGACAGACTTATCAGGATATAATAGGTAGAGACATTATCCCTGACTGGTTGTAAGCTAATATAACTGTGAAAAACACATTTAAAATCTCTTCAAAAATATTCAGGCTAAGACTCCTTAGTTTTAGCCTCATGACTTTTGAACGATTTTCAGCGTGTTTCTGGCGGGTTTTATCATGGTGCATGGCCTTCATAGCGCTCTGGCTCTTCGATACCCCAAATCCTTACGGCTTACTGAGCATTCTTTTTTTTACGGGATTTGTGTTCCTGATATATAAGGATGCTCGCCTCTTCCGCTTTCCATCCCTCAAAGACATTGATCGGCGCATTGAAACCGATAGCGGCGTAAAAGGCCGCCCTTTATCCGGTATTCAGGATTCCCTTGCCAATGATGAAAAACGCGAAGCACGCAAATTATGGGCAACTTCACGTGCAAGGCTTTTGGGGCTTTTGGCAAAACTCAATGCAGCGCGCTTGCGCGGCGTTTTGGCCAAACATGATCCCTATGCGATCCGGCTCGGCGTTTTTGTTGCCTTTATCCTTGGCCTGATAACCGCAGGGCCGGAATGGTCATACCGCATAAAAAACGGCCTTGTACCTTTCTCGTTTAATATACAGAGCACTGAAAAAACCGAACGGTTTATCATTTCCATCACCCCGCCGGATTACACCGCCCTTCCCCAAATTGTTTTGAATGAGCAAACAATTGAGAACCAAGCACTCAAAATCCCTGAAAACAGCAAACTCAAAGCCATCGTCAATGGCGGGTCTTCTGTGCCCAAAATTCTTTTTGACGGCATGGCGCATCCATTTGAAACTGCCTATGAAGGGATAATAAAAAACAGCAGCGGTGATTTAATCCTCAAACAAGGGCTATTCACACTCGGGCAATGGGCTTATGAACTCATCCCCGACACCCCGCCAACACTCTCGATTTTAGCAGAAAAACCGGAAATATTGGAAGATGGAACATTCTCAATCCCCCTCTCCGTCAAAGATGATTACGGCGTTGAATATCTGGATAGCGAATTTACAGTCTCGGTTGATGTCCCTGATAGCCATCTCGGACAACCCGCATATTTCCGTCGTTCAATCATATCGCCTGATGGCGAAGATTTTGAAATAAGCCCGCTTTATGATCTAACCGCGCATCCTTGGGCTGGACTGCCTGTACGCGCCACATTACGCGTTTATGATGAAAAAGAACAAACAAGCGATGATGCCACACTTGAATTCACATTACCGGAACGGCAATTCCAGCATCCTGTTGCCAAAACGCTTGTAGCATTGCGCAAAAACTTAATCTGGAATCCCTTACAAACAAGCATATACAACAAAATTGCCTATGATACGCATGTCTTAAGCACGGCAAAGGACATGCTGCATAATGATATTGTTGTCTATCTGGCTTTGCGCTCCATCGCGCTGCGCCTCCATTACAACGAGCCATCATTGCCGATTACCAAAAGCGTCATTGACCTCATGTGGGATACCGCTTTGCGCGTGGAAGACGGCGATCTATCCCTCACAGCACGCAAATTACGCGATGCGCAGGCAGCGCTTGAGGATGCCTTACAAAATCCTGACATCACGGATGCGGACATCTCAAAACTGATGCAGGATTTGCGTCAGGCTATGGGAGAGTATCTTCAGGAGCTTGCCCGTGAGATGCAAAAGCGTATGGCTGAGGGGCAGAGCATGCCCATGATTGATCCGCAAAACAGCCTCAATCAGGATTCTCTGGCCGATTTCCTTGAACAAATGGAGCAAGCCATGCGCGATGGTGATACATCTTCCGCACAAGAAATGCTCTCACAAATGCAACGGCTCATGGATATGATGAACCCGTCCATGCGTACGCAAATGCCGCAGGACATGCAAATGATGCAAGAGGGCATCAATGAGCTACAGCAATTGATCGAACGTCAGGAAGAGCTTCTTGCGCAAACTGAGAAGCAAGCAGATCTCATGGATACACTCAAAAGCCTTGGGTTAGACAAGCGCATTAATCCAGACCCCAACAAAGAAGGCACTGCCCCGCCATTTGTAAATACCCAGGACAATCGCACAGAACAGGAAGCTTTAAGGCTGATATTGGGGCAGCTTATGATAGAGGCCAATGAAAAAATCGGAGAAATCCCACCTTCCATGGGTTTAGCAGAACAGGAAATGCGCGGCTCATCCGAAGAGCTTGGCTTTAATAACCCACTCGATTCTATCCCCTACCAGATGCGCGCCATTGAATATCTAAAAGAATCACAAGATCAACTCATGGAACAACTCCAACAGCGTATGGTGCAAATGACCGGCTTTATGATGAGCTTTGGCGGCAGCGCATCAATGCAACAAGACCCGCTTGGGCGGCCTTTCGGCGGAGAAGACGGCCCTAATGGTGTTCCTTACGGGAGTCCTGTGAAGATTCCTGATGAGGCGGAGCGCCGCCGCGTGCAGGAGATTTTAAAGCTTTTGCGCCAGCGTGCGGGTCAGCAGGATCGTCCGCGTGAAGAGCTTGATTATTACCGCCGTCTTTTGAAACGGTTTTAGCCTTTTTGCCCCCTAAAACAAAGCGGATATTCGCATCATATAATTTTTCAATATTATCAACCTGATATTTTGCCGTAATGGGAAGCGTTGCCTCGGCCTTCAAAATATCTTCCGGCGGCCTGATATAATGATGCGCAACGGCGTTTCCGTCCTGATCCTTAAGCGTCACTTCGATTAAAGGAAGTTTTTTATCATTGGATGTCAGATTAATAAGCTGCCCGGATAATATGAAATGATTATCCTGAATATCCGCCCGCATTTGATCAAAAATCACCCCCTCCCCGGGCAAATCATCAACCATACCCATAGAATCATAAAATGCGATGCTTTCCGGCCAAGAATCCATGATCGCAGATTTCATAGCAATCAAAGGCGACGCCAAAAGCACCATCATCACAACAGCAGACAACAAAACAATAACCATATTGTCTGGCTGTTTTTTACCTTCTTTCTGCTCTTTAATAATTTCGGCGGGACCCTCCTCATCCGGCAAAGGCTTTACGGCATCCGGAATATCTTCCAAAGGCGCTTCATCTGCGTTTTGTTCATCCTGATTGTCTTCAACACCCCCCTCAGAACTCTCAGAGTCCATCTCCTCAAGCTCTGCAATCAACTCATCAGGATCGGGGAGCTGAAACCAAACCTCCCCACAATTCGAACACTTCACGCGCTTTCCCTCCGGCGCAAGGGTTTCAGCCGGAAGATTAAAGCGTGATGCACATTTGGGACAAGTTAGAATCATATTTTGATCTTAATATTATTTTTTTATACTATCGATTAACGCTCTAAGAAGAAAGTCCCATAAAATGTTTAAATATCTCGGCATTCCATTTTTGCTTGTAATACTCCTCAACGTAAAGAGTTATGCGGATGATTCTGCTGTCTGCACAGCTTCGGATCGTGCCTGCGTAATCGAAGAATTAATTGAAACCAGTGCAAACATTGAAAACCCAAGCTGGCGCGATCAAAGTTACCGTGAGATTGCAAAAACTTTGGCTGCTGAAGGGCGTTTCAAGGATGCGCTGGAAATTTGGCAGAAAATTGAAAATCCGGACACCAAAGCACTGACTATTCGCGGCATCGGCATGGCTGTTTCTGATCACGACCTTACGCCGGAAGGGCAAAGCAAGATATTCTCTGCGCTACAAGAAAAAAGCGATACAATTGAGCATCCGCCGTCTCATGCGATTGCACTCACCTATATCGCCATGGCGCAAGCTTTTGCAGGAGATGATGAAGGCGCATGGAAAACCGCCGCCAGCATGGAAAACGAAGCCCTGCGCCATAAAGCCTATGGCGAGACCGCTGAAATTCAGGCAGAGCAAGGCAATTTGAAATCTGCCCTCAAAAGTATCGATTTTATTGAAAGCACTGCTTATAAAAACAAATCCTATGCGCTTGTATCAAAAATCTTAGCCGATCAGAGGCTTTATGATCAGGCTTTGAAGGCGGCAAATCCGGTGACAAATGCATACAAAAAAGCAAAAGCCCTGCAATATGTTTTGGATAAGCAGAAGATGGGTTCACAATAAGCGCATCTGACGAAAGTTAGGATTTTCAATCAGCTTCAAACCCTGACCACGAATGCACACAAATACACACGAATTTGTTTA
>CAWUJS010000030.1:0-21513 GCA_963922705.1 uncultured Alphaproteobacteria bacterium | reverse complement strand
TTGGTTTGCACCAATATTAGGGTTGGTACTAGCAGCCGCTTCAAAGATATCTTCAGCAAGAGCTATTCTTGCATATTCTTGTAAAGTAAGTGCTTTTTGTTTTTCCTCGTCAGTTGCAGGCGGCTTCGCAACGTAATCAAATTTCATGCCTAACATAACATCATCCTTTAAAATATGTTAAAAAATATATTAAGCCTTTTAATACATAAAATTATCTATGTCAAGTTTTAAACCTCACTCACCTCAATCACACCTTCCTGCGTGCGAATCACATTGCGTGCCTGCGGCGAGAGGCTCCAGCGACCGGGGAGTCTTAGTTGTACGATGCGCGCCTCATCGACTTGCACATGCAGATTGATATGCGCATGGCCGCGCGTATTTTGTGCAGCCTCTTCATCCAAAAACTCTTTGATTTTCGCGGCGGCATGGCTGGTTTCCATGTGAATATCGATCTCGCGAATTTTACTTTCAAGCGCCTCATCCAATGGCTTTACGCTCGTCGCAGTATAGCGAATTTGATCCTCGCGCTGCTCCGCCTCAACGCCCAATAGTAAAGCCGTTCCCGGCTCTAAATATTCCCGCGCCGCCGCCAGCATCTCGGAAAATAAGGTCACTTCGAAAATTCCGGTCGGATCAGAAAGCTGTAGGAAGGCGTATTTATTGCCTTTTTGTGACATTTTCTCCTGTTTTTTGAGCAAAACCCCAGCCATTTGAAATTTCGACGCAGCAACATTTTGCAATTTTGCCTCAACATCAGTGCAGGATGAAATTTTAAGATTCTCAAATTGACGCTCGCGGCTATCCAGAGGATGGGCGGATAGGTAAAAGCCAACGGCTTTGAACTCGCGCGCTAATTGCTCGAGCTGATCCCATGGCTGCACGTTCGGTAAATCGGGCATACCAAGCCCTGCGCCTGTGCCGGCATCGCCAAACAGCGAGACTTGCCCGCTTTCTTTTTCCTGCGCAAGACTTTGGGCATAACGCATCATAATCTCTGCGGATTGAAACATTTGCGCCCGGTTTTGGTTCAGGCTTTCGAACCCTCCGGCTGCTGCGAGCCCCTCAATTTGGCGTTTGTTCAAGGCTTTATAGTCAACTCTTGAAGCGAAATCTTCGATTGACTTATACGTGCCGTCTTTCTCGCGCTCTCCGACAATGCTGTGCATCGCCGCCTCGCCCACCCCTTTCAGCGCAGCTAAAGCATAACGAAGAACATCGCCATCCACTTTAAAATCAGGGTCAGATTTATTCACATCCGGCGGCAATAAAGGAACCTCCATGCGATCCAGATCTTGTTTGAACACCGATAATTTATCCGTATTCCCCAGATCAAGGGTCATGGACGCCGCCATGAATTGCAGCGGATAATGACATTTGAGCCACGCTGTCCAATACCCGATAAGCGCGTAGGCCGCCGCATGGGATTTATTAAAACCATATCCGGCAAACGCTGCGATTTGGTCGAAAATCTCATTGGCTTGCTTTTCCGGCACATTATTATGCTCTTTTGCACCTTGCACAAACATCTCGCGCTGTGCATCCATCTCGGCCTTGATCTTTTTACCCATTGCGCGGCGCAGCAGGTCAGCCCCGCCAAGGGAATACCCCGCTAAAGCCTGCGCTGCACGCTGCACCTGCTCCTGATAAACCATAATGCCGTATGTTTCTTCCAAAAGCGGTTGCAGCTTTTCATGCATATAATCCGGTTCGGTTTTCCCCTCTTTATTGGAAATATAGGTTGGGATATTATCCATCGGGCCGGGGCGATAGAGCGAGACAAGCGCGATAATATCGCCAAACCTGTCGGGACGCATTTTCCGAAGAACATCGCGCATACCCGCCGATTCAAGCTGAAAGACGCCCACCGTTGCGCCTTGGGTCATCAGCGCATAGGTCGGTGCATCATCAAGCGGTATATCCAGGGCGTCAATCTTTTTGCCCAATTGGGTTTCCACCATATTCAGGGTCTTTTGAACCACCGTCATGGTTTTTAGCCCCAGAAAATCAAATTTCACCAGCCCCGCTTGCTCAACATATTTCATGTTAAATTGCGTCACGGGCATATCAGATCGCGGGTCACGATAGAGTGGCACAAGCTCATGCAAAGCGCGATCCCCGATCACAACCCCCGCCGCATGGGTCGAGGCATGGCGGTAGAGCCCCTCGAGCTGTAAGGCAATCTCAATGAGGCGAACGGAAGTTTCATCTTTTTTGATCTCAAGGCGTAAATCCGGGTCATCATCCAAAGCCTGTTGCAGCGTTACGGGGTTCGCCGGGTTATTCGGGATCAGTTTTGCCAGCCGGTCAACCTGCCCGTAAGGCATCTGCAAAACACGACCAACATCTCGTACCACGGCGCGGGCTTGTAGTTTCCCGAATGTGATAATCTGCGCCACGCGGTCACGGCCGTATTTTTGCTGTACGTATTGAATGACTTCTTCGCGGCGATCCTGACAAAAATCAATATCAAAATCCGGCATGGACACACGTTCCGGGTTCAAAAAACGCTCGAAAAGCAAGTCAAATTCTAACGGGTCAAGGTCGGTAATCTTCAGCGCCCACGCAACGACTGACCCCGCACCAGACCCCCTGCCCGGCCCCACGGGAATATCATTATCCTTCGCCCATTTGATAAAGTCGGAGACGATCAGGAAATAGCCGGGAAAGCCCATTTCATTGATGATATTTAATTCGAATGCAAGGCGATCCCAATATGGTTTCAAAGATGCGTCATTGCAAACATCATCGATGCAGGCATCCCGCTGCTCATCCTGAGATTCCGGCTTTCGCCGGAATGACGGATGGGAAAGACGCCACGAAAGCCCCTCTTCGGACTGCGCTTTTAATTCCTCGAACTCTGTGCGCGTTCCAACCGTCTCAAAAGCAGGCAAAATAGGATCAATCGGTTCAAGCAAATAAGAACAGCGCTGTGCAATAATTGCTGTGTTTTGAATGGCCTCGGGCAAATCTGCGAATAATTTTTCCATCGCATCGGCGGATTTAAAATAATGTTCCGGCGTCACTTTTCGACGATCATCCTCGCTGACATACCGCCCCTCGGAAATACAGAGCAGCGCATCATGCGCTTCGTAGGATTTTTGTTCCAGAAAATAGCAATCATTGGTGGCAACCAAAGGTACGTCATGTTGATAGGATAAATCCAAAACTGCGTCTTCTGTTGCTTCTTCCTCGCGCCAGCCATGCCTTTGTATTTCGCTATAAAAACGATTTCCAAAGCATTCTTTTAGATAAAGAAATTCACTTTCTGCTTTATCATTTTGTTTATGCAGAAGCATCTGGTTTACGGGTCCTTTTGAACCGCCCGACAAACAAATCAAACCATCTGCATAGCGCTTTAACGCTTCACGTGATATGAAAGGCTTGCTGGCATCGTCCCCTTCCATATACGCATCGGATAGCAGTCTGGAGAGATTAAGATAGCCCTGCTCATTTTGAACCAGTAGAGCCAGTTGATATTCTTCTTCTGTATAAAGAATTTGCGCGCCCAAGATCGGCTGCACACCGGATTTTCGTGCCTCAATTGCAAATTCCAACGCGCCAAACATATTTGAAGAATCCGTCACTGCTACGGCAGGCATGGCTTGTGATACACAGGCCTCCAACAAATCTTTAACCTTTATCGCCCCCTCGGCGAGCGAATAGGCGGAATGGACGTGAAGATGTATGAATTGTGACATAAAAAACTTATAGCAATATAAGTCATTGCGAGCGAATGAAATGCGCGTGGCAATCTATAAAAGCTATGGATTGCTTCGTGGATTGCTTCATAGATTGCTTCGTCGTAAACTCCTCGCAATGACGGGTTTTACAAGCTAATCAAAAGGAACGATCCGTCCGGCTTTAAGCTCCAAAGCGCGGTCCATACGATCGGCAAGAGCATGATTATGGGTCGCAATCAATGCCCCAACATCACGCTCGCGCACCTGTTCCAGCAAAATATCAAACACCTCCGCAGATGTGTCAGGATCAAGATTCCCTGTTGGTTCATCCGCGAGGAGCAATTTCGGGTCATTCGCCAAAGCGCGCGCAATCGCAACGCGCTGCTGCTCACCGCCCGATAAGCGTGCCGGGCGATGATCCAAACGCTTTCCTAAACCAAGCTGGAGTAAAACACGTTCTCCCGCTTGCAGCGCTTCATCACGTGTTGCACCGGCAATAATAAGCGGCATAGCGACATTTTCCTGTGCTGTAAATTCGGGCAGCAGATGATGGAATTGGTAGATAAAGCCGATATCATTAAGGCGAATATAGGTTCGTTTTTTCTCACCAGCTTTCGTTACATCGCGGTGATCAATGATGACTTTACCTGCCGAGGGCTTATCGAGTAACCCCGCAATATGTAGCAAGGTTGATTTCCCGGAACCCGATTGCCCGACAAGCGCAACCAGCTCTCCTTTTTCAATTTTGAGATTGAGATCTTTGAAAATATTGAGCTTACGCCCCCCTTGCACAAATGTTTTACGCAAAGCACGGCATTTTAAGATCACATCTTGTTCAATGGGGTTACTCATACCTTAAAGCCTCCACCGGGTCGAGGCGCGAAGCGCGCCAAGCGGGATATAAAGTCGCCAAAACAGATAAGAAAAACGCCATCAAAATCACTGATAGCACTTCTGTCCAATCAATCTGTGCTGGCAATTGGGAAAGGAAATAAATCTCATCCGCAAACAAATCTGTCCCGGTTAACCCTTCCAGAAATTGACGGATTGCTTCGATATTCATCGCAAATGCAATGCCGAGAACCGCGCCGAATAATGTTCCTAGCACGCCAATACTGGCACCGGTCAGCATAAAAATTTTCATCATGCTGGATCGGCTTGCGCCCATTGTCCGTAAAATCGCGATATCCTGCCCTTTATCTTTGACCAGCATAATCATGGAAGAGATAATATTAAACGCCGCAACCAGAATAATCATGGTTAGGATCAAGAACATGACATTACGCTCGACTTCCAAGGCATTGAAAAAGCTTGAATTTGTATCGCGCCAGTCATAAACCCCTGCGCGTCCTTTTATCGTGACCGCCACGGCCTGACGCACCTGATCCAGTTTTGATGCATCTTTGAGGAAAACTTCGAGCGCGGTGACGGCACCTGTAAGTTTAAAAAATGTCTGTGCACTCTCAAGCGGCATAAAGACGAAACCGCTATTATATTCATACATGCCAACATCAAAGATAATTCCGACCTCATATTGCCTCTGACGCGGCATTGAACCAAACGGTGTTGATTTGACCTGGGGGCTTAAAAGCGTAAAGCGATCCCCAACTTCAAGGCGTAATTTTTGAGCCAAAACATTGCCGATGGCGACCTTGTTATCAACGAAATTATCCAGACCGCCAGCTTTAAGGGAGTCTCTTAAAATGGGGCGATTGGTGAAATCTTTCCATTCAAGCCCCCGCACCATCACACCTGTCGAATTGCCCGCTTTTGAAATCAGCGCCTGCGCCTCGATCATTGGCACAACCTGGTCAATACCCTTTAAAGGCTCAACACGGCTTTTTAAGAAATCGTAATCATAAAGCGGCCCTTGTAGAGAATAGACATTCATATGCCCGTTCAACCCTAAGATACGGCTAAATAACTCCTGACGAAAACCATTCATCACGGACATGACAATAATCAAAGTCGCCACGCCGAGCATAATCCCCGTAAAGGAAAACCCGGCAATGACAGACACAAACCCTTCCGCTTTTTTCGAGCGTAAATAGCGAAAGGCTACCATTCTTTCAAAAGATGAGATCATGATGAGTGTCCGATTTTAAACTAAAACGACTATGACGCTCTTTATAGCATTATATTTTTCAAAATATAAAGGCTTTGCGTGATTATTGTGCAGGATTAGATTTTGATAGAGTGCAATTAGGACGGATAGTTTGTAATCGCGGCCATAGCTTCTCCCATCCATCGAGATGGCTTGCATTTTCGATGCGTTTTGCATGAACGCAAGCTGGATTTCCGGCTTTATTGGCAAATGCGCGCGCAACCCATGGCGGAATGACTTTATCCTCTGCGCCGGAGAAATGAATTTGCGGAATATGGTTAATACGCGGCGCTATATCTATCGGGTTTAAGGAGCGCGACAACAGCGATACATTCTTATCACGGCTTAAGGCAACATGATCCAGGTTTCCGGCTATGGTTCGTAAAGATGCAATATCATTGCGCCCTGCGGCTATAAGGGCAGCAATTGCACCACCACCAGAAAACCCAACGAGATGAAAGCCTTGAATATCATGTTGCATTTTAAGTTGATTAAGAATGACCTGATAATTTTCAATCACTTCAGATGCAAAACGGGCATCGCTCCAATAAGCATTATTACAACGCGGCTGCGTTTGAATATCGACATATTGGCATGGGCGGGCAAGGTAAAACACGCTTGGTGATTGATCAAGCGATGCGAGTTTAAAAGCAAGCGGGTTTATTGGTGTGGGGTTGGGGGAAAGTGTCCGGCGATTGATCCAGGCCAGACCGTCACCTTCAATATAGAGCGTGGGAAATTGCATATCATGCGTGATACGCTTATAGCCCTGAATATCAAATATACCGCCATTACGGGTAAAGGAACTGAAGCTTGCATGCTGTGCTATCCCTTGCGCGGTTTGCGTGCGGTTTTTAATGTTATGCCCGGAACCAGAACAGGCCATAAGCATTGATGTGAGTAGAGTGAATAATAAAAAACGGGACATATAAACACCCTACATAAAAAAGGTAGTGTCGCCAAGCTTATTGACACCCTAAATACTCCATAATACGACTTAAATTTAGAATTGCTAGGCGATAAGATTACAATGGTTGCCTCGTGGCAAAGTAACATATTATAAAAGCATATGAAGCAAGCAAAGCTTAAGAGCCACCCAATTGATCGCCTCATTGCCGTTATGGCAGCTTTACGCGATCCAGATAATGGCTGTCCGTGGGATTTGGAACAAACTTTTCAAACAATCGTGCCTTATACGATTGAAGAGGCGTATGAAGTTGCAGGAGCCATTGATAATAACGACATGGATAACCTGCGTGAAGAGCTGGGAGATTTGCTTCTACAGCCAATTTACCATGCTCAAATGACCTCTGAACAGCAAGCATTTGATATCTACGATGTCATCAACGATATAACCGATAAGATGATTAGTCGGCACCCACATGTTTTCGGAAACGAAAACGCGTACAGCCCTGAAGATGTCAACATCATATGGGATCAGCAGAAAACATTGGAAAAAGATAAAACTACACCAAAAAGTGCTTTAAATGACGTACCAAAAGCTCTTCCTGCTGCACTCAGAGCACAAAAACTACAGAAAAAGGCAGCTAAAACAGGGTTTGAATGGCCAAATACTGATGATGTCCTTGAAAAGTTACAAGAGGAATTACAAGAGCTTAGAAAAGCACGCACACAGGATGAAAAATTAGAGGAATTTGGTGACATTCTTTTTGTAATGGTTAATTATGCTCGTATGCTTGGCCTTAATGCTGAAGAAGCCTTACGGCAAAGCAATGCTAAATTTGAGAAGCGTTTTAAAGGGATGGAAAACGACCTAAAAGCAGAAAATAAAATGTTAAATGATTTAACACTGGAAGAGATGTTGAAGTGCTGGGAAAAGCAAAAGCTTAAGGTTTAGATTTAGAATTCAAATCATGGTTCATACCCAAAATGATTGGTAAATTTAGAAAGATCAGCAGGTTCGATAGAAACTAAAACACGTACACCGTTCTCCTGGTTATCACGTTCCAATATCTCCGCATGATCATGAAGCCAGGAAAGAGCCTTACCATCTTTGTATGCGATTGAAAATTGTGCCTGTACGCGCCCTGCCCCTATACGAGCATCCACGGTTTCTAAAAGCGCCTCAAATCCGGTTTTCTTTACAGCAGAAACAAGAACGATATTATCATTAAAGCGTGCTTTACGCTCAAACTCTGTTTGTGTTTCCGGATCAAGCAAATCCACTTTATTATAAACTTCAATGACACGTGGATCAGCATCATATTCGATCCCTAAATCTTGCAAAATTGCAATAACATCCTGCCTTTGATGCGCATAATCATCACGCCCGCAATCAATAATATGCAGCAACACATCGGCATGAATCGTTTCCTCCAATGTGGCACGAAAAGCAGCTATCAAATGCGTTGGCAAGTCTGATATAAAACCAACAGTATCCGATAAAATCACTTCCTGCCCGCTTGGTAAATCCAAGCGCCGCAAAGTCGGGTCAAGCGTTGCAAATAGCAAGTCTTTGGCAAACACATCCGCATTTGTCAGAGCATTAAAAAGCGTTGATTTCCCGGCATTTGTATAGCCTACAAAAGCCACGACAGGGTATGGTTTTCGTTCTCTACTTTTACGCCCTAATTCACGTGTACGCTTTACAACAGATAGCTCCTTTTTAAGCTTTGTGATGCGGTCATTAATCAGGCGTCGGTCAATTTCAATCTGCCGCTCACCGGGCCCGCCCATAAATCCTGCACCACCCCTTTGTCGCTCAAGGTGGGTCCATGAACGCACCAAACGGGATTTCTGGTAATCAAGCGCAGCAAGCTCAACTTGCAAACGTCCTTCTTTTGTCTGTGCTCTGGCACCAAAAATTTCTAAAATGAGGCCTGTACGGTCAATAACCTTACATTCCCATGCTTTTTCAAGATTACGTTGCTGAACCGGGGAAAGCGAACAGTTTACAATAATAACATGCGGTTTAAGCAAATGAAGGATAGTAGAAATATTCTCTCTTTGCCCTGATCCGAAATAATAGCCAGCCTGTATGCGTGATACAGGAAGCACTTCACATTGCAACACATCAAGCGCAATAGCATTTGCCAAGCCAGATATTTCATCCAGCATAGATTCTGTGCTTCTTGATAGAGACTGACGATTTTTTAACTCGGGATGGATAATAAGAGCGGTTTCAGGCCCTGTGTCAATCTTGTCAGATTCAAATTTCGTTTTTACCATGCGAGTGGATATAACCTAGCTTTCAGATCTTTTATCCTATGAGGCGTTATCTTCTTCATTAAGATTAAGCGGACCACCGGGCATAATTGTTGATATAGCATGCTTGTAGACAAGCTGAACATTATTTTCACGCTTGAGCAGCAGGGAAAAATTGTCAAACCATGTTACAACTCCCTGAAGCTTCACACCATTGACCAAAAACACAGTCACGGACATCTTTTCTTTGCGGATTTTATTAAGAAACACGTCCTGCACGCTCTGAAATTTTTCACCCATTATTTTTGCCTTCTTTGAATGTTATTATTATGAGCCCTTATTGCCCCCAAAGCTTCGTTTTTAATGTTTTTTACTGCTGATGCAATAGAAAATCAGTAAATTGATCACAATTTTGAAATAATAGAAAAGCATTATATTTTTTTGCAATTTCATGCTTTTCCAGGTTTTCTTCAATAAATGCAATTTTAGCACCCGCATGATGGGCGCAGAGAACATCATTTTCTGTATCACCGACAAATAATACTTCATGCGGCTGAATATTAAGCTTAGCTTGCTCTAATGCCAATAAAAGCGGCGCGGGCGAAGGCTTATCGGCTTCTGCTTCCCCTGCCCCGACGGTAACACAGAAATGGTGATCCCAGCCATGATGCACGATCTCTTTTCTAACAAGAGCCCCCTTTTTATTCGTAACGACACCCATTGGAAGTTTTAGAGCCTCGCAAGCCTCCAGCAATCGCTCTGCTCCCGGCATTGGCTTAATTTCATGATGATTGGCGATCACGAAAGATTCAAAACGCTCTTTAGCAACCTCAATATTGTCAGAGCCGTAAATCTCATTGTAAAGCTCTTCGCGCGGGCGACCAAAATAGCGTTCAAAAACTTCTACTGAAAACACATCAAAACCAAAACTTTGACGCACATGATTATGCGCCGCATGCAGAAAAGAGAAGCTATCGACCAAAGTTCCATCCCAATCCCAGAAAATAGCCTTTATGCCATCAAGTGTATGCATGAATTTCCTCCTTTAATGTGATGTCAATAGTCTGCCCAAACAGTCCGGATATATTATCCGCATAGGCGCTCGTTAAATCCGTGAGACAAAACAATGTATCGCCAGCATCGCCAATTTTTTCAATAATTTCCGGGTGGTTTTGAAAGTATTGATTTAATTTTTTAGGGATGATTTCGTCTTGAGACATAACTTTAAAATCATACTGCTCACGAATACGGTCCTTTAGCAAGGCATAATGCGTACACCCCAAAAGAAGCGCATGAACATTCTGCTCATCTATAAATGCGAGATAATCTCGCAAAACCAAATCCAGATAAGCCTCTCCGTCATTTTCGATCAAGGGCACAAGTAGGGGCGTGGACTGCTCAAAAATATGAATCTCCGAATCTATTTTCTGCAGCTCATGCCTGTAAATATGGGATTTGATTGTGTAATCCGTCCCTATAACAGCAAGTTTTTTGTAGCCGTTATCGATTGCTTCTTCAATGGTTGGAACAATAACGCCTAAAATGCGTCTATCCGGGAAATGCGCTGGTAAATATTCTTGCTGCAAGCGTCGCAGAGCTTTTGCACTCGCCGTATTGCACGCGACAATAATAAGCTGACAATCCATTTCAAAAAGCGCGTGAATGCAATTTTTGGTGGCCTGATAGATAGCTTTTTCTGATCTTGAACCATAGGGTAAATTCATTGTATCACCCAAATAAATCATATCCATATCAGGAAAATAATCTCGAATAGCCCGCGTAATTAGAGCGCCGCCTAGTCCAGAATCAAAAATGCCGAGCTTCATAACGCTAAAAGATATCCACCTGAACAGAGAACATTTTTTCAACATTTTGGACTTGCGCCCTTGATGCCAAAACAATCACAGTGTCGCCTGGTCGGATCATATAATTATCTTTTGGGATAATAACGTTATCCTCATGTATGACAGCCCCAACAATCACTTCATGCGGCAGATTTAGTTCTTCAATCGTAGCATTGACAATTGATGACGTTTCAGTAACTTCTGCCTCAATTACTTCTGCAAAGCCATCTCTTAAGTTATGCAGGCTTTTTATGCGCCCTCTTCTGACATGCTGCATGATGGTTGCAACAATCATGGAACGCGGCGAAACAAGGGCATCAACGCCTAGCGGCCCAACCAAAGGCGAGTAAACATCATTATTCACCAGGGTAATAACACGCCCACATCCATATTGCTTAGCCAGAAGTGATCCCAAAATATTACTTTCATCATCATTGGTAACGGCGACAAGCGTATCGACATCATAGATATTCACTTCATCCAAAATGGAACGGCTTAAGCTACTACCATGAAATACAATAGCATCTTTTAGATTTTCACTTAAAAAGCGCGCACGATCTTCCTTTTGTTCAATTATTTTAATCTGGGCATTTTTGTTTTTCTCATGGAGCAGCTTTGCCAAGCCAAAACCAATATTACCACCGCCGGTTATAACTATCTTTCTAGCTTGCGCTTCATCATGCCCAAAAGCAGCCATGGTTCGGCTCAAATGCGCGGCATCAACAAGGAAAAACACCTCATCATGAACTTGTAAATAGTCACCCTCATCCGGGATCATAGGCTTGTTGTTTCTCCAAACACCCAGGACTTTGAATGACAAATCAGGAAAAAGATTAGTAAGCTGGTTTAAAGGCGTATTGATAACCGGGCAATCTTCTTCACAAACAACACCAACAAGCTTAATGCGACCGTCAACCATATTTTTGACATAGGTTGTTCCGGGTACGGAAAGCCGCTGATATATGTCATTAGCGATAATAACCTCTGGCGAGATAATCACATCAATCGGCATATGAGAGCGGCTAAAAAGATTTGCCCATTCCGGCTGGAGATATGTTTGCTGGCGGATACGTGCAATTTTCTTAGGAATCCCAAAAAGAGAGTGCCCAATTTGACAGGCAACCATATTGACTTCATCAATTTGCGTAACGGCAATGATCATATCCGCGCCCTTTGCCCCTGCCGCATTAAGCGTCTCGGGGTTAGAGGCGTGCCCTAGTAAACCATTAACGTCCAGCTCATCGTTGATACGTGCAATCAATGATGGGTTATTATCCACAACTGTAACATCATTTTCTTCACGTGACAGGTAAGAAGCAATATTATAGCCGACCTGTCCGGCACCGCATATAATTACACGCATTTATTATGAATCCTTTTTTTAAACAATAGCAGACGATGTCTGTTTTTGTGTGTCTTCAGTCACATCGACCTGGGTATTTTTCTTCTCAAGGGTTTTGATTTTCCGATGCAAAGCAGAACGCTCCATGCCTACAAAGAGAGCTGTTTTGGATATATTATCTTCAAAGCGTTTCACTTGCGCAGTTAAATATTGATATTCAAACGCTTCACGGGCTTCTCGTAAAGGCAAATCCAAAAATGATTGTGCCATTTTATCTGTATTTTGATCATTGCCCAGCGAACTGGAAATACCGGAAATACTGAGAGGAAGCGATTTTGGCTGAATTTCATCCGCCCCATCATTATGCACTAAAGCCCATATCATAGCAGCTTGTAATTCATACAAATTGCCATCCCATTTATAATTCTCACACAACCGGATCACATCCTGCGATATAGTTGGCACATGCAAGCCAAGTTCAGCCGCAATTTGATGAACATACACATTGAGAATATCGGCTATATCCTGCCGTCTTTGCTCAAGGGATGGAACGATGAGCGTCTCAATGTTAATCCTCTTATAAAGATCATTATCCAGCGTTTCAGGATGTCTGGAGGTTGCAATAACACGCGACTGAACTTGCTCATTGCTTAAAATGGATAAAAGGCGCTTTTGGTCATCCATGCTCATCGCATCAATGTCCTGAAAAACAAGATATCCGTTTTCCGCCTGCTCCAAAGCCTGCTCTATGCTACCTTGCCGTTGCAAATCTGCGGTACAAGAAAATACGATCAGCGGATAGCCAGACGATGATGAGGCGGCATGAATTAACTTAGCAATTGTCGTTTTACCTGAGCCAAGCGGCCCTTCTATCATTAATCTAGAGTTACTCTTGGCAAGCGTTTTGACTCGCTCTTTGAGATTCTTGGCATGATAGGATGTTCCGATAATATCAACTTCGTTTGATGAACGCGCCTTTAATGCTTCATTTTCCTGACGCAAAAGCGCATTTTCCAGCCCCCGCTGTATCATCAATAAAAGCCTGTCTGACTTAAACGGCTTTTCAATAAAATCATAAGCACCTTGCTTAATGGCCTTCACAGCCGTTTCAATATTACCATGGCCGCTAATCATAATGACAGGTATGGATGCGTGTGCGCCAGACTTAATCGTCTCCAGAATTTGCAACCCGTCATGACGACTATCCTGAAGCCAGATATCGAGAATCGTCATATCCGGCTTGTCTTTTTCCAAAATGTCATACACTTCTTTGGAATTAGCCGCCGTCAGAACCTTATAGCCTTCATCCTGCAAAATCTCTTTTACGAGATTGCGGATATCGGCTTCGTCATCAACAATCAGAATAGTTTTATTCATAAATACCTTATACTACCTTGGGTAAAATCAAGCACACGCAGGCGCTCATGTCATCTTTTAAATTTAAAGTTTTTATCATATCGGCGTTCGGCTTTAAAAGAATTTTGCCGCCGTGATCTTCCATGATCTTTTTTACGATCGCAAGCCCAAGGCCGGTTCCCTTCTCCTTGCGGGTTACATATGGTTCTAAAAGCTGAGCATCCTCATCAATATCCGGTAAGCCCAGCCCATTATCTTGTATACAAATCACGATATCAAAATAATTTTTCGCAAAAGCATGAATTGCAATTTGCCCGCCGCTCGATTTGCCATATTTTTCATTAACAGAATCAACAGCATTTTGAACAAGGTTATTCAGCGCTTGCCGGATTTGCTTTGCATCAATATTGGCTTGAATCGCTGATTTTTGATCCCGTTTGAACGCAAAAGAAATATTATGGTGCGCGTTTTGATGCAGGCTCACAACATCATCAATGATGTTACCAAGATCCTGAACAGACATAACGGGCTCTGGCATCCGTGCGAAGGCTGAAAATTCATTAACCATATGCCCGATATCTTCAACATGCCTGATGATTGTATCCGTACATTTCTCGAATGTTTGCGGATCATTTTGGATATCTTTTAAATATTTCCTTTTAAGCCTCTCCGCCGATAGTTGAATAGGCGTCAAAGGATTTTTGATTTCATGTGCAATGCGCCGCGCGACATCTGACCATGCCGCTTTACGCTGCGCGGATTGCAGATCAGTAATATCATCAAAGGTAATAATCGAGCCGACATCTTCATCTTCGATAGATTCAATCGCAACGCGAACCAAAAATATGCGCCGGCCAATATCTTTGCGTAATATTGGAATTTCCGCCTGAACAATTTTTTCAGGGTTTTGATACGCATCTGCAATCAAATTATCCGTATCAGCAGAAATAGTCCTGACCTTAAGGCCAATAAGCCTTTCCTGACCAATGCCGAGCAACCGTGCCGCAGATGCATTTGCCAAAGTAATTTTACCCCTGGGATCAACCCCGACAATACCGGAAGTTGCACCTGCCAAAACAGTTTCCGTAAAACGGCGACGGCGATCAAGTTGAAAATTCGCTTCAATCAGCTCATTTTGCGCCTCTGCTATTTGCTGTGTCATCCGGTTAAATGCCAATGCCAGATAATCAAACTCCTCAACTTTGCCGCGCTGTTGAATTTTAGCCTCCAGATCGCCCGCCCGAACGCGATCCGCGGCATCAATCAAATCTGCAATCGGCATCACCAATTGACGTGCCAATAAAAAACCAAGCCAAATCGCCGCGCACATCAGCAAAAAGCCTATAATCACGAAAATAAGCGCAACCAGAATTTGCAGATAAGAGGATCGCTCCTCCAAATCACGATAATCAGACGCTGCCTGTTTTGTTGCGGCCAAATGCGACAGCACTTTCGGGTCAACCATGCGCCCGACAAACAAATACGCATCAACAAAGCTGCTCAATTTGATAAGCGCACGCACGCGATCCTCGTTAGAGCCGGTCATAACGGCAACCTCGCCATTATCTGCACGCTCCATCGCCCATTTAGGGATCTCTTCAAACTCAAGGGTGAACGTCAAGCCGGAGCTTGCCAAAACCCTTCCGGTTGAATCAAAAATAATGGCCTCTGCCAGATTTCTTAAAAAAGACTGCGTTTCAAGCGCCCGCTCAAAGGCCTCTTTATTGCTTAAAAATAACGTCGCCTGCCTGTCCATATCATTGGCCATCGCCAGAGTATCAGCGCGAATAACTTCGCGATGCTCCACCAAATAAGCCTGCGCCACTTCTTGCGATTCAATGACCGCTGTTTGAACCCGTTCACTGAACCATGTCTGAATACCAAAATTAAAGAAGAAAACAGAAAAGACAGTCATAACAATCGCCGGAACAGCCGCCATAACACTAAAAATATAAACCAGCCGGACATGCAAATGCGACCCTGTTAAGCCTTGCCGCCTTCCGCTCCAGAGCCGTGCGACGCGATGCCCGACCAAAACCATGAGAGCCAGCAAAAACACCAGATCAAGTGTCAGGAGCCACAGAACCGTATCGGGGTCATCGCCAAATGGCGGCACCTCGTTAAGCGCCGCGTAGGTTGCTATACAGCTTGACGCGGTCAGGAAAACCAAAATCGCAGCAAGCCAGTTTTGTCCCGCCCCTCGCGGTGAATTTTTATAGGAAGGTATCAACGAAAAACCGCTGCGCAGCAAACCCCGCATATAAAAAAACGGACTAAAAATTTTATGCGAAAATGCAGCTATACCTAACATGTGCCTTTGCCGTATTGATTTCAGATTATAAGACTTTTACAGTGTTGTTCGGTTTTATTCAAGAAATGGTGTGCCTTTAATGTCACAATCTTCCGACATCCATGTTTTAATTGCCGCTGCGGGGTCTGGCACGCGCTTTGGTGGCGCGGCGGCTTTACCCAAGCAATATCATGATCTTTTGGGACAAAGTATCTTACGAAGAACAATTTTAAAGTTTAAAAATATAAACAAAATTAATAATATAAGCTGCATTATTAATCCAATTTTTAAAGAAGAGTATGCTTTCGCCACAAAAAACATTGATTTAGCCCCCCACTCCACAGGAGGAAAAACAAGAAAAGAAAGCATTTTCAATGGGCTAAAAAATATAAATGAAGCAAATAATGAAGATATTATCTTAATTCATGATGCTGCCAGGCCGCTTATCCCCGAAGACGATATTCTAAAGCTCATTGATGCGCTTGAAACATCGCGCGCAGCAACTCTCGCAAGACCTGTTTCCGAGACATTGCGCAAGGGTGAGAATAATCATTGCAGTGATATTGTTTCAAGAGATAGCCTATGGGCAATACAAACCCCTCAGGCTTTTCGCTATGGTGATATCATGAAAGCGCATGAGCAGAGCCGTGATGATATCGAATATACCGATGATACATCTCTTATAACAGCGATCGGAATCGATGTAGCGCTTGTAGAAGGCTCAGCAGAGAATATTAAAATCACAACCAAAAATGATATGCGCATGGCAGAAAAATTATTATCCACACAAACATCCACACGTACGGGACTAGGGTTCGATGTCCACGCTTTCGATGCCGAAAGCTCAGGCCCTATTCGCATCGGCGGGATAGATATTGAGTATGACAAAAAATTAAAGGGACATTCGGATGCGGATGTTGCGCTCCACGCTATCACAGATGCAATTTTAGGCGCTATTGGGAAAGGAGATATCGGTCAACATTTCCCCCCTTCCGATGATACATTTAAAAACATGGATAGCGCTATATTTTTACAAAAAGCGCACGAAATGGCATTAAAACAAAACGCTTCCATCAACAATATTGACCTGACCATCATATGTGAAGAGCCAAAAATAGGGCCGCACGCAGCAAAAATGCGCCACCGCATCGCATCAATTTTGAACCTCAACGAAAGCGCTATTAATATAAAGGCAACAACAACTGAAAGGCTTGGATTTACTGGAAAAAAAGAAGGTATAGCGGCGCAGGCCGTTGCAACGGTGACGCAAAACGGATAATCATATGAAGCTCATGAACCCCTCATCGCTCATCGCCACATGGTTTGGCCTCGGCCTCATTCCCAAAGCCCCTGGCACATGGGGAAGCATCGGCGCAATTACGCCCGCTATGCTGCTCGATTAAACCGCTGGCTTCTGGCCTTTTATAGCGGCGCTCATTATCCTGACGCCTGTCGGTTTCTGGGCAACCGCGCAATATGAAGCCAAAAGTGGTATTCACGATAATAAACAAATCGTGATTGATGAAGTTGTCGGACAATGGCTAGCCCTGCTCCCCGCATTCTATTTCTACGAGCCGCAAATCAATTGGCTATACATATTTGCGGCACTCCTGTTATTCCGCTTTTTTGATATCCTGAAACCCTGGCCTATATCACATTTTGACAAAAACGTACCCGGCGCAATGGGTGTTATGATGGATGATATTATGGCAGGATTTATCGCAGCCCTCATCATCATAGGAGCAATATATGCAGGATTTGGTTAAAGAGCTTTCAAAGATTTTACTGAAAAAAGAAATGATGATCGTCACAGCGGAATCCTGTACTGGCGGGCTGGTTGCCAATGCCCTTACAAAAGAATCCGGCGCTTCTGCCTATTTTGATCGCGGCTTTGTTACTTACTCAAACGCCGCCAAGAATGAAGCATTGGGCGTTCCAATGGACACTATCGAAAATCATGGCGCAGTCAGCGCAGAAACCGCCGAAGCTATGGCTTTAGGCGCATTGGAACACAGCAATGCCTCAGTCAGCGTTTCTATAACAGGAATTGCTGGCCCCGGCGGTGGCAGTGACAAAAAACCTGTCGGGACAGTCTTCATAGGTTATGCTGTTAAAAACGCCAATAGCGGGTCAATCCAGCATCATTTCCGGGGCAAACGCCAGTCAATCCAATCACAAGCAGCAAAAGCAGCGCTTGAAAATTTAATCATCATTTTAAGCGATTCCGTATGAACGATCTCCTCAAACTTGCCTCCAAAAGTCTAAAGCCATTTGGTTATAAAATCGCCAATGACCGTGGCCCCAATATCTTGCGCATTGCCAATCTCGAAAAAACAGATCAGGACATCAAGACATTTCAGCAAGCACAATATGCTCAAAACCTCACAGATTATGCCGATCTTAATACAATGGTAGTTTACCTAAGAACATGTCTGCGCGCCAATCGCAATATCGACAAAAAGCCAAGACTCACTGGCGCATCGATGGAAGAAAATGCTTTGCGATGCATAAATTCTCTTATCACAGCAATGAACGCTGCAACCACTTGCGGAAATTTACGCCTTATCATATTAGACGATCACTCTGATGATAACATTATCAATAATATCAATAGACTGTGCAAAAAGGCTCAATTCCCATGGGAGCTACAGACAACACAAATTATGGGTCAAGGCGCATCACTGCATGAGCAATTTACAAAAGGGCGAGATGAAAACGCTATTACCTATTTCGTCGAAGATGACTTCCTGCATGAGGAGAACGGTATCGCCGCAGCTTGGAATTTTTATAGGCAAATCTACAGCGACTTTAAAACACACTGCCTGATCCACCCCCAAGAGCATCATACACTGCATGAAAAGCTTTACCCATCTTATATTGTCGCCAGCCCAGATCGGCATTGGCGAACAACGCGGCATGCCACGCATACATTCATGACACACGGACATATTGTTCGGGATTATTGGGACTATTTTGAAAATACAAAATTCGTTGGCATTAAAAAGAAACGAAAATTGGGATCGGAATCCAAAACAACCAACAGGCTCTTTAACCATATCCCCGGTTTTTCGCCCTTACAGCCCTTTGCTGTACATTTGCAATTTGAAAACCTTCTTCCACCTTTTTACGATTGGAAACCACTCTGGGATGCCAACAAAATTAAGTTTTAGAGCCATAAATTTCAGATGCACGCGCCTCAAATGCACCAACCATGCGGTGGATAACTTCTTTAAAAAAAACCTGTGCCAATCCCTGTAACGCCTTGTTTTCAAATTCAAATTGCACGCTAAAATCAATGATGCATGAACCGTCATTCGTATCAGTGAACCGCCATTGGTTCTTGAGATGCTTCAACGGCCCTTTTAAATATTCAATATGAATGCTCCGCCCTTCTTCAAGCATCACTTTTGAAGAAAACCGCTCACGAATCATTTTATAACCCACAACAAGATCAGCATAAAAAATATAATCGCCTTCACGCTTATTAATTCGGCTCGCAACACACCAAGGCAAAAAATCGCGATAGAGATCAACTGCAGCGACCAAATCGTACATTTGCTGCGCGGTGTAAGGTAATGTTTTTTGTTCGATATGAGTTAGCATAGAACGCTATTTATTATTCAGCCGCGAGTTTGGCGAGCTTTTCATCACGCGCGGCACGAAGCTTGGCAAAATCATCGCCTGCGTGATGAGATGATCGTGTCAGAGGTGTTGCGGAAACCATCAAGAAACCCTTATTTTTAGCCATCTTCGCCAAAGTCTCAAACTCCTCCGGTGTCCACCATTTCATAACGGGAGCATGCTTTGGCGTTGGCTGCATATACTGACCAATCGTGATAAAATCGATATCAGCAGCACGCATATCATCCATCACCTGCCCGACCTCTTCTTTTGTCTCCCCTAACCCGACCATAAGGCCGGACTTGGTGAACATGGAAGGGTCAACATCCTTCACTCGCTGTAAGAGACGTAAAGACCTGAAATAACGCGCACCGGGACGGATTGTCGGATAGAGACGCGGCACAGTCTCAAGATTATGGTTAAAAACATCAGGGCGCGCATTAATGACAGTATCCCAATCCTGTTGATTTCCCCGAAAATCCCCCGGCAAGATTTCAATCGTTGTCCCGGGCGCTTTCATGCGAATGCCTTGAATAGTTTTCGCAAAATGATCTGCACCGCCATCGGGTAAATCATCGCGATCCACAGATGTCACAACGACATGCTTCAGTCCCATTTGCTTGGTTGCCACACCGACGCGCAGCGGCTCTAACTTATCAAGCGCATCCGGCTTTCCTGTCGCAACGTTACAAAAAGCACAGGCGCGGGTACAAATCTCACCCATAATCATGAATGTCGCATGGCGCTGTTGCCAGCATTCCCCAATATTCGGGCACCCTGCCTCTTCGCAAACAGTTGTTAGCTTATGTTTACGAACAATATCTTTCGTCTCACCATAAACTTTGCCCTGCGGTGCTTTCACACGAAGCCAGTCTGGTTTTTGGCCAGCTGGACGATCCGGGTTCTTTTGTTTTTCCGGGTGACGTTTTGCTTTATCAAGAAGTTCTGGATTATAGGTCATAGAGTATATGTATATCTTACCAGTTGGATTTAAAGTCTTTTGTATTATGTGTGATCAATATAACATCTTTACTCAAGCCTGTCGCTTAGATCAACGCATTAGGTATGCTCTAACCGCATTTCACACAGAATATCAAGCTCTTTTACACAAAACACATGTTTGGTGCAAAAATTTGATGGATTGGTTGAATTTTAATCTCTTTCGGGCTTAATTACACACCCCCCTGGCGAAGCGCCTCAATCTGATACCCCGCTGCTTGCCAGCGGGGAAGGGTTAATTTGCGAATGACTATAAAAAACCACCTCCTGAAAAGGCAACATATCTTGGCAATACTAAAAAAAGAGCTCCAAAAATATTGGAGCTCTCTAATATTATATTAAAGCTGAAAAAGCTTAGAATCTTACGCGCATTTCAAGAGATGCAGACTGACCGACATAGTCAGATTTGAACTCTGCATCGTAGTTTGCACCAACGCTCCAGTGACCTGCATCATATGCAAGACCTAAACCAGCGTTTGCGCCAAACTCTTCAACTTCTGCACCTTCCATAGTGAATGCAGCGCCGCCACCAGTATAAGTACCAGTTGCTTCTGCTTCATCACCTGCGAAGTCATAGGAAACACCTACGCGTGCAGAAGGAATAAGCAAGCCGCCTTCATGGTCATAGACACCGTGAAGCTCTGCACCAAGAGAACCGATGAATGATGATACATCATCTGAGTCTACATTGAGGTTCAGGCTACCAGCACCTGTTTCAGTATAGTCATCGGTTGACACATGGGTGTAAGCAAGACCGGCAGTTGGTGTTAGGAATGTATCCTGACCGATCTGGTAAGGCATACCTGCGCTGACGCTAGCAATGAACTGATCAGAGTCATAATCAGCTGTCGCTGTCTGGTCCAAGCCACCGAATGTGAGGCTACGTGAGCTATCATTTTCGTTAAACGCATAACCAATAGCGCCTTCAACATAATATTTATCAGTCGTGTAATCACCGTAAAGTGTTACCTGATAGCTATCAATGTCAAGTTCAGATGAGCCTGCACCATCGCCGTCAACGTCGGTGTTTGCATAGGACAATGCAATACCGGCGCGGACATCTTGCACGATTTCAGTATCAATACCGGCTGCGATACCAAATGTATTGGCAT
>CAWUJS010000029.1:0-22632 GCA_963922705.1 uncultured Alphaproteobacteria bacterium | reverse complement strand
CGAACTGGGTTAGTTTTAGGGTTTCTTGCGATTATGCCGCTTTCGCGGGGATGACAATATTGTATTAAAAATCGGGCTGTTAAATCCGAAAGAGATTAAATGACTAACAGACCTTCCGCTAACGCGAAAGCTCTGGAACGTCCTGAACAGTGCGCACGCGGGCATCGTAGTCCTTATTGAGCCAAAACCTGGCGCCGCCATTTTTAGACTCCTTCATTTAGTCTTACTCTAAACGACGCTCACATGCTTTGGGTACGATAGAGCGCCGACAATTTGTTCATGTACACAAGGTTTTTTTATTTGGTTAACAATTGATTAAGACAATATTATGAAACATGTCAAGAAAAATATGCAAAAAATATAATAGACATTCTTCCTTTAATTTATTTTCGTAACGTTTTTCATTCCCTTTGATACTACTACATTATTCCCGACTTTTGCAGAGGGTTCTATATGTAGTAATTTAGCCTTTAGGAAAGGATCATGGTTATACTATGGGACACTTACCGTAGAAACTCATCCGCAAGAAATTGAGTATTAATCTAGAAAGCTTAACTGACCATCATCTTTTTGTGCAGTTTTGCGCCTGCGTCGTGGACGTTTGCGGCTGCCCAATTTTTGGAAAATTTTACTTGCCTCATCCCGAAACCCGTCCTCCTTGCGCACGGCACCAATCTTTGCGCGCGCTTCCTTAATAGCGGTTTTGTGATCAACAATGGGTTCCGGGTAATCAGGGCCGATCATGCAGCTTGCTTTATTTTGCATGGAATTATCCATCAACCATGGCTCATGAATCCAAGCCTGTGATACAGCAGCAAGCTCTGGTACCCAACGCTTAATAAACTCGCCCTCAGGGTCATGTTCCTGGGATTGCTTGATTGGGTTATAAATTCTCAAAGTATTTATACCTGTAACGCCTGACTGCATTTGAAGCTGGCTGTAATGAATACCTGGCTCGTAATCGGTAAAAAGGCGCGCTAAGTGGTATCCTGTCTTACGCCAATCCAGCCAGAGATGATAACTGGCAAAGCTAACAAGCATGGCTCGCATACGAAAGGTAATCCAGCCCTCATGGATTAAGTTGCGCATGCACGCATCAATAAAGGGATACCCGGTGCGCCCTTCCGCCCAAGCTTGGTAGTATTCTGCATTATGCTCACTTTCGCGCATCCCTTCGAACGCAGGATGCATACACGCAAATTCTATATCTGGCTGATCTTCTATTTTCTGAATAAAGTGACACCGCCAGGCAAGCCGAGACCCGAAGGCAGATAAATTACGCCTCCAAGGTTTGGCCTCTTTATCAGATAACCCCCTGCGGCGATTACTATTAGACTTTACCACTTCACGCATTGACAATGTTCCCCATGCCAAATGCGGTGAGATGCGGGAACAATGTTTCTCTGACGGGCCGGGTGCAGAGAGGCGATAGATATACTCTTTCCCGCGTTCTGATAAAAAACTACGCAGCGTTTTAATAGCCGCGCGCCGACCACCTTGTTGCGTCACGCCGGGTACATCAACACCAAACATAGGGTTATCTTTTGCTGGAATATCGCCGAGTTCCGCATTATCAAGCGCAACTAAAGCCTCTGGTTTTGGCAGCAAACCTTCTACCATGCGTGCATTACGAATACGCGCCCAATCATCGCGGCTCTTCAAGCGGCGCACAACGCCATTGCAAGGATATTCATGCAAGGCAACAGAGCCTCGCTCACACCATGCAATAACTTCTTTATCGCGCTCATACGTCCAGCCATTGCCAGTTTCTTCATGCGCATAAATAGCATTGATGCCATAATCTTGCGCAAGACTGTCCAAAACATCAATAATCGCGCCAGTTCTTACAACCAAAGCCTGCCCTAGCGCGCGACAATCATCGCGTAATTCGCTCAGGCAATCATGAATAAAATGCCAATGCCGCCGTGATGCAAATTTCTGCTGCCAATAATCAGGCTCCACAACATAAAGCGGCAAGACAGGTAAACTGTCCTGCGCAGCCGCATATAAAGGCGCATGATCATGCACGCGTAAATCTCGTTTGAACCAGACTATATTTGCCATTTGCTTCATAAAAACTAAAATAGAATACACGGAATAAGGGGCAATAGTCATGATCAATGTTTACTATGATGGAAAATGTGGACTGTGTGCGCGGGAAATTAAGTATTACGCAAGCATCGCACCTGAAGGAGTCTTTGGCTGGCATGATATTACCAAAGACTCCTCTGGACTTGAGGCGCTTAATATAGACTATGTGACGGGCTTAAAGCGCTTACACGCCGTTGATGATCAAGGCGATATTCATGTTGGCGCGGATGCTTTTATCCTGATGTGGCGAGAACTTGGTAAATGGAAATATCTTGCCACTTTTGTTGCTTTGCCTGGTATTCGGCAAATAGCGGGGTTGCTTTACGGATGGTTTGCTGGTTTTCGTTTCAGTCGTTTAGGGCATTGTCAATTAGCGCTTGATGACACTAAGTCAGCACGTTCAGTGATAAAGCCAGGATCACAATGACGCTGGCAATTATGCGCATACGCATATACCAAGCCATTTCAATGATTTGGCTATGTTCAGGTGATATATCACTAATCGGCGCTTTATCTTTCATGCTTTCTCCTTATTCCGCCTGCAACGCTCGCTGCAATATTTAACCTCATGCCAAATCTTTTTCCATTTTTTGCGCCACGTAAACGAGCGCTTGCAAACAGGACATATCTTTGATGGCAAATCAGACTTTTTCATCATTATCCAATGCCTTAAAAAATCTGCGGCTATCCTCTTTGATTGCACTCACTTTGTCTTCATCCATGCGTTCAAGCGATTTATAAATCATACCCAAACGGTGATTAGTGCGTAGCTTATCATGATTACGTATTAAAAAATCCCAGTATAAGTAATTAAACGGACAGGCATCTGGCCCGTTTTTTTTGCTTACCTTATAACGGCACCCCTTACAATAATCAGACATTTTATTGATGTAAGCGCCGCTGGCCGCATAGGGTTTAGAACCAAGCACGCCGCCATCAGCAAACAAGATCATGCCTGTGACGTTCGGTAGCTCAACCCACTGATACGCATCCGCATACACAATCATGTACCATTCATTTACTTCATCAGGATCAAGGCCAGCAATAAGCGCGAAGTTACCCAGCACCATAAGGCGTTGAATATGATGCGCATAGGCATTTTTTTTGGTCTCTTTCACGCATTGACGCAAACAGTTCATCTGCGTTTCCCCGCCCCAAAACAATGTGGGGAGTTTGCGTTTTGCTTCTAAGAAATTTTCTCTTTCGTACTCTGGCATTTTCAGCCAGTAAATTCCGCGCACATATTCCCGCCAGCCAATGATTTGACGAATAAAACCTTCTACGGCATTGAGCGGTGCTTGATCTGCGTGGTAAGATTCCTCAGCTTTTTGCACACATTCCAACGGCAGCAACAGGCCACAATTGATATAAAAACTAAGATGCGAGTGATACATCCACGGCTCCCCTTGCACCATCGCATCTTGATAATCCCCGAAATTGATTAGGCGTTCTTTGATAAATTGATCGAGCGCCTGCAATGCTTGATCCCGCGTCACAGCAAGATGAAACGGTTCAAGATCACCAAAATGGTTAGCAAAACGCTCAGTCACTAAATCCATAACCTCCAGCGTCATTGCGTCTGGCTCAGACATATAAGTCTGCGGCACCTGTAAACCTTCTTTGGGCGGCTTACGGTTTTCACTATCGTAATTCCATGCGCCCCCTTCTGGCTGATCACCATCCATCAAAATATTGTGTTTCTTACGCATATCACGATAAAAATACTCCATACGCAGCTGCTTTCGCCCATCCGCCCACGCAGCAAACGTATCATGGCTGCAAAAGAAACGATCATCAGGGCGTATTTCAATCAGCACGCCAGCATCACAATTTTGTAAATCTTGTAAAACGCGATATTCACTAGGCTCAGTCACAATAACGCGATCTGGATTATACAAGGCAACCACCCGCAAAAGTTCATCCGTAAACGACCCTGCATTATTTGCATCGTCCAATCGCGCATAATGCACACGATAACCCGCTGCTTGCAACTCTTCCGCAAAGTGCCGCATGGCTGAGAAAATAAACGCGATCTTTTTTTTATGATGCCGAACGTAAGTGGCCTCATCCCAGACTTCGCACATAAAAATAATGTCCTTTTCAGCATCAATATCTGAAAGGCTAGAGATTTTTAGATTGAGTTGATCGCCAAGAACAAAACGTAAATTCATACGCAATGACTTAGTATGTTTATGAGAAAAGGAAAGAAACGATTACTGCGTCAGCAACCAAGATTATACCTTAAGATATTGGGACTAAACATCTAGAGTAAATCGTTTGCAGCATCTGGATGTAAAATGATTTTTGGTTTTCGTTCAAGTTTTACAACATTTGGATCAAAGTTTTCATGAATATCTTGTACCTGTGCATCAAGCCAATTTTGACAATGCTTTTTTTGTATATCTAGATAATCAAATAATGGTTGGTTTGCTTCCTTGACAGCGGCACAATCTGACACGAAATTACGAAATTTAATGACTTTCAGAACATCAGGATCCGAAAAAATAAAATGCGGATTCTTTACGCCATCTTCATCAACTTTATCTAGGGTGAAAACACAATTCTTATTAAATTTAATCCAGTCTTTTATGTATTGTTTGTAGCGTTCTTGAAGATAATTTTTTATGAATCTCATTTTTAATTCTTTAAGTTCAGCCTCTTTTCCATTGGCTTGTATACGAAAATCAAATTGAACCCCCTTGCCTTCAGGTTTTCCATGATTTTTGCCTGCGACATAAGTGTGCGGTATTAACGTATCAATATAATTTTGTCCATGCTCTTCAATCTCACTAAAAATATAACCGGAAGCCATACTCAATGTTGCATATACCAACGCGTCATCTTGAAGAAAGCGTGCCCAGCTTAAATAGAATGAGCCCGTATATGGTTGAATTTCATAATTTGGGAGGTCTTGTTTGCGTGCGGTTTCTTGAAATTCATGATCATATAAATCAAAGTCCCTTAGCGTTTCAAAATCTAGTAATGTTTTTTCACCAAAATATTCATTTAGCTGAAAACAGTCAGCGCCAATACCGACTAAAGGCAACATTGCAGCGTTAATAGTGTTCAAAACATCATTGCTTACATCGCGCTTTATTGCTTTGAGTTCTTCTGCAGTTTTTATATTGATACCGACTAATTTTTTGTATAAATGTTTTACAATAGCAAAATGATCTTTTTCAGGTAAAGAAACACCATACGCATCTTGTCTGCTTTTATCCCAAGCAAAATAATTGGGGTTAGCTAATATGATGGCTTGTCTTAAAGCAGGATTTATAGTGTTTTTACGCATAGTTACTGTGTTTAGTCTTTTCTATCAGCAACGCTATTGTTAGAAAATATTTTTAGAGTCATAATCTAAAATTAAAATTTTTTCAAGGGATATTCGCTATTACTTCTTCATTTGTACTTTTGCATATTATTGGCGCCGTTTGCTTGCTTTTATTCGGCACCCGCATGGTAAAACGCGGTTTTACACGTGCTTATGGCTCATCCCTTCGTCTCTGGATTTCTAAGGGCACAAAAAACCGAATGACCTCGGCTTTAAGCGGTTTTGCAACGACTGCACTCTTACAAAGCTCTACTGCAGCAACCCTGCTGATGCTGTCTTTTGTCAAAAAACATGGCATCAATATTAGTGCTGCAATTGCTTTTGTTATTGGAGCGGATATAGCGACAACCATGGTTGCGCAAATTTTGACTTTTGATTTGTCATGGTTATCTCCAGCGCTATTGGCAATTGGTATTATCGGTCACATAAAATACGAACATGGCGGTCGTAAAAAGCATGTCTTTGCAATTATCATAGGTGCTGGGCTAATGCTTTTGTCACTCGCACTGATTCGTGAAGCTACTTTGCCTTTAAAAACATCAGAAACCCTCCCATTGATCATGGCTCCACTGAATAACGACCCATCAATGGCTATAGCGTTTTCAGCGCTAATGACGTGGATAGTCCACTCATCTCTTGCAACAATCCTGTTATTCTCGGCGTTCGCCAGCACACAGATTATTGATATGCAGCTCGGCTTCCTCCTCGTTATAGGAGCAAATATTGGCGGAGCCATGATTGCGTTTATTACCACATATAAGCAAAGCGCATACGCACGCCAAATAACGTCATCCAACATCATGATGCGCGCTATATGTGCCATTATTTTCTATTTATTCATGCATGATATTTTATACCACCTTGATAGCTATGATATACGACCAGAACAGCAAATCGTTGCAATTCACATTCTGTTTAACGTTATCTTAGCGGTTCTCTTTTTGCCGCTTGTACAATTGGTTGCCAAAGTCGCTAAAAAACTATTTCTCCATAAAGAAAAGAATCAACGCAAAGAATCTGATCCGCTTTATCTGGACGAAGAAGCACTTTCAGCGCCCGTCATTGCTTTAGCATCGGCTGCACGTGAAACGTTGCGGATGGCTGATATGGTTGAGGATATGCTAAGTCAAACCATTACCTGCTTTAAACAAAATACCGACACAATGGCGCAAGATATTAGACAACGCGATGATACAATTGACAAACTCTACGCACAAATAAAACATTACCTAACCAGACTAACGCAAGAATCATTGGACCCGAAAGAAGCAGACCGATACTTACAAATTTTGACCTTTGCAACAAACCTTGAACATATCGGCGATATCATCGAAAAAAGTCTTATGGAACTCGCAAAAAAGAAAATTAATAGAGGAGAGCGATTTTCAGATGACGGCTGGAAGGAAATTAAAAACTTCCACGCCAAGGTTTTAAACAATATGAAACTTGCACAAAATCTTTTTCTTTCCGAAGATCCAAAGCTTGCACGCAAGTTAATCGACAATAAACGCGATATTCGCCTGGCGCAGGAAAAAACCTCAACAAAGCATTTTCAGCGTCTCAGCCAGGGTCTTTCCGAAACAATCGCAACAAGTTCACTGCATTTGGATATTATCCGGGATTATCGGAGAATAAATTCTTACGTTACGGTTGTTGCCTATCAAATTATTGAAACTAACGTAAACCACGCCAAACAACGGAAACGACATTAAGGGTTTAGTTCCAGATTGTGGTGGATTGGATTGATATTAAACCAAGCCGGTTTTTTTCATAAAAGTAAAAAAGCTGTTTTTTCTTGCTTGAATCCAATGCGTTTACTTTTTCACGTATCGCGATTACACTTAAAGAATTGGGCTATGCTCCCATGTTCCTTTTACAATCCTTTTAATTTTCCGGATTTTTCATGGCTGAAAAGAGCGAAAAGACTGATCAAAAATCTTCTCAAGAAGGTACTAAAAAGGATGAGCCGTCTAAGGCGGCTGATGTAGTTAGTTTTGCCGGGCATATCGAGATTGATCCTAATCGCGCTTTACCGCAGCATAATGTTGGCAGGAACAAGGCTTATAAAGCTGTATCACGGGGCAGGGTGTCCGGTAGCCTATTTGCACTAATTTGTGAGCGTCATTATGTGCCGCGAAGAAACGCCGCATCTGTTTATGCATCGATTGTTAATCCTGCGCTTTTACCGCTTGTGTCCTATGGCAAGGTTTACTGGCCTCCAGCCAAGCAAGAGCGTTATGTCATGGTTTATAAGGATGTTTTGGGTGAGCGTTTGCTGAGCGATGACCAGGAAAGTGCATTGGGCTGGAAAGAAGATACTGTCATGGACAAAATTGTAAAGCCTATGGCTAATATCTTGCAGGATTTTCGAGATAAAGACTTTGTGCATGGATCAATTAGGCCAAGTAACATGTTTCTTGGCAAAGGGAGTTCGCAATCCCGGTATCTTATATTGGGTGATTGTTTATCCATGCAGGCCTCGTACACACAGCCAGTTTTATATGAGCCGATTGAGCGGGCTCAGGCAGATCCGGTAGCGCGTGGCTCCGGGACCTTAACAGATGATCTCTATTCTTTTGGCGTGTCATTGGCCGTTATTATGCGTTCACGCGATCCTTTTTCCAGCAAGGATGATGAGCATATTATTCGTGAGAAATTGAGTCTTGGAAGCTATGCAGCCATTACTGGTAACGATAGATTCAAAGGCTCAATTCTGGAATTATTGCGCGGTCTTCTCCATGATGATCCACTGCAACGTTGGACGACTGATGAAGTTTTAATTTGGCTAGATGGTCGTCGGCTGAGTCCAAAACAGGCTTTAAAGCGAAAAAAGGCTGCGCGTCCGCTTTCTTTTATCGGAAAAAAATTTACGCAGCCGGAGCTTTTGGCCATGTCGGTTGATATTTTGCCGAATGAAACTGTGAAAATTGTCGAGGATGGTTCTCTGGAGCAATGGCTGACGCGTTCTTTGGATGATAAAAAGGCCGCAGAGCGTTTGGTTGAAGCTTATCAATCGTCAACTAAACTCGGACGCGGCGCTGGTTATGAAGATCGTATTGTTGCCAATGTGTCTTCTGTTCTGGATACAATGGGGCCTCTTCGTTTTTGCAGCCTACGTGTTGCGGGCGATGGCATTGGCAATGGCTTATATGAAGCTGTTGTTCTAAAGCAGGATATAAAAGTTTTTGCAAATATGTTTTTGCAGTCAATTGCCATGAATTGGGTGACGGCAACAGAGAATCCAAATTTAGATATAACAGGCCTTATTGCAAAATTTGACTCTTGCCGGGGGTATATGCGTCAAAATAAGTTTGGCCTTGGTTTGGAGCGTTGCCTTTATTTGTTGGCGCCGGAAGCACCTTGTTTGAGTGCTAAGGTTCAAGATTATTATATATCATCCCCAGAAGAGTTGATGTATGCCTTTGAATCTCTGTGTGAGAAGGGTGAAACGCCTCACTTGTTTTTAGATCGTCATAGTATTGCTTTTTTGTCGGTTCATGATCCAAAATCAATTGATCCTTTTCTTTATGATTTGAACTCAGTCGATGATCGTAAAAAATTATTAGCTAATTTAAAATGTCTTGCAACGCTTCAAAAACGCTCCAAGCTTGATAAGTTTCCATATATTGCAAAAGCTTTCAGTAAAAGATTTCATATTTTGTATGACCGTTTCCATGATAAGAAAATCCGGGAAAAGCTGGAAGAGAGTATTGAAAAATTCGTTAAGCTTGGAAACTTAAGTAAAATTGTTAATGTGCTTGATAGTCCTGAAGTGCATGAAAGCGACTCGAAAGGTTTTCATGCGGCTCAAATAGAATATGCAGAACTGCGTGATGAACAGGAAAAGTTGGATGAGCAGCTTAAGACTGCAGATAAATTTGGTATCGTAGCAGGAAAAGACTTTGCAGCTCTTGTGTCTTGCGGTCTATCAGTTCTTGCGATGGTTGTCATTCTATACTTTTTTATGGCTGATAAGAATTTCTTTTAATACATTATTTTATAGTACAAGGGTTGTTGACTATGGCATCTGCAAGACCAAAAAAAGCACGTAAAAAAAAGAAGCCTTCCAAGACTAAATCGCTAAAAGCCACAGTTTTTTTAGTTTTTGGTTTATTAGCTGGCATCGTTTTATTGCCAACAACTGTTTTATTAGCGGTTGCTATGTTGCCTACATTTGTTGCTGCGTTTGTTGATAAAGAGAAGGGCAAAACAAAAGCAATTACAGTTGGCGCTATGAATTTGGCGGGTAGTATGCCGTTTTTGCTTGAGCTTTGGTTCGAAGATCACAGTTTTGAACATGCTTTTTCTTTTGTGATGGATCCAATGGTTATAATAATTATCTATTCTACTGCAGTTATTGGCTATCTTATTGACTGGGGTGTTACAAAAATAGTTTCGTTGTTTTTATTACAGCGCGGTAAGGCGCGTGTTAAAGCAATTGATAAACGTCAAAAAGAGCTGGTCGAGCGATGGGGTAAAGAAGTTTCAGGGGACTTTATTGTCGATAACTATGGTTTTGCCGTTGAGGGAGAAGATGATCCAGATTTGTCAACTAATAAGTCATAATTAAATTTTTTAATGCTTTTTTTACCACTCCTATGAAACAATTAAATTAGGTTGGGTTAGAAGGTGCAAAATGTTCAAGGCGGGTTACCTCCGCTTTTTTTGTGCCTTAAATTTGAAAGTAATTTGAATTAAATGTTGGGTAAAATGCGTAAGAAATGGGTTAGACAGCAAGACGGAGTCACTGCCGTCGAGTTCAGTCTTTTGCTTGCTCCATACATGATGTTGACTTTAGGCATTCTTGAGATGTCACTCATGTTTTTGTCCGCTAGTCTTTTGGAAGGCGGAACAAATGATGCTGCGCGTCTTATTCGTACCGGCCAGATGCAAGCTTCTGTGGAGGCTCCTGAGGATGTCTTTCGTGAGGCTCTTTGTTCCTATGAGATGGTATTTGTAAACTGTAATGACATTACCATCGAAGTTCAGGAAATGAATAGTTTCGACGACTTTGCTGCCATGGCTCCTCAATTTGATGATGATGGTAATCTTATATCCGGTGGTGTATCTCCTGGCGGATCTGATGATCGTGTTTTGATTAGAACAGCCTATCGTTACAACATGATGACCCCGATTATTGGCGGTCTTTTAAGTGGCGGCTCTGGCTCCAAGTTATTTCTATCGACCATCGTATTGCAAATAGAACCTTATGATTTTGAAGGTGCTTAATAATGTTAAAATTTTTTAAAAACTATATGAAATCCTGGGCACGCGGCCGCGAAGGGGTTGCTGCGATAGAGGCAGCTTTTGTATTTCCACTTTTGGCTGTCTTGCTTGTTGGTACATACGATATGGGCAGCGCCATTTTAGCAGGACAAAAAGCGATACGCGCCTCTCAGGTAACCGCAGATCTCGTGGCGCGGGAGGCTGAAATTGATAATGCCATGATTAGTGAAGCTGTTTGGGCAGGCGAGCTTGCTTTACAACCGTTTGATACAAGCAGTTATGGCGTTGATATTGTAAGCATCGGTTTCGATGAAGACGCCGATGCTTATATAGAGTGGCGTGAAACACGCGATATGACACCAAATCCGGATGTTTTAACGTCTGTCGAAACAATGGCTGAAGAAGATGGTGGTGTGATTGTGGTTACGATTCAATATGAATATGACCCGCTTTTCCTTGGCTTTTCTATCGGTGATTTTACCGTTGGACTTATTTCCATGCAGGAAATTGCATTCTCACGTGGACGTAAAAGCGCAATTGTAAGGCGCATATAATCTTTAATAACTAAACAAGACTGGGTGAATTACTATGATGAAACAAATGATAAAAAAAATAACAAATCATTTACGCCGTTATGTGTTGGAAAAAACAGCGGCTATCGCAATTTTATTTGCTGTTATGGCGCCTGTATTGATCGGTGCTGCTGGCATGACGATTGATTACTCGCAAGCTTATCTTGTTGAGCAGAGGCTATCACAGGCAATAGATGCTGCTGCGCTTGCTGCGGCTTCTTCATCCGATGATCCCGATGTCATTGAACAAAAAGTGCGTCAATTTTTTGACGCCAACTATCCGCCGGAAAAAATGGGTTTTACCCTGGATCCTCAGGTTACCATTGACGGAGATGTCGTTAAAGTCATAGCGAGTGCGCGTTATGATACGATATTTATGCCTGTTTTTGGTGTTGATGAAGTGGACGTGTCTGCAAGTACCGAAATCAGCCGCGCCGTTCGGCCCGTTGAGATTGTTTTTGGTTTTGATACGACAGGTTCCATGGGCTTTGGTAATCGTTGGGATGATGCTATGGATGCCGTTGAAGGGCTTTTGAATAGCCTGCAAGGCGCTGTTGGAAATGAATATTTTAGCGCCGGTCTTGTACCTTTTGGCGACAGGGTTAATGTTGGTAAGGCGCAGTCATCCTGGGTGAATATGGATTTGGTTAAAAATCCTCTCTATCCGGGGCAAAATCATGAAAGAACAAAATTTAATGGCTGTGTTGAGCCACGTGAAGAAAATATTGATGGTAATCCATGGCGTTTGACAGATGCGTCTCCTGATGAAATCGCATTTGTTCCTTCCACTGAAGGGAATATGGATTTTCTGATTAATCGTGGCAATAAATATCCGCGCTGTAAAAATCAAGGTAATATGGCCATTGTTTATCCTACGCGAGATATCGATGCGATTATTGATCGTTTAGATTCGATGAGTCCTTATGGTACAGGGCGTCTGGATGTCGGGCTTGCATGGGTTTATCGCCTATTATCAGAGCGCTGGCAGGGTTTTTTCCCGGATTATGATGGCCCTACTGAGTTTGACAATCCTTATGTTCAGAAAGTTGCAGTTTTTGTAACCGACGGTAACACAAGAGCTTATGACTTTGAGGTGAATAGCGAAGTTGAGTATAACGGTGCCAGTAGTAATCCTGATCCAGATAATTATGGCGGTAATAATGGATCTGCTGCAGGCTTTGAGAATCTTGCCCATATTTGTAATCAAATGAAAGATAATGGCATAGATGTCCATATGATATATCTGGAGGGCAATCCTCACAGCGCGCAGACAATGGAAACATGTGCAAGCGCAGAAGAGACCTTTTATACTGTTGGTGATGAGGATATAGAAGCCTTTGAGCAGGCCTTGTCGCGTATCAAAAACCGTATCATGCAGATTCACGTTTCTAAATAATGCGTTATCCTGAGCCCTGGCTTTAGGCCAGGGTTTTTGAGTATCTGATTTTCAACTGAAACGACAATATTACTTTATTTTCATTTATTCATTTGAAAATAAATAAGTTCTTTAGTTTATATTCTGTTTTTTATAAAGTATTTTTACTTAAGTAATTATTTTTTAATATTTAAAATATACACAGTATATAAAATTTTACATAAAATTAAATCAAGTTATTATTTGATTTTTTTGTAGTTTTTCTTTAAAAATATAAGTAATCACTGTGTAATTTAACCTATCATTAACATAACCTTGGTATTCTAAAATGAGTAACGGTTGGGATCTTCAAATTCTTTTTAATCAGGTCTTTGAAGTTGGGTTAAACCGAAATTCAAATCTACAAATCTCAAGGAGATAAAACTATGTTGAAACTATTAGCTTTAAAAGATGCTTACCTTCGTAACGAAGAAGGCGCTACAGCAATTGAATATGGCCTTATGGCTGCAGCCATTGCGCTTGGTATTGTAGCGCTTGTATTTACGCTCGGTGATCGTATTGAGTCTGCTTTCCAGGGCGTTGATGATGAATTTGCTGCTGCAGGTATCGCCGCAGAATAAACGTGGCCTTCTTGCTGTTGAGAATTCTATGCTAAAATTACTAGCCTTAAGGGATGCTTATTTAAGAGACAGAGATGGTGCCACAGCAATTGAATATGGTCTTATTGTTGCCGCAATTGCTCTTGCCATCGTCGCTTTAATCTTTACGCTTGGCGATCGAATTGAAGCCGGTTTTCAGGGTATAGATGATGAGTTGTCTGCTGAAGGTCTATAGAAACTAAACAGTATATTGTTATTTTCAAAGCCCGCCCTGATTTGGGCGGGCTTTTTACAGTTTTATCAGGATTGTCTAATCAATGTTCTCCCTCATTGTATTTTTAAGTTTTTTATTTGTTGTTGTTGCTTACGGGATTATGGCAGCACTGTCAGACTTCAAAGGCATGATTATCCCGAATATGCATAGCCTTATTATTTTTGGCCTTTTTGTGGGGTGCTATGTGATTTTATGGGGGCTGGGAGATACGGGTGTATTTTCGCCTCTTTTGTCGCATATTTTAGGTTTTATATTGGTCTTTACAGGAAGCTTTGCTCTCTTTGCATTTAAGCTTTGGGGCGCGGGCGATCAAAAATTGATCAGTGCGTTTTCAATTTGGATGGGTTTTTCTGCTATTCCTGTATTTTTGGTCTACACAAGTTTATTTGGCGGTATGCTTGGTTTAGTGGCGCTTTATTTGAAAAAATATAAGCCTGTTAAAGAACCGCTCAAGGATAGCTGGATTGACAAAGTACAATCCGGGATAGGAAAAGTACCATACGGAATTGCAATTACGCTCGGAGCGCTAGCATCTTTTGTGAAAATAGGGTATTTTAATATCGATACATTTCGTATCTTCTTTTAAACACTTGTCTGTTGTTATTATGAGTTCACGAATTTTTAATATTAAAAACCCATACTGGTAATGAATAAGGCGTTCTGCCGTTGCTAAAATCTTAGGGTTAACGCTGTGTTTTCTTAAATAGGTTCTTCTTTTTATAACTCTGTATTGAACGGAGAAATAGTATGAATAAAAATGTTTTAATTGTTTTGGCTGGCGCGGTTCTTGTTGCTGTCCTTGTTGCTGTGATGGTGCAACTCATGATGGACGAAAAAGAAGAGCCCGTGGTTCAAGAGGCAAAGATTAATGTTTTGGTTGCAGCGAAGGATTTAAAAATTGGTCAGGAATTGCGCGAAGGTGATGTTCGCTGGCAGGCATGGCCAAAGACCAGCTTGTTTCCCGGAGCGGTTAGACAAAAAGAAAAGCAGCCAGCAAAAGATGCTCTTGAAGGGCGCTTGGCACGCGATGTTGCCAAGGGTGAGCCGATGATGAAAACGGCATTGCTTGGCCAATCCAAAGGGAATTTTGTAGCAGCTAGTTTAGAGCCGGGTATGCGTGCGATTGCGATAGAGGTTAAGGCGCATAATATGGTCGCAGGTTTCGTTGGCCCCGGTGACTTTGTTGATATTTTATTGACCTATAAGGCCACTATTAAAAGAAGCGGTCAGGGCGATGAAATGCTAAAAAAGATTATTTCCCGCACATTGGATGATACCGCCACGGAAACAATTTTGCAGAATGTTAAGGTTCTTGCGATTGATCAAAGCGCAGAAAGGCCTTCTGATGATAAAATTAAAGTAGGTAAAACCGTAACATTAGCTGTCAGCATTCAGGACGCTGAGCGTTTATCCCTTGCATCAGAGATGGGTGATTTGAATCTCGTTTTACGCGGAGTTGGTGATGATCAGATTGTCGAAAAGAAATGGCCAACGGCTTCTGATGCGCGTCTTTCAACGATTAAAGATGAAATTTTTCAAGAATATGAGCGTATTCAAAAAAAGCGCGGCGGCGCTGCCGATACCTTGCGTATTTATAGCGGAAATGCCGTGCAGGCGGTTAATACACGCTAAATCTTTTAATATCTGCGTAATCCTTACAAGAAAGTAATAGCTATGAGAAAATTGAGACTATCCTATTTTAGGCTTTGTGCTTGTTTAATTGCGGCATTGTGTTTGATCGCCGGAGCATTACCCTTTACATCCGTTCTTGCTGCGAAGGGTGATCTCCAGAATTTAAATGTCGAAGACGTCGTTAAGAAGCCTGTTCAAATTATGCTTGGTAAAGCAGAGCTTATTGATATGGGCACAGAGTTGGCGGATGTTCTGGTGGCTGACCCATCCCTGATTGATGTCATGGCCGTGCAATCTGACAGGCTCTATATTGTAGGCTTTAATGTTGGTGATACGAATATCATTGCGCTTGATCCGCAAGGCAATGTTGTGAAGCGCATGGATATTCATGTGACTTACGATTTAAAAGCTATTCAATCAACAGTAAATGAATTGTTCCCGGATGAAGATGTGACTGTTGGCTCTATTCATGACCAGATTATTTTGACAGGAACAGCGTCAAATCCGAACGTTGCTTCTAAAATTACAAATCTTGTTGGGCATTATGTCAGTGATTTGCAGGATGAAGACAGGGCTATTGATGAACTAATCTCAAATCTCATTGAAACGCGCGGTGAACAACAAGTTATGCTACAAGTCAAGATCGTTGAAGCAACGCGCAATGTGTTGCGTGAGCTAGGGCTCGAGACAAATATCAATGACCCAAATGAGTTAGCGTCGACCACAATATTTGGTGCTACGCAGTCATCCAGTTTGTTTAGCGGGACGGATTCATTGGCAACGGCTTCTTCTGTGGCCTTGTCACAAGACCCGCTTGCTGCGGCGCGGTTGATTGCGGATACGGGATTGCAAGGGATTGGTGAAATTGCTTTGCTTTTTGAAGCGTTGGAAGAACAAAATTTAGCGAATATTCTGGCCGAGCCTAACCTAACCACTATTTCCGGTGAACAGGCAGGTTTTCTGGCTGGTGGTGAATTTCCGGTACCTGTAGGCCGCGATAATGTCGGTAATGTTGTTGTTGAATTCCGTGAGTTTGGTGTGTCCTTAAATTTCCGTCCAATTGTGATGTCTGAAGATCGTATTAGCATGCAGATGAATACGGAAGTTTCTTCACTTGATTTCGAAAATGCCGTTGTGTTGGCTGATTTAACCGTTCCGGGGCGGGATATCCGCCGTGCTGAGACAACTGTTGAAATGGCAAGCGGCTCTAGCTTAATGATTGCAGGGTTGCTGCAAGCAGATGCAGTTAAAAGCATGTCAGGACTGCCAGGCATTAGCAAAACCCCTGTTTTGGGTGACCTGGTATCATCCGATGGTTTTGAGCGCAATGAAACCGAGCTTATTGTGATCGTAACGCCTTATCTCGTTAAGCCTTATGCCGATGAGAAAGTTGTTGAACACGTTCCAAAACAAAGAACCAATCCGCTTGCACAAGCCTTTGCTGCGAATATGCGGCGTGAATTTGATGCGGATGGCGCACTTTTTGAAACAGATGGCGGCTTTGGTTATTTGCTGGATTAACGGGAGAATATGATCATGAAAAATATTTTTACTTTCACAACAGCAATGTTTATCAGCGCTCTGATTCTACAAGGCTGTGATAAAATTGTTCACTCAGAGACAAAGCTATCGCATAGTAAACTTCAAGTACAAGAAGAAGCTATCTTTGAAGATGTCAGCGTTGATAAAATGGACTCTGATTACATTGCAGCACTCGCTGAGCATTATTCCAAGCTTGGCGGTGGCGGCGTTGATTTAAGTGTTACTTATGATCCTAAATCAAAGACCAATACAGCCATGCATGCGAGTAATCATATTGCCCGCATCAGTGGAGAATTTCGTGAGCACGGGATTGCCAATCTGAATACAACCATTTTGCCTGTTAAGGGTTCGGGCAGTGTATCACGCGCTTTGGTATCATATAATGCCTATGCCGTAAAAGTTCCCGATGATTGTGAGATGATGGATGGTATCGAAGATCGCAACATTGATCCTGACGAAAATTACAGGCTTGGTTGTACACGCGATGCGCTGCTTGCCAAGCAAATCGCCGATCCAAGGGATTTAACAGGGCGTGCCAACGCTTCAACCGTTTCTGATGGTCGTCGTGCGGCCAATATTGTTGAGCGTTATCGTATCGGCCTGCCAAATGATGCGCTCGAAGGGGAGTCTGCCTCAGAATAAAGTAATTATAGTAAATCTTCGCTATTATTAATCTTTCGTAAGGAATATCTGATAAAATTATTAGAATATAAGAATAATATTTTAAGACGGATGAGAGATATATTTGATGAGCGAGGCAAAGACAGAGACCTTGGAAACAGGCCATGCCGGAGATGCTCAAAAAAGTGTAGAAGGACAAGGTATATCCATCCTTCTTCCTGAAGCGAGTATTACTGTTTTTTCAAAAGATACAGAAACACTGGAATCAGCGCGCCAGTTAGAGACAGACTGGCGTTTTGCACGTGTTGTTGTTGGCGTTGAAGAAGGCGGTATTAATAGCGCTATTCAATCCTATCAGGAGTTTGAATCGCCGAATTTATTGATTATCCAGACAGAAACCATTGATGATAGCTTTACGGCTAAACTTGAAGAACTGGCAGCCCATTGTGATGAAGGGACAGCAGCCATTGTTATTGGTCCGGTCAATGATGTGAACCTCTATCGCCATCTCATTGATATGGGTATCAGCGATTATCTCGTTAAACCTATTGCTGCGGATGTGATGGCTGATATTTGTGCCAAGACATTAATTGACCAAATCGGCGTTACAGGTAGCCGTTTAATTGCATTTATCGGCGCAAAAGGCGGTGTAGGAACATCTTTATTAGCCCAAGCCTCTGCTTGCGGTGTTTCCGAGTTTCTGGATCAAAAAAGCTTTTTACTCGATATTTGCGGTGGCTGGTCAACATTGAGCGTTGGTTTAGGCTTTGAGCCTTCTGCAACCTTAACAGAGGCTGCGCGTGCTGCAGATACACAAGATGAAGACAGTTTGAATCGTATGATCCACCCTGTCTCTGAGAAGCTCAGTGTGCTCGCAACAGGTAGCGATGTCATGCTTGACCAGTCTTTAAGCCCTGAACAGCTTGAGAATTTGGTTGATGTTTTGATGGTCAAATACCCTGTTGTTTTCGTCGATCTTTCTCATAGTACTCAGTCTTTGCAGAAGGTTATTTTATCGCGTGCGCATCAGGTCAATGTGGTCTCTGGACAAGGGCTTGTCTCATTGCGGCAAGGCAGAAGCCTTATTCAGGAAATCAAGGATTTGCGCGGCGGAGAGCTTGACGGTATTGAACTGATTATCAACATGGAAGGGATGGCAAGCGGTCAGGAAGTGCCAAAAAAAGACATTGAAAGCGCTATGGATTTAAAAGTCTCAGCCTTTATCCCGTTTGACACTAAAATTTTCCTCGGCAACGAAAGTGCAAGTGCCAAAATTACAGAAGATAAGGATGGGTCGGAGCTTGTGAAAACTAATCTTTTGCCTGTTATTCAAAAGGTGATCGCCGGAGATTTACCTAAAAATGATAGTCAGGCCGATGGCGGTAAAGGGTTGCTTGGAGGCCTGATCGGAAAACTATCATCCAAATCGTAATGTCAAAGTAAGGGTTGTTCATGTTTGGTAAAAAACAGACAGTAGCGCAGCAAAAGCAAAAAAAGCCAAAACCTGTTTCTGTTCCACAAGAAACGGAAAAAATTGATGCGCCTGAGGAAAAAGCCGAAGAAATTTCTGTTGTTGAAGATAACACTGAAAGCAAAGACAATCCTGAACCGCCAAAACCACAAGAAATTCAGGAAAAACCCGTTGCAGTTGAAAAGAAAAAACCTGCCAAAAAAGAGCAAGCCGACCTTGATGATCCCTTTGCAGAAGAGTTTGCAGAGGATGAAATGTCTCAAGATAGCGGCGATTCGATTACAACGCTTCGCCTCAAACGCGCGCGAAACCGGATTTGGCTGGATTTACGCGATGGTATTGATTTAAAAGCGCTGGCGCGGATGGATGCAAAAGCCGCGCGTGAAGAGGTTTATAGCGCAGTCGAGGAGATTGCACGTTTTCGAAATTTGGATTTAACACCCGCAGAATTGCAAAGCATTGCCAAGGAATGCGCGGATGACATGCTTGGCTTTGGGCCTTTGGAAGAATTGCTCGAGCGTGATGACATTGCCGATATCATGATCAATGGCCCAGATACAACTTATATAGAAGTTGGCGGTAAAATTGAAAAAACACATATTAACTTCCGCGATAATCAACACCTCACAACAATTTGTCAGCGGATTGTGGGGGCGATTGGCAGGCGTGTTGATGAAGCCTCGCCAATTTGTGATGCGCGTCTTCCTGATGGCTCGCGCGTGAATGTCATTATCCCGCCTTTGGCCGTAGATGGTGCTTGTATGACCATTCGTAAATTCACAAAAGATAAGCTAACTCTGGATAAACTCCTTGAATTTGGATCAATGACGCCGAGTTGTGCGAAGCTTATTCAGGCAATCGGGCGTTCCCGCGTGAATGTTTTGGTTTCCGGTGGTACAGGTTCGGGTAAAACAACAATGCTGAACTGTTTAACGCGCTATATCGAAGCTGGAGAGCGGATTATTACGTGCGAAGATGCGTGTGAGCTACAGCTTCAACAGCCGCATGTTGTGCGCCTTGAAACGCGCCCGCCTAACCTTGAAGGGGTTGGGGAAGTGACAATGCGTGATCTCGTTAAAAACTGCCTGCGGATGCGCCCGGAGCGTATTATCGTGGGCGAGGTACGCGGCCCCGAGGCGTTTGATTTGCTGCAGGCAATGAATACGGGACATGATGGCTCAATGGGCACAGTGCATGCGAACAACCCCCGTGAGGCGCTTTCGCGTATGGAGAATATGATTGCCATGGGTGGTTTGAATTTGCCAACGGTTGCTGTGCGTGAACAAATTGCAGGTGCAGTGCAGGTGATTATCCAGGTGCAGCGGCTTCGCGACGGTTCCCGGAAAACCACCCATGTGACTGAGATTACAGGTATGGAAGGCGAAGTTGTTACCATGCAGGATCTCTTTGTACTTGATATTGAAGGTGAAGATGATGATGGAAAGCTGATCACAAAACAGCGCTCAACAGGCCTTCGCCCGAAATTCTTTGATAAAGCACGTCAATATGGCGTTGATCAATATGTACTCGAAGCAATGGAGGAGGCCTTTGATTAGTTTTTATACAGATTGTCATCCCCGCGGCCATTCGAAGAATGGCTTAGACAGAGGGGATCAAGGAAAAGGCAGCAGCATAGCTGCTGACACTGTAGGTCCCGGATGTATGAGCTTTGCGTTGCAAAGCCTCCGGGATGATGTTTCGTGGGTATTTATGAATGACTGAATTTCTGCCAATCATTATTGCTATTTTGCTTGTGCTGGTTGTTGCCGGGATAGTCATTGCTTTAATGATGAATCGTGAGGCCGAGCGTAAAAAACGCATGATGAGCGTGATCAAAGGCCAAAGCAGTGGCGGTGAGGCCAAAGTTGATGAAAAAGACTTACAAAATAAACGCCGCGCCGAAATTGCCAAAAAATTAAAAGACGAAAAAGAAGAAGAAAAAGAGAAAAGCAAGACAACTTTGGGAATGCTCTTAGAGCAAGCGGGTGTTTCATGGTCGCCAATGCATTACTGGATTTTCTCATTCATTTCGATGGTTGTGTTTGTAGTTTGTGCAAAATTTATGGGGCAAAGCCCTATGATTATAGGACTGGCAGCCATTATAGGCTTGCTGGGTTTCCCAAGGCTTGTGATTAAAAAGCTTGCAGCAAAACGCCAAAAAGATTTCTTAACGGAGTTTCCCGATGCGCTAGAAGCTACTGTTCGATTATTAAAAGCAGGTATGCCTGTATCCGAAGCGATTTCGATGATTTCCAAAGAGTTTGAAGGCCCTGTTGGTGATGAGATGAGCCGAATCTATGATAAGCAAAAAATTGGCGTGCCACTGCATGAGGCTGCACAAGATGCAATGCGCCGCATGCCATTACCGGAAATGCAAATGTTTGCGACTGGTCTTTCTATTCAGGCGCAAACGGGATCAAGCTTGTCGGAAGTTTTGATGAATTTATCCGGGGTTATTCGTGCGCGTTTTAAGCTGAAGCGCAAAATCAAAGCACTGTCCTCAGAGGCGATTGCTTCGGCAGGGATTATCGCATGCTTGCCTGTTATTGTGACACTCGGGATGTATTTTCTGAATTATGAGTATTTATCTGTGATGTTTACAACGAAAACAGGGAATTACATGCTAACCGGTGCGATTGCATGGATGGGTGTTGGTGTTCTTATCATGAAACAAATGATTAATTTTAGGGTTTAGAGGGATGTGATGGATCAGCAATTAATTATTACAGTTATCAGTGCGCTTCTTGCTGCAGCATCTTTTGCAGCAGTTGCCTTGCCGTTCTTGAATAAAAATGATCAAAAAGAGCGTTATCGTGATGTCATTGAAAAACGCCGTAAAGCGCTTTTTGAAGCCACAAAAGACGGGTCGCATTATAAGGCACAGGCTGAAAATGTATCGGCAAAAGATTCAATGGCCGGCTTTTATAAAGTTCAAAAACTAGCAGGGAATATGGGTGAAAAAATCCGCGATAACTTGCTCCAAGCAGGCATAAGAGACCCATCTGCGCCCTTGAAATTCATGATCGGCAAGGGCGTTGCTCCCATTTTTCTGTGCTTGATATTTATGGCGATTTTTTCAAGTCCAAAAGCTGAAGACATTTCTGAAACAGTTGTTTTATTATCACTGCTAGGCGCAGCAATTTTCGGTTACAAGCTGCCAGATATTTTAATTAAAAACAAAGTTCAAAAACGTCAAATCGATATTAATCTCGCATTTCCGGATTCTTTGGATATGATGCTGATTTGTGTCCAGGGTGGTATTGGCCTGGAGCAAACGGTTGACCGTGTTGCAGAAGAAATTTCTGAGCATTCTCCGATTTTAGCCGAAGAGTTGGGAATCTTAAGCGCCGAGATGGCGATGCTGAATGATAGACGCCAAGCTTTGCAAGATTTTGCAAGACGCGTTGGCAGCGGGGCAGGGAAGACTTTCGCAACATCCCTGATACAGGCTGAGCAATATGGGACATCGATTTCACAAGCAATGCGCGTGATGGCGGATGAATTGCGCGATATGCGCATGTCTGCTGCAGAAGAAAAGGCGATGTCTTTACCGCCAAAGCTGACTGTGCCGATGATTTTATGCTTCTTGCCAGCGCTTTTTATCGTAATTTTAGGCCCGGCAGGGATACAGGCCGGTGCTGCCGGTGTAACTGGATAGAGCGAATGCTTGCTATGTTTCACATGGCAATTGCATTTGAAATCGTGATTTGTAAAAATTATCGTCATACTATTCCCCCCACTTGTCATCCCATTTTCCCCACCCGTCATCCCGGCGAAAGCCGGGATCTCTTCGATTTAAGCATTGGATCCCCGCTATATAGATGCGAACAAACCTGCGGTTTGCTCGCAATGACATTCTCCTGTTATCCGTCATTGCGAACGCAGTGAAGCAATCCAG
>CAWUJS010000028.1:0-23402 GCA_963922705.1 uncultured Alphaproteobacteria bacterium | reverse complement strand
TGCTCAACATGTTCTTAGCGAAAACGAACCTCGCCAAAAAACGCTCCATCAGTGATTAAAATTTCAAGATTACTTTGGTCAATCGCAGCAGATGCAGAATTAAATGTAGCTGTTGTTAATATTATTAGCGCTGCTGTTATTGTTTTGCTCATTTTCATGATAATTCCCTTATGTTCTTTAAGAGTTGTTTATATTTGTAGATATTTTTACCACTCTTGATTGATATTGTCTGTAATCATCAAAGAAAGCACGCAAAAGTATTCGCATTTATGTCTTTTTGTGGATAGATTTATATTAGCAATTTTGATATTGTAATAAAAAAAGATATTTACATTATGCCTCAACAACAAACGCGCATTGCTCCGTCCATTTTATCGGCTGACTTCTCCATTTTGGGAGAAGAGGTTAAGGCTATTGATGACGCTGGGGCGGATTACATTCATATTGATGTGATGGATGGGCATTTTGTCCCCAATTTGACGTTTGGAGCACCTGTGGTAAAGCATTTGCGTCGCTGGACAAAAAAGCCTTTTGATGTTCACTTGATGATTGCACCTGTTGATCCGCTGATTAAAGATTTTGTGGATGCAGGCGCGGACATCATTACAGCCCATGTAGAGGCTGGCTCACATCTACATCGTACGCTTCAGGCAATTAAGGCGTACGGCGTAAAAGCCGGAGTTTCATTGAACCCGCATACGCCGATTGAAAGTATTGCGCATGTTTTGGATATGGTGGATTTAATCCTCATTATGACTGTCAATCCGGGCTTTGGCGGACAAAGTTTTATTCCATTACTGGATAAGATTGAAGCGGCACGCAGAATGATTAACACAACCGGACGCCAGATTGATTTGGAAATTGACGGCGGCGTTAATCCTGAAACTGCGAAGCAATGCATCAAAGCGGGCGCCGATGTGCTTGTTGCCGGAACGGCTGTGTTTAAGGATGGTCCATCGGGCTATGCATCTAATATCGCTGCGCTGCGCAGCTAATTCTTTTTAAAGTGTACGTGTTTCTTCGCGTACATACCTGTTAACATTAGGGACTAAAAGCCATGATAACCATGGGTTTGAATGATATTGTAGGGAAGCTTTCATCGCTTGTGGCATTTTTGCCGGAGCGTACGGCCATCCCTGACCGTTTTGCTGTTCGGCCCGTTGATTTATGGGATGGTGATTCAAGGGCAGGTGCATTGCTGTTTGAAGGTATTTTTACCAAGGGCGATGCAAATTTATCTCTTCAAGGCATGGGCTGGGAGCCGGGCGGGGTTGATGAAAGCTGGCTTTCGAAAATTCACGGTTTTACATGGCTAAGGGACTTGCGCAGCTATGCTAATGATGGCGGGATTGCAAGGGGGCAAGCATCAGCATTGGCATGGATGATGATATTATCCTGGCTTGAAAAATATCATATGCCTGTTGCAAAGGCGCAGAAATCCTTTTTCTATCGTCCTGATATTACCGGTGAGCGGCTTTGTATGTGGATTTCCATGTTTGAATTTTTCTGCCCTGAACGCTTTGAAGGCGGTGCAGATGAAGAATTTCATGATTTGTTTTTTGAGTCCGTTTTAGCGCATGGACAACATCTCTCTCGAACAGTCGGCTCGAACCCGCATATCAGCCTTTCAGGCATTCAAGCTTTGAAAGCTACAAAAGGTTTGTTATACGCAGGGTTAGCCATAGTAGGGCGTGAAATTTGGGGCGATCAGGCAATGGAACGCCTTAAGGCTGAAATTGATGTACAAATTTTAAGGGATGGTTCTCACATCTCGCGCTCTCCGGTGCAATTGTTGGAAGCTTTACAGATTTTACTGGATATACAAACTGCGTTCAAAAGTGCTGGGCGGCGATTGCCTGAATTTGTGCAGCATGCAATTGATCGAATTGGGCCTGCACTTAGGTTTTATCGTTATAATGATAGATCTTTCGGACTTTTCCATGGTGCGCAGAAATGTGATGCAGGCTTTATTGATAAGGTGCTTGCACAGACAGGTATACGTGGAAAAGCGCTTGAGAGTCTACCTTGTGCAGGGTTTGAGCGTGTCCGCCAAGGGCGTACGCTTTTAATGTTTGATCATGGAAAAGCAGCATCGGCGCCGTATGATTTAACAGCGCATGCTTCTTGCTTGTCTTTTGAATTAAGCTACGCCAAACACCGGATTTTTGTGAATTGTGGCTCTCATCCGCATGATCAGGATTGGAGAGAGGCATTACGAGGATCGGCAGCACATACAGCGCTAACTCTTGATGGGCTTGATATCTGTGACATCCAGCCGCAAAGTGGTTTTGGTCGTAAGCCGGTTAATGTACGCTTTTCACATGACGACAGTAAAGAGACACATCTTTTGGAAGCTTCGCATGATGGCTATGTTAGTATAAACGGCTATACGCATACACGGCGTATTTTTATAGGCAGTGACGGGAATGATATTCGCGGTGATGATTGCCTGGAGGCACTTGCCTGCCCGCTAAATCCAGTTCTTGTTACAATTAGGTTTCATATTGATCCTGGCATTACCGTATCGCTGATTAATAACGGTACACAAGCTTTGTTGCGTTTGCATGGCGGCATTGGTTGGCGGTTCAAACATAATGGCGGTGTCTTGTCTTTAGAAGACAGTATTTATATGGGCGACGGTACTCAGCCGCGCAAGACCAAACAATTGGTTATTAATGGACAAGTATCTGATATTTATAACCAATTCAAATGGTGCATAAGAAAGGAGGGTTAGCCTGAAATGATCACGTCCATTTATTCTTTATTGAACATTGGTCGCCAGGAAGTTTTAATTAGATCAAAAACAAATGCTTATGCATCCGCCTCATTATCTCTTAGAATTTCAGGTAAAATATTCAATAATTTTTCAACGCTAGGATTGCATAAAGAATAGTGTATCGTCTGAGCTTCGCGGCGGGTTTTAACAATATCATCGCGCCGCAAGCGTGCTAAATGTTGCGATAGAGCAGATTGGCTCAGCCCTATAATTTTCTCCAACTCACCAACAGGATACTCCTTTTCCATGAGAACAGACGTAATTTGTAACCGTTTTTCGTTAGAAAGTGCCTTCAAAAGAATTGAAGCTCTCTCTCCATTATGTTTTAGAAAATCACTATCCATGACTTTTAAAAGTCGCCCCCTCAGGCTTTATTGAATGTTAATACACTTTAATTGAATATAATAAAAAAAGTGAAAGAGCATATCTATTTAGCATTTACAACTAATTCTATATTAAAATACTCCTGTATTATTTGTCAAAAAACTAATACTTACAAGAAAAATATGTAAGAAAGAAAAGACCTTGAGACATAAACATGTCAGTTGATATTATGGTAGTAGCCGGACCAACGGCTAGTGGGAAGTCGGCAAAGGCGCTGGAGCTGGCAAAAGAGCATAATGGTGTCATCATTAACTGCGATAGTCAGCAAATATATGATGGGTTACCTATTCTCTCCGCACAGCCATCGGATAAAGATAAAGCACAAATCCCCCATAAGCTCTACGCCGCGCTTCATCCCAATAATGTATGCTCCGCCGGAAATTGGCGTGAAATCGCTGAACCGATTATTCAAGAAACAATCGAGAATGGTCAAACCCCCATTATTTGCGGTGGTAGCGGACTATATATTAAATCTCTGGTTGACGGCTTGTCTCCTATGCCTGATATTCCCGATGATATCCGGGATGCAGTTGTCAGACGCTATGATGAGGTGGGCGCGCAAGCTTTTTATAATGAATTAAAAGCCCGTGATCCTGTGATGGCAGAACGTTTTCATGTGAACCATAAAGCCCGTATTATACGCGCTATGGAAGTGCTGGAGGCAACGGGAAAATCATTATCAGAGTGGCAAACCCTACCCCGAATCCCTCCACCGGCGCATTGGCATTTTATCATTCATAAAATCCTGCCCGATCGTGAAACGCTCTATGACCGTTGTAACAAGCGGTTTGAATGGATGGTGGATCATGGCGCGCTGGAAGAGGTGGAAGAATTTAATGCGCAAATACAATCCGGCGTAGTAACTGATGGTGTGCCACTTACAAAAGCATTAGGGTTTAAAGAATTGCGGGATTATTTGGACGGGCATTTGTCCAAAGAAGAGGCAATTATGCTTGCGCAAACAGCCACCCGTCAATATGCCAAACGTCAAGTGACCTGGTTCCGCAACCAGTTATAGGCTGCATTCACTGAAATTTAGGGTGTAATCGCTGATTACAGAACAACCTGCGGTAGATTTTCAAGAGATTTATAGCATTTTTTCATTTTTACTAACAGCTTTTAAGTAAAATTAACCCTTTGTTAGTGTTTGCATAATAATCTAAACATGCTGTTTCGTAAATATATACCAAAGAATATAATTATGTAAATACTATAAGTCGCTGAAATACTGATTAACTAAAAATGCGAATTAAGGGCCGCATAAAAAGGAGTATAGGGAGATGAGCACCGCTTTAAAAGATGATTTTGCTTTACATGCCGGAAAGGCAAATGAAGAGCATCGATTACGGGAGGACACGTTCCATGCCGGGCAAAAAAGTGGAAACGTAGAGAGCATTATTGCTCATTCTGCTGTTGCGACCAAGGATAGTTACGGCAGGGATGATTTAGACGAACGGAATAAGAAGAATTATGCTGAAGCGATGTTTTTGGCATTGCTTGATCAGCAATTGCGCAATCACCGAGAGGCCATGGAAAGGTATCAGCAGGAATTGGTTGAAAAATACGGTGAGAACTTTATTGATGGGATGGCTGCGGCGTATCTGATCAATGAAAAAGGACTCGATAAAATGGATCGGGAAGCAAAACTGAAAGCCTTGCGCGATCTGATGCTCGATCAAAACGGAGAAATTAAGGCGCAATATGCAGATATGGCGGAAGCGCAGTATATTTTCCACTGGAATAAAGAGCAGGAGCTAGAGCAAGCTCTCAGCAACAGAATACCCGGAACACCGCTAACGGAAGCGCAAAAAGCAGCGATTGATAATGCAGATGGCACTGCTTTGACTGCTACTTTGCTTACAGGTGATGAAGTTGCAATGCAAGCAGCTGACAATACCGTTGACAATGATGTTGAAGCATTGGGCGGTAGTTTCACAGCGAAATTCTAGCCTTTTGGAGAATATACTTCTAAATCAATAGAGTCTCTTGCATCAGATGTAAGAAGTCTTGTGGCTGCTATGCTTTGGTTTGCTATATCATCTATCATATCATAGGCTTGGTTAATATTATAAGGGCCTTGACTGACGCCACCCACTAAATATATGACTGCCGCTCCAGGAGTCTTTTTTTCCACTACTCTGAAGTCCATAGTGATATCTCTTTGTTCAAATTTCTTTGAGTATGCATCTACTATATATTGAGCAGATACGCCACCTTTCCAAGGCTTATGCACCAAGATAACGCCAACGCCCCCTGCTTCTGAAAAAGCTTTTAGTTCTTGAGCAGCATCTACAAGCGGGGTATCACCTTTCATAACATCACTTGCGTCTCCCGTAGGCTTTAGTTGCTGCGCATTTGCATCATCGGGTGCAAGTCCCGGAGTAAGAAGTGCTGCCGCTGCAAGCGCTACGGTTGCACCTACAAATTTTTTTCTAAGTGTTTGAAGTCCCATGTTCATCTCCCTTTCGTTTTGAGGCTTGACGCCTCATTTTTTGTTTTTACAGGGATTGCCCAGGATTTAATCGGAGACGGCAAAGAAAGCCACTGCGCAAGCAGTGGTTGCCGCGCCCAAAATACTGGGTTTTATCCCTGTAACTCCCTGTTAATATTATTATATTATTAATTTGCATTATACGCTCTCGCGTATCGAAAGTCAAATTGCACGGCAATTATTTTGAAATAAAATAACTTTACATCCCTGTTTCTTTGTAATATAGTTTCAAGCTAATACTTGTTATATTTTCATTTATTTTATAAAATTTTATATATCAAATATGCACTACTAACAATCTCCGGTTGCCTCACATATTACAATTCTATTTTCTGGATAAAACTGCCTCAATAATTTTTGAAAAAAAATTCGATTTTTAAATGGAATGATTATAAATCACATTGTAATCCGTCAAAATCTCTAGCAACATTTTAAGCGTTACAAGTAATATAAAGATGGCAAAGGCTTTTTTAAGTTTTGGAACCGGCAGGGCATGTGCCGCTCTTACCCCAAGGGGCGCGAAAGCCACACTGCTTATAACAATTGAGCCAAAAGCAGCAAGATTAACATAGCCAAGCGAATGCGGTGGAAGATTGTCAGCATCCAGCCCAATTGCAATAAAACCGCTCGCGCCGATCATAGCAATAAAAGGGCCGATAGAAGCGGCTGTGGCAATAGCTTTATGAATATTCACATTGCAAATTGTCATGAAAATAATATTTTGCGTGCCGCCGCCAACACCCATCATCGCCGCCAGCCCTGCATTCAAAGCGGCAAAGACACTGAATAAAGGCTGTCTGGGAAGAGAATCGAACAAATTCGTTTTATGAGATCGAAAGATCATATAACACCCAAAGCCGAGCTGTGCGATTACAAATACAATCTTCATTCCCATTGTTGGCAATAAATCCGATAGCCATGTACCAATCAATACGCCGATAACAACACCGGGCAGAAATTGCTTAAGGATACCAATATCGACCGCACCTTTTCTATGATGCGCCAATGCGCTGGATGCGCCGGTGAAAATAATCGTGGCAAGCGAGGTTCCAACTGCCACATGCATGGCAACATCGGCAAATCCAAAATATTTCAGGATGTAGTAGATGCCGGGGACTAAAATCACCCCGCCGCCAATACCTAAGAGTCCGGCGGCGAAGCCAGCAAACATCCCCAAAATAAGCAGAAAAACCCCTGCAATGACAAACTCCATGCTCTATTCGTGCTGCGAAATACAGAGAATGTCTAGCCTATTATTGATTTTCTTGGTATTTTTGGATTTTTAAAGAAGGATAATGAGTTGCTATGGAACGAATAGGTAAACTTAGTCGCAAGACGCAAGAAACAAATGTTAGCGTTGAGATCAATCTCGATGGAACTGGGATGAGTGATATTAAGACAGGTATTGGCTTTTTTGATCATATGCTGGAGCAACTCGCCAAGCATAGCTTGATTGATATAATGATTAAGGCAGAAGGCGATCTGCATATTGATGGACACCACACTGCAGAGGATGTCGGTATTACACTGGGGCAGGCTTTAAAAGAAGCAGTCGGTGATAAAACAGGTATTCACCGTTACGGACATTTTACGCTGGTGATGGATGAGGTGTTAAGCCGTGTGGCGCTGGATCTTTCCAATCGGCCTTATTTAATCTGGCAGGTAAAGTTTAGTGTGGATCGTCTCGGTGAAATGGATACAGAGCTATTTCAGGAATTTTTCAATGCATTTGCACAGAGCGCTGGCATCACACTGCATGTAAAAAATGAATATGGGATAAATAATCATCACATTATAGAGAGCATTTTTAAATCTTGCGCTAAAGCCTTGCGCATGGCGGTTGAAATTGATGCCCGTGCGGCGGATCAATTGCCGAGCACAAAGGGAAGTCTATAATATATTTATTACGGAAAACTTATATTCTTGACGCAAGGCAAAATTTTAGGCATATTAAATTTGTAAAAATTATATGCATAATGTTAAAAACTTGTGCAAAACCTGGTATCTTTAAATTGGAGTAAACACAACATGGAACGTATAGTTTTAGTCACTGGTGGCGCTGGTTATATCGGCTCTCATGTTTGTAAAGCACTGGCACAGCAAGGCTACCTTCCAATTACATACGATAATTTATGCTCTGGAAATCAGGAGGCTGTAAAATGGGGGCCGTTTGAGCATGGTGATATCCGGGATCGCAAACGACTATCCGAGGTTATCCAAACATACAAGCCATCATCGATCATCCATTTTGCAGCTTTGATACAAGTCGCAGAATCCGTTGCTGATCCAGCTACATATTACGAGAATAATGTTCATGGTTCATTTTGCCTGCTTGAAGAAGCGCGCCGCCATAATATTCGAAATATGGTTTTTTCCAGCACTGCCGCCGTTTACGGCACGCCTGAACAAGGCCTTATCTCAGAAAATGCGCCTCTTAAGCCGATAAACCCATATGGCGATACAAAGCTGGCTATGGAAAAAATGATCAGCAATTATACGAATGCCTATGATTTTAACGCGGCCATTTTGCGTTATTTTAATGCGGCTGGCGCAGATCCGGAAGGCGAGCTTGGTACAGCCTATCGTAAAGACAGCCACATCATCCCATTGCTGATGAAAGTAGCCAGCGGTGATATGGAAGGCTTCAAAGTCTTCGGCACTGATTATGATACGCCGGATGGTACAGCCTTGCGTGACTATATCCATGTCACAGATCTGGCAGATGCCCATATCAGAGCATTGCGGCATATCGTTCATAAAAAACAAAGCGTAACATTAAATATCGGTACAACATCCGGACAATCAGTTAGGCAAATCCTTAATGCAGCACGTACAGTCACTGCGCAGCCAATTGTTTCGGAAGACTGTGAAAGACGCGCAGGAGATCCTGCAATTCTTGTAGCAAATGCTAAGCGTGCCAATAAGGTGCTTGACTGGCATCCGCAATATTCCGATGTTGAAACCATCATTCATACGGCCTGGCAATGGAGACAAAAACAAACATCCCAAAAAGGTCCATGGCTGGAGGACATAAATCCTGCATTGCTACAATCTTTAAATATTGGAAATTTACGAGCGGCTTAAAAACTATGTCAGCAAACCCTAATGCACAAAGTGCTGATGACAGGAATGATAGCCCACTCTATCTGCCCTTTTGGAATGCTGTAAAATCAGTCATTGATTTTTTGGGCGCATTTCTCGCACTCATTCTCTTATCACCGCTCTTTATATTTATCGTTTATAAAATTCGCAAAGATGGCGGCCCGGCATTTTACACCCATGAGCGTATCGGCAAAAACGGCAAAGCGTTTCACTGTATAAAATTCCGCAGCATGGTCATAAATTCTAAAGAAATTCTGGACGAGCTACTTGCCAATGATCCGGAGGCACGCGCCGAGTGGGAACGTGACTTCAAGCTTCGTAATGACCCGCGCATTACCGCAATTGGAAAGTTTATTCGTAAAACAAGCCTCGATGAAATCCCACAGCTTTTGAATGTTTTGAAAGGCGAGATGAGCCTGATCGGGCCGCGGCCAGTTATCGCAGAAGAGCGAAAATATTATGGTGACCGCTGGGATGAATTTTTATCTGTAAAGCCCGGTATGACAGGGCTATGGCAGGTTAGTGGGCGCAATGATACCGGCTATGATGAGCGTGTAAGACTAGATATTGATTATATCCGCAACTGGTCACTCTGGACGGATATTGTGATTGCGTGGAAAACAATCTTTGTAATTATTAATCCTAAAGGTGCCTATTAGAGCGTTACCTGTTAACCACTGCGGCTTGTTTCTAAGATCCAGCCACCGCCCAAAACACGGTCATTATTGTAACAAACAGCCGCCTGACCGGGAGCAATACCATATTGCGGTTCATAGAGGTGAATCTCAGCTTGCCCATTCGCCCCGCCTTTCACCTTTGCCGGTATAGGCCGCATAACTGAACGAAACTTAAGATTGATATCCATACCGTTTGCGGGAATATCTTTGAGCCAGTTACAATCATGAATATAAATCACATTTCGCGCCAGCGCGGATTTAGGGCCGACAATAACGGCATTGCTATCCGGTCTGACTTCGACCACATAAAGAGGCTCGTTATTCTCGGAAACACCGCCGCCAATCCCAAGTCCTTTGCGTTGACCAATTGTATAATGAATAATGCCGTTATGCTCCCCGACTTCACGGCCATCAATATGGATGATCTTACCCGGCTTTTCTGCCTCAGGGCGGATTTTCTTCACAATTTTGGCATAATCGCCATGCGGAACAAAACAAATATCCTGACTATCTGGCTTATCTGCCGTTAAAAGCCCGAGGCGCTCTGCTTCGATGCGGGTTTTATCCTTGCTCCAGCCGCCCAAGGGAAAGCGCAGAAAATCGAGCTGCTCTTGCGTGGTTGCAAAGAGGAAATAGCTCTGATCTTTACCGTGATCATGGGCTCGGTGTAGCTCCGCAATACCATCCGCATTTACTGTACGTTTGATATAATGCCCTGTCGCCATACAATCCGCACCGAGATCATGCGCCACTTCAAGGAGGTCACGAAACTTAACCGTTTGATTACAGCGCACGCAAGGGATCGGCGTTTCGCCCCTGATATAGCTATCGGCGAAATCATCAATCACGGATTGCTTAAAATTGCTCTCATAATTCAAAACATAATGCGGAAAACCACATTTTTCTGCAACACGCTTTGCATCGTATATATCCTGACCAGCGCAGCATGTCTTTGTTTTAATTGTGGTATCTCCCATGTCATAAAGTTGCAGTGTGACCCCGACAACATCATAACCTTGCTCATGCAAAAGCGCCGCGACAACAGACGAGTCCACGCCGCCAGACATGGCAACAACCACACGGGTATCTTTTGGATGTTTATTAATACCTAAGCTGTTCATGGGACGACCTAAATCATTTACTTTTGCCTCGTAAAGCCTTTATATAGGGCGTTTTACGGTTTTTTGCAAGAAAATGAGAAAAACTCGTAATCCAATAACGCCTCGATATAAAATCTTACAGGACAAAAAAAGACCATCCTGTGGGAGGGATGGCCGTTTTAAGTTGGTATCAGATCGGATGAAGCTAAATTGGGATTTAACCTGATACTTTTTCTATTTTTTCAAATCTATCTCTCTTCTTTCATGCACGTAGAATTTTTCAGACCCTATACTTTATACATAATCTAAAAACTTGGTGTTTACTCATTCACTCATAATTAAACCTTATATTTTAATTTTATCTAAAATTTTATGTAAATGCAATAAAAATCTTTACATCCCCCCGAATCGTGATATTTCTACAATCCTGTTTGCCTAAACAAGACAAAAATAGGAGTTATACATTATGTCCCAAGGTACCAAAAAACCGAAAGTGCTTATCAGTGATAAGCTCGATCCGCTTGCTGTAGAGATTTTCGAGAAAAATGGCTGCGATGTTGATTTCAAACCCGGTCTGTCCGCTGAGGAATTGCTTGAAATTATCCCAAATTATCACGGCCTTGCTATCCGCAGCGCAACAACCGTGACACCGGAAGTTCTGGCCGCTGCAACAAACCTTAAAGTCGTAGGGCGCGCAGGCATTGGCGTGGATAATGTTGATATTCCCAAAGCCACGGAAAACGGCGTTGTTGTGATGAACACACCCTTTGGTAATTCCATCACCACAGCAGAACACGCAATTGCCATGATGTTCGCGCTGGCACGGCAAATCCCGCAAGCCAATGAATCCACCCATGCTGGCAAATGGGAGAAAAAGAAGTTCATGGGTACCGAACTTTTTAACAAAACACTTGGCGTTATCGGGTGCGGGAATATCGGCGGCATTGCCGCTACTCGCGGTGTCGGCCTTAAGATGAATGTCATCGGCTTTGATCCATTCCTGACCGAAGAGCGCGCCGCAGATCTCGGCATTGAAAAAGTCGAGCTGGATGATCTTTTTGCACGGGCGAATTTCATCACAATCCATGTGCCTAAAAACGAGCATACAGCCAATCTCATCCGAGAAGAAACTATCACAAAAATGAAAGATGGTGTCCGCATTATCAATTGCGCACGCGGTGGGATTGTCAATGAAGCTGACCTGAAAGTTGCCCTTGATAGCGGTAAAGTTGCAGGTGCGGCGCTTGATGTGTTCGAAGTTGAACCGGCGAAGGACAATATTCTATTTGGTCATCCGAATGTCGTTTGCACACCGCATCTGGGCGCAGCAACCACCGAAGCGCAAGTCAATGTTGCGCTACAAGTTGCCGAGCAAATGAGTGAATATCTGGTCAATGGCGGGGTAACAAACGCGCTGAATATGCCATCAATTTCCGCAGAAGATGCACCAAGGCTTAAACCTTATCTCAAACTGGCGGAACAACTCGGCAGCTTTGCGGGACAAATCACGGAAAGCGCGGTTCAAAAGATCGAGATCGAGTATGAAGGTACGATTACAGATGTAAATACAGATCCGATTACATCCACTTTGCTGGCAACATTACTTGGTGCGCAAATTGAATCGGTCAATATGGTCAATGCTACGCAAATCGCGCAAAGTCGCGGCATCGAAATAAAGCAAAGCTATAATGATGAAGCCAAGAACTGGCGTTCGATGATTAATGTCATTGTCACTACCGATGAGCGCACGCGCAACGTAACCGGAACTCTGTTCACCGGAAAGGAGCCACGCATCGTTAATATTGAGGGGGTGCCGATCGAAGCTGCTTTGTCGGCCAATATGATCTTTATCCGCAATGACGATAAGCCGGGCATGATTGGTGAGCTTGGGACATTGCTTGGCGCAGAAGGCGTTAATGTCGCCGATTTCCGCCTTGGTCGTAAAGAAGATGAATCCGGTGCGATTTGTCTCGTTGCACTTGATGCGCCGGTCAATGACAAACTATTCGATAAAATCGCTGCACAGCCACAAGTTCAGAGTGCTAGAAGACTCAGTTTTTAGGACTAATATAACCATAACAAAACTTCAGCAAGACACATTGTAAAAAGATAATTTGTTTCTCATTTGTTCTTGTGCTTAAATTATAAGCTATATTAAGAGGTCTTATGGTTGCACGTGTGAAAACTGTTGCTTTTCAGGGAATAGATGTTCGCCCGGTTGATGTGCAAGTACAAATTGCCAGCGGCCTCCCTGCATTTACGATTGTAGGTTTGCCCGATAAAGCCGTTGCGGAAAGTAAAGAACGCGTTCGCTCGGCGCTGCATGCTTTGGGGTTATCACTGCCACCTAAAAGATTGACGGTGAATTTGGCACCTGCTGATCTTGCAAAGGAAGGCTCACATTTTGATTTGCCAATCGCACTTGGATTACTCGCGGCAATGGGCGTAATTCCAAAAGAGGAACTAGAGGAATTTCTTGTTCTGGGTGAGTTATCGCTCGATGCTTCTATTCGTTCTGTTGCCGGTGTTCTTCCTGCTGCTATGCATGCTAATGCGAATGATAATCGGCTTATATGCCCCGGCGCTTGCGGCGGAGAGGCTGCCTGGGCTGGGGAAATTGGTATTCTTGCACCAGAAAGCCTTTTACAGCTCATTAATCACATGAAAGGCACGCAAGTAATGGGGCAACCGGAAGCCCGTCTGGGCGAATCGGGTAATGAACGCCGTGTTCCTGACTTATCAGAAGTCAAAGGACAGGAAACAGCAAAACGCGCTTTGGAAATAGCGGCAGCTGGCGGGCATAATTTACTGATGATCGGCCCGCCGGGATCAGGAAAATCTATGCTGGCCTCTTGCTTGCCCGGTATTTTACCGCCCTTATCACCACGGGAAGCACTTGAAGTTTCCATGATTCATTCGTTGGCAGGCACGTTGCCCGAAGGTGGCCTTCTGCAATCCCGCCCGTTTCGTGATCCCCATCATTCCGCATCCCTGCCCGCCCTTGTTGGCGGTGGGCATAAAGTTAAGCCGGGCGAGGTTAGTCTTGCGCATAACGGTGTTTTGTTCCTTGATGAATTGCCGGAATTTTCACGCAATACGCTGGAATCCTTACGTCAACCTTTAGAAACTGGCGATGCTTTGATTGCAAGGGCAAACGCCCATGTTAATTATCCAGCGCGGTTTCAACTTATCGCTGCGATGAATCCATGTCGCTGCGGGCATTTGGGCGATCCCGATCTCGAATGCTCGAAAGTTCCGCGCTGCGCTGCTGATTATCAGGCAAAAATCTCAGGCCCCATGATGGATCGTATCGATTTACAGGTTGATGTCCCGCGTGTTGAAATCGCCGATTTGAACGCACCGGCGGGAGAAAAATCCGCTATCCTGGCCTCAAGAATTGCCAGAGCGCGCAATATTCAGGCAGTGCGTTATGAAGATGGCGGCGTTAATGCAACTGCAACAGGTAAAATGCTGGAGGATTTTGCTGTCCTCGATGATGATGCGAAGGGTTTGCTGGATCAAGCTATGCAGAACGCCAGGCTATCAGCACGCAGCTATTACAGGATTTTGCGTGTTGCACGCACAATTGCTGATTTAGCGGCAACAGAATTAAACCATCAAGCGCCGGATAAAATTCAAAAAATTCATATGGCTGAAGCTTTAAGTTATAAACGTTCATTGCTTTCATAAACGCTAAGTGTTTTATCCACGACACCATTAACGTCATATTCTTTTTCTGCAAATTTGCGGGCGGCATTGCCCATTGCAATCCGTTTGGTTGTATCTGCAATCAATGTCTGTATAGCTTCTGCCGTTTTTTGTGCATCTTTTATGGGAACAAGAAGACCTGTTTTCTCATTCTCAACAGCTTCACGGCATCCGGGATGATCTGTTGTAATAATAGCGCGTCCGGTTGCTGCGGCTTCTAATAGAACTTTGGGAACACCTTCGCCGTAATAAGAAGGATAAACGATCAGATTTGCGGATGTATAAAGGGCAGGCATATCAGAAACGCGCCCTAACCATTCAACAGGGGTATCCTTAATCATCGCTTTCATTTCATCGTCACGGATACCAAGCGGATTATTGGTCACAGCTCCCCCTGCAATTTGAAACTTTGCGTCAACACCATTTTGTGCAGCAATTTTCGCCGCCTCAATAAACACAGCGACACCTTTATTACGCACAAGGCGCGTTGGCATTACAATCACCGGTTTTTCGTTCTGAGGATCTTGTGCATGCTGGAACTGTTCTAAATCAACGCCAGAGCCGCGAATTAAGTGAACGCAAGCCTCATCAACAAAACCGCGCTTGATCATTAAATCCATATCATCCGGATTTTGAAAGATAATCTGCACATTAGGATGACGCAGTGCAAATTTTAAAAACGGCCCAATCAAAGTGCGCAGCAATTTAGGCTTAAACCCTTCGCCGGAGAATAAATAACCAAGCCCGGCAATCGTATGAACGATTTGAATATCCTTATAAAAACGGCTCGCAATCCCTGCCAGAAATGCATATTTGAGTGTAATAACATGCATGAGGTCAGGTTTTTCTTCTCTAATAATGCGCTTGATATCAGTTATAATTTTGAGAGGAGATGATGAAAGATGAATGCCTTTGAAACCTGACTGTTCCAGCTTTTCATCTTGATCCGCATCACTTGCGCAAATACTGACATCCCAGCCAGCGTTTTGTGCGCCCATGGCAAGCGGCAGGCGGTGCGACCAAAACCAGTCCATGTGATTAATAACAAAAAGAAGTTTTTTCTGTGACATGACTTAATCTTTTTCACCTTGCGGAAATTCAGCCTTAATCATCTCTTGCAGCCCATCTTTCAAACTGAAAGGTGCAGCAAAACCGGTTTCTTCTAAACGCGATGCATTCACAATTGTATTGGCGCAAAATTTCCGCACTCTGATAGAGCTAATAGGAAAATTGCAGCCTGAAAATTTGGAAAGCATATCAAAAATATATCCACCAACAAGCCCCGGCAAGTATGGTATTTTCGCCCCAACGCCTTTTTTACCTAGTGCTTCACGCACGGATATAACAAAATCTTTCATCTCCAAATCCGGCTTATCTGCATAGTTATAAATATGCTTTCCCACAGGACGCTCCAGACAATGCGCTAAAAATGCTGCAACATTTCCAACATAGGCAATTGATTTTCGATTCTTGCCATCACCAATCATAATAAATTTACCACTGGCAATTTGATTAATGAGTGTAAAAATATTCCCGCGATTGCCAATACCAAATGTTGCAACCAGCCTCAAAATCGTTACGCTTCTTTGGCTATCATCATCTGCCCAGTTTTGAAAAGTTTTTTCACTTTCAAGCTTAGATTGCCCGTATTCATTAAAAGGTGCAGGCACATGATTTTCATTGGAACCATTTTCAGGGTCTTCCGGCTCCAGCGGGTAAACGGCGACAGAGCTTGTAAAAATAACCTTTTTAATGCCATGCTCACGCGCAGCATTAAGAACATTTTCTCCACCGCCAACATTGACATCATAGTATTTTTGAATAGGCGAAACATCATCACGATGTTCAGCCGCCAAATGATAAACCGCATCACAGTTTTTTAAATATTTAACGATAGCATCTTGATCACAAACATTCGCAATAACACTCTCATCAGGAAATGTTTTTGAAGGCTTAATATCAATTAAAATAACATCATGCCCTTGCTGTTTTAAAATTGTAGCTAGCTGCGTTCCAATAAACCCCGCACCACCCGTAATTGCAATTCTCATAGTTTCCCTATATTTTCTTGATAGCTCTCTTCTATAAATGACTAGATCAAAACATGATTTGACATACGTGTAAATCATGGTTATAAAGCACTTCAATTAAAAATTAGAGGCGCTTTTTAAAAAGCGATTTGAGATATGAAACGTACATTCCAGCCAAGTAGACTCGTTCGCGCACGCAGACATGGATTTCGTGCACGTATGGCAACAAAAAATGGGCGCCACGTATTGGCACGCCGCCGCGCTAAAGGCCGTAAGGTTCTCAGCGCCTAATTATTGCTAAAAGAATAATCAAGGGCGCAGCTTAGCAATAACTGCGCCTTTTTGGTGTGATCACGACATGAAAGCCTCAAAAACCCAGCAAAACAGCTTAATACAAATCAAAAAACGGATCGACTTTTTGAAAATTCAAAGCAAAGGCAAAAAGTGGGTATCCCAAGGCCTGATCATACAAACTTTACCCGGTGAAAATGATATCAGGCGCGTTGGTTATACAGTATCCAAACGCACAGATAAATCTGCTGTTAAACGTAATCGTATTAAACGGCGTTTAAGAGCCGCTGCCGCTGATATTTTACCTGTATGTGCAAAAACAGGGCATGATTATATTTTGGTCGGAAGGCCGCAAACACTCAAACGCCCCTATGAAACATTGAAAAAAGATATTCAATGGTGCCTTGGAAAACTGGGATTACTTGAACAATGAAAAAACCAGTTATCTTTTTGATCAAAGCATACAGCTATGCTTTATCGCCGTTTTTGGGGCGTAACTGCCGTTTCCACCCCACATGCTCCCACTATGCCGCAGAAGCCATAGAAACGCATGGATCGCTTAAAGGAACATGGCTTGCGATAAAAAGGCTTTCAAAATGCCATCCATGGAACCATTCAGACCCCATTGATCCTGTGCCGACGATCCGCTATAAACACACATCAAATCAAGATTAAAGGGCTTAAAGACCGCATGTTCGATGTGAATAATCACAATAATCCTAATAATAAAAATGCAATGCACCCTGAAGATATGCGTAATATGTTTATCTTCTTTCTGTGTGCGGCTATTTTATATTTTGCGTATAATTTTTACATTGTCGGGCCGCAAAAAGAAGCACTTCGTCTGGCAAAAGAAAAAGAGGCAGAAATTGCTGCTAACCCGCAAAGTCCCGAAGCTATCAAGCTCGCAGAACTTAAAAACCCTCTACCACGCGACGAAGCCATCACAAAAGCCTTCGCACATCGCATCAAAATCGACAATGGCTCTATTCATGGCTCAATCACAACCAAAGGGGCACGTATCGATGATTTAGCCCTTTCTGATCATTTTGAAACATTGAAAAAGGAACAGAACGCAGCCTTATTATCACCTGATCGTACTATTTTCCCGCGCCATGTTGAATATGGCTGGATAGCACCGGATAAAAGTATTGCTGTCCCTGATAAAAAGACTGTTTGGCGTGTAGAAGGTGATAGTAACCTTACACCGAAGACACCTGTGACGCTTTTTTGGGATAATGGGCAAGGGTTAAGGTTCAAACGCATGGTTTCTCTTGATGACAAATACATGTTTTCAATTCAGCAAAGTGTTACCAATAATACTGGAAAGACAATTGTACTCTACCCTTATGGCTTGATCTCACAACAAGGCCAGCCACCAAATTTTGCCGGAACGTGGATTTCACATGAAGGCCCCATCGGTTATGTGGGCGAAAAGCTTCAGGAATTGAGCTACAAGAAAATGCGCAAAGGTGAGGAGTTTGAAGAAACCGCAAAACAAGGCTGGATAGGAATTACAGACAAATACTGGATCAGCGCAATGATCCCGCCACAAGGACAAAAGGTCAAATACAGTTTTAACTATGCTGGTACACGCAAGGATAAAAATAATATAGGGCGTTTTCAGGCTGATTTTATGGGTGCTTCTGTTGAGCTTGCCGCAGGTGAAACAAAAACTGTTGATAGCAAGCTTTTTCTTGGCGCAAAAGAGGTTCTGGTGCTCAAAGATTACGAGAAGAGCCTTGATATACCGCAATTTAATTTAGCAATTAACTTTGGCTGGCTTTGGTTTATGTCTAAGCCTTTCTTCTATTTCTTGCATTATGCGGGTGAATTCACAGGCAATTTTGGTATTGCTATCATCTTACTAACAGTCATTATCAGGAGTCTCGTCTTCCCGCTGACAAATCTTTCATACAAATCTTTTGCCGGCATGAAAAAGGTAAATCCGCAAATTATTGAGCTGAGAAAAGAATATGATGATGATAAGCAAAAATTGCAGGAAGAGTTGATTAAGCTCTACCAACGTGAAGGCGTCAACCCTATGTCTGGATGTCTTCCAATTCTACTACAAATTCCCATTTTCTTTGCACTATACCGTGTTCTCTTTGTTACAATCGAAATGCGCCATGAACCGTTTTTTGGCTGGATTAAAGATTTATCCGCACCAGATCCCACAAGTATATTCAACCTGTTTGGTCTTATTCCATGGGATCCACCGGGTATTCTTATGATCGGTGTGTGGCCATGTTTAATGCTGCTAACGATGGTAGTTCAAAAAAACCTCAACCCACCGCCGCAAGATAAAATGCAAAGAGATATTGCCCGCATAATGCCCTATTTCTTTGCGTTCATCATGGCAGGATTTGCCGCTGGACTAGTGGTTTATTGGACCTTCTCAGCTTTTATCGGCGTTATACAGCAGATCATTATCATGAAACGCATGAATGTTCCAATCCATCTTTTTGGGGAAACAAAGGCAGAAGAAATTGCAGAGGCGAATGCAAAAGAAGCAGCAGACAAGCGTGCAGAACTCAATGCTGATATTGAAGATGAGACGCAAGAAGAGCTTCCTAAACAAATCAAGCCGCCAAAACCAAAAAAGAGCAAGAAAAAGAAGAAATAAACGCTTGTGAGTGAAGAATTTACAAAAACTGAACTCGAAGAGGCACGAAAACTTTTTGCAGGATTTTGCGATTTTATGCTTGGCGTTGCGGCGCTTAAACAACTCCCGGAAGCATCCCTTCCTGAAATTGCATTTGCTGGACGATCAAATGTCGGAAAATCATCTTTGCTGAATGCTCTAACAAACCGGAAAACACTGGCTAAAACATCAAATACGCCGGGACGTACGCAACAACTCAATTATTTCAACCTTGGCGATAAACTCCACATTGTCGATATGCCAGGATACGGTTATGCGAAGGTCTCTAAAGAACAGCGCGATGAATGGACAAAGCTTATCTTTGATTATCTGCGCGGTCGTCAAACCCTGCGCTGCGTTTTTATTCTGGTTGACTCACGTCACGGCCTTAAAGAAAGCGACATAGCCTTAATGGGTATGCTCGATGAAGCTGCTGTTAATTACCGTATTATTTTAACAAAAATCGATAAAGTAAAAGCCGCCGAATTGGAAAAAATTTGTGATAAGACTACAAAGATCATCAAAAAACATCCTGCTGCCTATCCCAGTATTTATGTCACAAGCGCATCTAAAGGCAATGGAATTGCTGAATTAAAGGCTGTCATCAGCGCCTATCTCTGAAATATATAGTCATTTTTTACAATGAATGACTTTATGCGTATCTTTCCCTGTCTTTTCATCATATAATTTACAGGCAAATAAATAATCATTTCCCCCATCCTCTATTTTAAGTTTTTTCTTTAAAGTTACCTGGCTTTCAGGAAAGTTTCTTACCTTTAAATTTGCTTTTGATACGGGGATAGATTTTGCTTTTGGACTATAAATACCCAAAATTTCGAACATACGTCCGGGGAAATCCTCAATGCGTTCTTCAGATGTATAAAGATGCGTGCTAGGCGCAAGTTTTGCAGCATTATAGGCTGCACCTATCGATTTAAACCCACCCGCCTTAATAAAGGCAGGGCCTGGTTCATAAAGATATGTAAGCGGCTCTGACAGACGCATTGCAGCATTTTTTTCCTGCTCAGCCGTATAAGTAAAAGATTGCAATATAGTGCCTTGATCATCTAGCTTCACAGCAGTAATGGGAATTTCGGAGTATGCTTTATCATGCGCCAGTATAAAAAGAACTTCCTTACACTCATTTTGCCATTCCAAAACGTGAATATGCGCAACACAGCCGAGCTGCCCGATTGCCTTGGTGATATCAAGCATAGGAGAGGCTTTTAATAGGATATGCTTTGCCTTAATATCCGGCAAAAGTTCAAAGATATTCGGCGTACAATCTTCTAATCGACAAATACCCTTGCGACTATCATTACGCCTTTGCGGATCGACCATCACAAGATCAACCGGTTCCATACTGGCAACAAACTCTTCTGCTGATCCATTTTGAACATCAATTTTCTTTTGATGAAGCAGGTTTAAATTATGCGCCAAAAGAGAAGCTGTCTCCTTTTGCGTATCAATAATAGTGGCGCCGGCAAAATTTTTCAGCATCGCCCAGCTATCAATCCCGCTACCGCCTGTTAAATCAACAAATCTTTTGCCATGAAAAAGTTGTGCTTTGTAGTGCGCCGTTGCATAGCTCGAAGCCTGCTCCATCGTATCAGATGAAGAAAAGATAACATCGGACTGCTCCAGCCATATTGGAATTTTTACAGCCGCCTTTTGTCGCGCCTTAATTTGATCAAGAATAATGGCATACGGCCATTCAGGCCTGGGCGGTTTTTGAAGCGCAAGTTTATGAACATCATGATTATGATGCACACGGATAAAATCTTTGATTTCAGGATGAAGAAGAGCCTGCCAAGTATGATCATTCATAATGGCAAGCTAACATATAGTCACTCCATTTAAAAATCGGACAAATCTGCAAATCGTCGTTTTTTCAAAGTACTCCTCAAAGTATTGTTCATACGTTGTCGTCACATTTTGAAAAAGCCGAACAATTTTCGTTGGGTGTCCGATTTTAAACTGTATCGACTATAGTTTACGATTTAATCATCTCAAAGAAACGCGCGCGCTCATATTTATCATCTTGCAAGATACCTCTGAATGTTGAGGTTACAGTCGAGCTACTGCGCTTTTTAACGCCGCGAATTGACATGCATTGATGCTCAGCTTCAATATAGACCGCCACACCTTTTGGATTAAGCGTCTCCTGAATACAATTCGCAATACCATTGGTCATGTTTTCCTGACTGACAAGACGTTTGCCAAAAATATCAACAATACGCGCAAGTTTTGAAATCCCGACAACAGCCTGATCAGGCCAATAAGCAACATGCGCAACACCATTGATCGGCACAACATGATGCTCGCAATGTGAAGTAAATTGTATGCCTTTAACCAAAACAATATCATCAAAGCCTTCAATATCCTCAAAAGTCTTTCCAAGCTCTTTAGCAGGGTCTTTGTTATACCCGTCAAAAAACTCATCATAAGCGCGTATAACGCGTGCCGGCGTTTCAATCAAACCCTCACGGCCTGGATCTTCGCCAATATATTCCAAAAGCGTCTTCACAGCCGCTTCTGCCTCAGCACGGTTAGGACGGGTTGATTTTTCATCGCCACCAAGGTTGACGATGTTTTCTTCTATTGTCTTTGATGAAACCATTTGAAAAATCCTTTCGTTTCGTGTTTTCTAGCGTCTTAAGCTAAAATTTGCTAGAAAAAAACGCTAAACCTTTGATGTAAATATGCCAGAACTCACCATTTTCAATAGCCTGACCCGCAAAAAACAAGTCTTTGAACCAATTGACCCCGCTCATGTGAGAGTCTACGCATGCGGTCCAACGGTTTATAACTATGCGCATATCGGCAATGCACGCATGGCAGTTGTGTTTGATTTGCTATCACGCATCTTAAAGCATCTTTACCCAAAAGTAACATATGTTTCGAACATTACAGATGTAGATGACAAGATTATCAAGGCTTCTATAGAGACTGGCGAGCCGATTGAGTCCATCACACAAAAATACACGCGTATTTACAATGAAGATATGGGTGCTCTAGGATGTGCTTTGCCGGATATTCAGCCAAAAGCAACCGAGCATATTGATGAAATGATTGCACTCATTGAACGCCTGATTGATAAAGAGCACGCCTATGAAGCAGATGGTCACGTTCTTTTCCATGTCCCATCTTATACAGCTTACGGTGCACTTTCCCGAAGCTCACGCGATGAGCAAATCGCAGGTGCGCGCGTTGAAGTCGCCTCTTATAAAAAAGATCCAACGGATTTTGTCCTCTGGAAACCTTCAAATGATAACGAGCCAGGCTGGGACAGCCCCTGGGGGCGCGGACGCCCTGGCTGGCATATCGAGTGTTCAGCAATGTCGGAAACGCATCTAGGCAGACCGTTTGATATCCATGGCGGCGGCATAGATCTAAAATTCCCGCATCATGAGAATGAAATCGCACAAAGCTGCTCTGGAGCCGGAATTTTGGATGACCCAACCGCTTTTGTAAATTATTGGGTGCATAACGGCTTTTTAACTGTTAACGGTGAAAAAATGTCCAAATCTTTGGGCAATTTTTTATTGGCACATGATTTACTGGAACAACATTCCGGAGAAGCCTTAAGGCTCACTCTTTTATCTGCCCATTACCGCCAACCACTGGATTGGTCGGACGATAAAATTTACCAAAGCAAAAAACAGCTTGACCGTTTTTATGCAAGGTTAAATGAAATGGCAGGAATAGAGGCGGACAATAGTAACCTACCTGAAAGTATTTTGAATGCTCTTTGTGACGACCTCAATACACCATTAGCCATGTCTGAATTAAATGGACTCTTAAAACAAGAGAATTCCCCGCAATTAAAAGGCGCCTTATTGGTCGCGGGACATGTGCTTGGTATTTTACAACAAGATCCTAAAGAGTGGCTAGGCTTTGATAATACTGATATCCCTGACTTTACAGCGCTTCTGACAAAACGCGCACAGGCCAAAGCCGATAAAAACTGGGCGCGTGCAGATGAAATACGCGATGAAATTGCAGCGCAAGGCTATGAAATTGTTGATACGCCCGATGGTGCAAAAGTCAAAAAAACTGAGGTCTGAACATATAGCATGGCGATTGCATTTGGATTTAACAGCTAGATTTTTAATACAGTACCGTCATCCCCGCACGAAGCAAACCGCAGGTTTGTTCGCATCTACAGCGAAAATCTCATTGTTGGGCACAATCAACAA
>CAWUJS010000027.1:0-23534 GCA_963922705.1 uncultured Alphaproteobacteria bacterium | reverse complement strand
AAGATAAAATTTTAAAATCTCAGCTTGCTAAGTTTTTTAAGGATCAAGGGTAATGCGCATTGTTGCCGGGGATTATGGCGGACGGCGTCTGAAAGTGCCTAAAAATTATGATATTCGCCCCACATCGGATAAAGTAAGGGGCGCTATCTTTAATACACTCACCGGATATTTGGATATCAATGGCGCATATATTTTAGATGCGTTTTGCGGAACAGGTGCATTGGGGTTAGAGGCCTTATCACGCGGCGCTATACAGGCAACTTTTCTTGATATTAATAAGGATTCTCTGGCTTTGACAAAGGGTAACGCCAATGATTTGGGTATTATAGATCAATCCAAATTCAAACTTTGTGATGCATCAAGAGTGCATATAGACAAAAATATAGGTGCAAATAGATTTAATTTGATCTTTCTTGACCCACCTTATAAATCCGGTTTGATTGAAAAAACCATGGAGAATTTATCAAAACAAAATGCTTTGGCGAATGAGGCGATATGCATTTTGGAATCAGAGAAAAATGCTGTTTTCAGTTTGCCAGAAGCATTTGAAGTTTTGAAAAACAAACACTATGGAGACACGCTCATAACGTATTCACGTTATAGTAAATCTGTTCCATAGATCAAAATTAAAAGTCCTGCCCCTAAAATAATCCGGTAAATCACAAAAGGCATAAAAGTTGAACGTGATAACCATTGCATCATAAGGGAAATGGCAATGTATCCTGCACCAAATGAAAGAATAGCGGCAATCAGAATATCTTGTGTTAAAGCAATATCCGGCTCTTCTAGTAACGTTAACCCGCCAATGGCTCCTGCGCCGCTAATGGCAATAATCCCCAAAAGAAGGGAAAAATGTGCGCATTCTGTCCTGCTATAACCTAAAAATCGTGCGGCGGTCATTGTAATTCCCGAACGGCTTGTACCGGGAATTAAAGCTAAACATTGTGCCAGACCAATCAAAAAAGCATGCTTAAAATTCATTTCTTCCAAGTTTTTAGCATGGCTTTCTGTGCGGTCAGCAAACCAAAGGACAAGTCCAAATATAAGGGTTGTCCAGGCTACAATTTCGACAGCCAGGAGCCATGATGGCTCAAATGCGTTTAAAAGAGCGCCGGCAATAATGACAGGGATTGATCCAACAATGATTTTAAAGCCCAATTGCGCGCCTATATGGCTAAAACGTCCCGTTAATAAGGCAAACCCGCCTTGTATCATCAAAAATATATCTTTTCGGAAATATAAAAGAACAGAAAAAAGCGTTCCCACATGAACTGCCACATCCATTAAAATGTGCTTATCCCAGACTTGTTCTGCATTGCCGTCGAACGCGGCATGTGCCAAAACAAGATGGCCGCTTGAGCTAATCGGCAAAAATTCAGTTATTCCCTGAATAAGAGCCAAAATGATAATGTGAAGAAGCGGCATAGGACTTGATTGTTTCCGTGTTTTCTATGATCTTTATTTATATGGTTTATGTGTTTGGCACAATCGGATTTTTAGCGGGATTTTGTCTTGGGATTTTAATTCTTAATGGCTTGTTGAAGAACCGTTCAAAAAAAGATTTGTTAGAAGATCGCGGCCTTAAATGGACGTATGGGCTTTTCGTCTGGCTTGTTGCCGCTGTAACAGCTTACGCTGCTGTTCAAAGTTATCATATTCATCTTCATAAAGGATCATTTGAAAGTCGAAAAGATACAGAAAATCGTTAGTGATTCATGCTTACCATTAATTTTTACGTAATTATAAATTCGACAAAGCATTACATATGATTTTTTATTTTTAAATGTTCTATTTTTGTTTTCATTGTCCTTGCGGTTGTTTTGTAAGCCTGTTAGGTTAAGAACATGGAAAATAATGTGAACCAAATCATAGAATTTGAAACCCTTCTTCAATATGGCATATTTTTTACCAGTGGCTTTTGTCTTGGTGCTCTGTTGATTGGTTTATTTTTTCTGCTATCCCGGCAAAAATTAATTATTCAAAATGCAGAGCTCAAAACACAGATAAAGGCCGAAAAAAATGCTTTAGAAACAGCAGGCGCAGTGCTGGATTCGCGCTTTAAAGCAACAGCACAGGAGGCTTTGAGTAAGAGTAATCAACAATTCTTAACTTTGGCGCAAGAGCGTTTCAAAGCTACGCAGTCCGATAACGTACATGATATGGATAAACGCCAAAAAGCTATTGCTGATCTTGTTGATCCTGTCAATCAAGCGCTTAAAAATATGGATAAAAAAATTGCGCATTTAGAGACAACACGTATAAAGGCGTACGCAGAACTCGAAACACATTTGAAAAACATGACTGATGATCAGGTCAAGCTTCGCCAGGAAACAGCAACTTTGGTTCAAGCGTTACGTTCTCCCTCGACACGTGGACAATGGGGAGAGATGCAACTTAAACGTTGTCTTGAAATGGCGGGAATGATTGAAGGTGTCCATTTTGAACAGCAAATTACGGCTAATTCTGGACAACGACCTGATGTAATTGTGAAATTATCTGGTGGTCAGTGTTTGGTTATTGACTCAAAAGCACCGCTTGAAGGTTACCTTGATGCCATTAAGGATGGGATTTCTGAAGAAGAAAGACGTACGGCACTTGATCGTCATGCAAGGCATGTTAAAACGCATATCAAACAGCTTGGCTCCAAATCTTACTGGGAGCAATTTGATACACCGGAATTTGTTGTCATGTTTTTACCTGGTGAAAGTTATTTTTCTGCTGCGCTTGAAATTGACCCCTCTCTCATTGAAACGGGCGTTGATCAAAAAGTTATTCCCGCGACGCCAACAACTTTAATTTCACTTTTAAAAGCTGTGATGTATGGTTGGCGACAAGAACAACTGGCACAAAATGCACGTGAAATTTCTGAGCTTGGTAGTGAATTGTATAAAAGTCTTTCTACTTTTTCCGGACACGTACAAAAAGTTGGGCGCGGCCTCTCATCTGCGATGAATGCTTATAATGATGCCATTGGTTCTTTAGAGCGTAACGTATTTTCAAAGGCACGGAAATTTGATGCATTGGAAGTCTCTTCTCAAATGAAGGATATTGAAAGCATTGATCCTATCGATCATTCTATTCGGGCGCTCAATGCACCTGAGGCGCAATCTGTATTGGAGAACTTAAACGATATACCGAAAAAGAAACATGGTTGACCTTTTGCGTATAAATCCTTACCTAAAACTTTATGAGAAAATTATACGATATTGTTCAGGTTCCAAATTCGGTTCTGAAAACAAAAGCACAGCCTGTTAATGTGGTTGATACAGACATACAAAAGCAAATGGATAAAATGCTTGCCACAATGTATGACGCTCCCGGTATAGGTTTAGCTGCAAATCAAGTTGGGCTTTTAAATCGTGTTTTGGTTATGGATCTTGCTCGCCAGGATGACGGAGAAGAAGCGTCTCCTATCTTCATGGCTAATCCTGAAATCATATACGAATCTGAAGAAATGAGCATTATGGAAGAGGGCTGCTTATCTATCCCCAAGCAATATGCGGAAGTTGAACGTCCAGCGCGTGTACGTGTTCAATATCTTGACTATAACGGGAAAGAATCCGAGCTGGAAGCTGATGGGCTTTTATCTCATTGCGTACAACATGAAATCGATCATCTTAATGGTATACTTTTTATAGATTACCTCTCATCATTAAAGCGTAATATGTTGCTTCGTAAACTTGATAAAATGAGAAAGCAAAATCTTCTGTAATTAAACTGTAACGACTGTACATTCAAAATCAAGGAAGAGAATGTACAAAATTGCACGATGATCGCCAAATTGTCACTCTTCAGCTACTCCGCTGCAAGCAGCAGAGTAGCCTGTAGCCTACTTTAACTGCGTGCAGTTACTGCTTTAATCACGCCTTTGATTTCTTCTGCGCTCATTTTGTAGTGAATTTTTGCGAGCACTGTTCCAGTAGCATTGTCGATTAATTTTACAACACCTGTTGGCGGCTTACCTTCACCGGCTGGAAAAACATTGCTGATACCCTTTTCCATGGCTGTTTTTTTGCTGGCTGATTTTGTTGTATCATCTGTGAAGTCGAATTTAACAGAGGCAAATTTTGCTTTTGTTTCTGCATCCAGGCTATCCATGACTTCTTTCATTTTTGGCTCGAGGATTTTACAGCCGCCGCACCAATCTGCATGAAACGCCACTGCGGTTGTTGCAACTTGTGCTTTTTCTTCCATCATAGCCTTTTTCTCGCCATGGGCATCGGCAATGGCTTGAGGGGTGATGGCTAACATCGCTAAAGTTAGAATTGATAGTAGTTTTTTCATCTTAAGATCTCCATTTGAGTTATATATCTGTTGAAAATTCGTGCGATGCATTAAGAAGGTTACATGGAATTTAAAAAAAGTTTTGATTTAGTAGATTATGAAGATGCACTTGCTTTTATGGATGCCCGAGTAGCCGGAATTCGTGCAAGGGGCGAAGACGAATGTGTTTGGCTTTTAGAGCATCCACCGCTTTATACGGCGGGGACGAGTGCGAAGGGTGCTGATTTGCTTGATCCGCGCTTTCCGGTTTATGAAAGCGGGCGCGGCGGTGAGCATACATATCATGGGCCGGGGCAGCGTGTGGCTTATGTGATGCTGGACTTGAAAAGACGTCAGGGAGAGCCGGATATCAAGAAATATGTCTGGCAGTTGGAAGAATGGATTATTCGTACATTGGCACAATTTGGTGTTTTGGGTGAGCGTAGAGATGGGCGTATCGGGATTTGGGTGGTGCGCGAGGATGCCCAAGGCAATAGGTTTGAGGAGAAAATCGCGGCCATAGGTGTGCGGGTGCGGCACTGGATTACGCTCCATGGCATTGCGATCAATGTTGATCCTAAGCTGGAACATTTTAGCGGGATTGTACCTTGTGGTATTCGTGAGCATGGTGTGACGAGCTTAAAGGCGCTTGGCGTGGATGCTCGGATGGATGCGGTTGATCAGGCCTTACAGAGGATGTTTGGCGAGATTTTTTAAACTGGAGCAACTACAGTAAATATTTTTACGCGCCTCAAAAACCTCAACTTGCAAAAATAAGAATATTATCCTATAATCACATCAATTATTCGTCATTGCGAGAAGGGCTTTAGCCCGACGAAGCAATAGCAATGCAATCTCAACACAATCTTAGCGCAGGCGAACATTAAGATTGCTTCGCTGCCTACCGTCGCTCACAATGACAATAACCGCAGCAATCTACCGTCAACAAAAAACAAACCTCCCCCCCCTAAGCAAAAATGAAAAACAAACTGAAGGATCTTTAAAATATAAAACAATATCAACACCTTAAATACCCATAAAAACGATTCAAAACCTATGCAGGAAAAATTTAGTGTTCATTGAGGTTCATTCGTGGTTTAAAACAAGGCTATGACTTCAAAAACCAGAATTGACAACACATTAAAAACCCTGAACCGACCAGCGCTCGTGACCTTTATCACCGCAGGTGATCCAACCCACGACCAAAGCCTTGAAATACTCAAAGCTTTGCCAAATGCTGGCGCGGATATTATAGAGCTGGGCATGCCCTTTACCGACCCAATGGCCGATGGCCCCACCATCGATCTGGCAAGCCAACGCGCGCTGGCAAGTGGGGCCAATATGGTCAAAACCCTTGAAATAGTTCGGGAATTTCGAAAAGAGAACAACAATACTCCTATTATCTTAATGGGTTATATCAATCCTGTGCGTGCTTATGGCCTTGAGGCATTCTGCACTGATGCCAATCAAGCTGGCGTCGATGGGCTAATTATCGTTGATCTGCCTCCCGAAGAATCACAAGAATTAGAGGTGCATGCCGGTGCTCATGACCTCAATTTGATCCGCCTTGTGACTCCAACAACGGATCAAATGCGCCTTGAGACCCTTTTGCACGGCGCAAGTGGCTTTCTCTATTATGTGTCAATTACCGGTGTCACTGGTACGAAAAAGGCTGATCTATCGGAAATCACGCCGCATATCGCCGCAATTAAGGAGCAGTCCAACATGCCCGTTGCAATCGGTTTTGGCATTAAAACCCCCGAAGATGCGGCAAATTTTGGTAAAATCGGCGATGCTGTCGTTGTTGGCTCATCCATTGTTCAAACCATCGCCGATAATGCAAATGCCGCTGATTTAGTACAAAAAGTAGTATCACAAGTCTCAACCCTTGCAGATTCTTTAAAAAATCTATAAAAGGTCACTCTATGAATTGGCTCAGTGACATATTACCACCCAAAATCCGCTCCATGGTAAGCGATCAAAAGGATATTCCGGATAATCTCTGGGATAAATGCCCGAAATGTGAGGGCATGCTCTTTAATCGTGACCTCGAGGCTAATAATAAGGTTTGCTATCATTGCGGGCATCATTTGCGGATCACGGTTCCCGAGCGTCTCAAAATTATGTTTGATGAGGGGAAATATGAGACTCTGCCTTTACCCGAAGTCGCGCTCGACCCGCTTAAATTCAAGGATAAAAAGAAATACAGCGATCGCCTGAAAGACGCACAGGGTAAAACTGGCTTAAAAGACGCGATAACGCTCGCAAAAGGAACAATCGGCGGGAATAATACCGTCATTGCAGCGTTTAATTTCAGCTTTATGGGTGGATCAATGGGGTCACGCGTTGGTGAAAGCATCGTCAAAGCTGCCGAGGAAGCTATCAAAACACAATCTGCTTTTATCGTGATACCGGCATCAGGCGGCGCGCGCATGCAGGAAGGCATGCTATCACTCATTCAAATGCCGCGCACCATCATTGCCGTTGAAATGGTCAAAGAAGCAAAACTCCCTTATATTGTTCTCCTTACGGATCCAACAACAGGCGGCGTGAGCGCATCTTTTGCTATGGTGGGCGATATTCACTTGGCTGAGCCCGGCGCAACAATTGGTTTTGCAGGGCGCCGCGTGATTGAGGAAACTGTGCGCGAAACCCTGCCGGATGATTTCCAAACAGCAGAATATTTGCAAGAGCACGGTATTGTTGATCAAGTCGTCCCCCGGGGTGAATTGCATGAAACATTAGGCCGCATTTTGGGTCTTTTAATGCAAAAAACAACACACGTGAAGGAAAATTAAATTATTGATGCAATTGCTCTATTTTTCTTTTTAGCTTCAAAAACTCGTCTTCAAGGTTAATAAGGCGTCTCTCATAGCTATACACGTCACCTGCAAAGCCAGCATTATGACTTTTTATAGCAGAAAACCCTTCACGAACCTCTTTTTCAAGAGAATCAAGCTTTTCAAGACGCTGATGGATTTTTTGGAGCATCTCTATTGTATGATTTTCTGTATGATTTTCAAGATTATCCATATATTTAAACCTCTATATTCAGCGTATCATTACAAACTTAAAAATCAAATAAAAAGTACAAAATAAGAACATTATGTATCAAAGTGACATCAAACATCCTTCAAAAACACTGGAAGACAAGCTACAAAAGCTCTACACCCTGAACCGTGATAAAGCGATTGATCTATCCTTTCGCCCACCTTTTTTAAACCTGTTAGAAGCTTTTGATAACCCTCAGGATAATTTGCCGCCAACTATCCATGTCGCCGGAACCAATGGTAAAGGCTCAATCATCGCAACACTCAAAAGCATCTACGAAGCGGCTGGATATAGTGTGCATGCCTATACCTCACCGCATTTAATCCGCTTTAACGAACGCATTGTTTTGAATGGAAAGCCCATTGATAATAAAGCACTAGAAGCACTCATCGATGAAGCACTGCAAAAGAATGAAGAGCGTAGTATCACGTTTTTTGAAATCACAACAGCAATGGCTTTTGCGGCATTTGCACGAACAAAGGCTGATATTTGCTTACTGGAAGTTGGACTGGGCGGACGGCTTGATTGTACGAATATTATACAAAAACCAATGGCAACTATCATTAATATGATCGGCCTTGATCATATGGATTATCTTGGCGATACATACGCACAAATTGCTGCGGAAAAAGCAGGGATCATGAAGCCTCAAACACCATGCATCATCGGCGCACAAAAACATACTGATGTTTTTAAAGTCTTTGAAAGTAAAGCAAAAGAGGTTGATGCACAGATGGTGCAGAGCAAATCACACCTGGATCAATATGATCCACCAGCGCTAAAGGGTAAACATCAGCAAGATAATATGAACACAGCTTTGACCGTAATCGATCTTTTGCAACAGCAATTTCCAGTTACGAAAGATCACGTCAATACAGGGTTAAAATCCATCATTTGGCCAGCCAGAATGCAATATCTACCATCCAAACATTTTGGTTTTCCTGAAACTACAAAAATCTGGCTTGATGGTGGGCATAATGAGGACGCAGGAAAAGCAATCGGGGAAACGCTAAAATCTTTCAAAAAAGATGGAGAGATTGCAGTCATTTTATGCATGATGAAACATAAAGACCCTAAAAACTTTGTAAAGCAATGGATTGACCATTGCGATTTTTTATATCTCACACAACTTCCCGATGAGCCCGCTTCTATGACAGCACAAGACCTACACAAAATATTGGATGGCATATCTGCTATCCAAGCTAAAACCTATCAAGAAGCGCTGAATGAAATAAAAAGCAAAAAACCAAGCCATATTTTAATAACAGGTTCCCTCTATCTTGCAGGACATGTCTTGCAAGACTGTGAGGATATAGGCCATAATTAGAGATGGCTGAAAAAATCGTACTCGTAGATGATGACCGAAATATTGTAACATCGGTTTCAATGGCATTAGAAGCTGAAGGATTTATAGTGAAATCTTTCAATGACGGCGAAGCAGGCCTCAAAGGAATTGTCGCAGAAAAACCCGATATTGCAATTCTGGATATAAAAATGCCACGTATGGATGGCCTTGAGCTTCTTGAAAATATCAGAAAAGATAATCAATCACTGCCTGTCATATTCTTAACGTCAAAAGATGATGAAATTGATCAAGTCCTTGGACTAAGGATGGGCGCAGATGATTACATCACCAAGCCTTTTTCACAACGCCTTTTAATAGAGCGCATTCGAACATTACTCCGAAGACAAAAATTAGAATCTCAAGAAAAAGACAATCAAAAAATCATCATACTTGGCGATATGACGCTTGATGATGATCGCTACCTTTGTGTTTGGAAAGGAAAGCCCGTCACATTAACAGTAACAGAATACCTTCTCGTTAAATCCCTTGCGCTTAATCCGGGACATGTCAAAAGCAGAGACCAGTTGATCGAGGCGGCATATGGTGAGACAATTTATGTTGATGATAGAACCATAGATTCGCATATAAAACGTGTCCGACAAAAATTCAAAAAAACAGACCCTGAATTCGACCGCATCGAAGCCGTATATGGAGCAGGATACAGATTCTCAGAAACCTAGACGCTGGTTTCGGCAAACAACAAAACATCAAAGTTTAGCAGAGCTGGAGCATTTGTTCGATCTTTACTGGGGTGGTCCTGAGCGCCGCATCACAAGCCTCACGATCAAAATTATTTCTGTTAATGTCATTGCTTTGATCATACTGTCATTTGGGATTCTATATCTTGGAGAATATCAAAAAAATATCATTGAAACAAAACTCAAAAGTTTTGAAAGAGAAGCTAATATTGTTGGATTAGCAATCAGTGCTTTTGATCTTGAAAATCCCAATCACAAAGCAAAAATAAAAAAAATTATAGATGGTCACCGGCAAGAAATAAAAATTTTTGATAAAAATGGAATCATTATTTTACAGGAAAAATCACATTACAGATCCATTGATAATGGATTGCATTTAAACTCTGTACAAATTCTCAAAGATACAGCCAGCCTGATCTTTAACTTAATTCCAGATATAACACATATTCCGCTTTATCCGAATGCAGAACCTCAAAATATTCCTGACCTTCAGGAAGCTCTTTCCGGTGTCACAAGTTTTTCTGCATGGGAAGACCACAATGAAGAAATATTACTGTCCGCAGGTGTTCCGCTTTTAAAAAACAATCAAAGTGATGGTGCTATTGTCATTATTCGACAGGCCGAAGACATCAAAAACTCCATCAGTAAAGTCTGGCAAGATATTGTAGGGATATTTATCGGGACATTAATCGTAACATTAATTCTATCAATATACCTCGCTGGTACCATTGCAAAACCACTTAAAAAGCTTGCCAGAGTTGCAGAAGATGTTCGAACAGGCAAAGCCACAGGCGACGATATTCCAGATTTCAGCAATCGTCATGATGAAATTGGAGATTTATCCGTCGTCTTGCGATCCATGACAGATGCGCTATGGGCAAAAATGGATTCGATTGAAAGCTTTGCTGCCGATGTGGCGCATGAGCTTAAAAATCCCCTAACCTCTTTATCCAGCGCAATTGAAACCTTACAAAAAGTGAAAAAACAGGAAGATCGTGAAAAACTCATGGGTATCATAGCGCATGATATTAAGCGTCTTGATCGCCTTATTACTGATATTTCTTCCGCATCGCGTCTGGATGCTGCGTTATCACGTACCGACTTTACACCGATATCTATTGCGCAATTAGCAACAGATTTATTAGAGACATATAAAGACCCTATAGAACGGGATACCTTTCAAGAAGAGGAGAAAGGCAACAATAAAGTAAAAACAAAAGATAATAAATTTGTAGAATTGCACTTCAATTCTAATAAAAAATATATGATCCAAGGATCGGACGAGCGAATCAAACAAGTTTTGGCTAATTTGATTGATAACGCTCTTTCTTTTTCACAAGAACAAGACACCGTAAAGGTTACGATGAATCGCGGTGAAAATCTTGTGGCGATTCATGTTGATGATGAAGGGCCGGGAATTCCGGAGAAAAAGATAAAAACAATCTTTGATCGCTTTTACACAGAACGCCCGGAAGAATCTTATGGGGAACATTCCGGCCTTGGACTGTCCATCAGCAAACAAATTATCGAATCGCACCGTGGAGAGATTTTTGCAGAAAACCGTCACGATATGGACGGTCAACGCCAAGGTGCGCGTTTTAGTATTATCCTGAAAGCTTATAATGATGCATAAAAATAAACTCGTAATCGTCACAGGCTTATCCGGCGCAGGGCTGGCAACGGTTCTCAAAACCCTTGAAGATTTCGGATTTGAGAGTTTTGATAATCTGCCACTATCCTTGTTACCAAACCTGTTAAACGCGCCGATTACAAAACCAATCGCGCTTGGCATCGACACAAGAAGCCGTGAGTTTGATGTTGAAAACCTCCTGAACACCGCAAAGGATCATCACGCGCAACTGGCCTTTATCACTTGCGATGATAATGTTCTCCTGAAACGCTTTACCGAAACCAGACGCCGTCATCCGCTGGCGATAGATCGACCGATTGCCCATGGCATCAAGGAAGAGCGAGCAATCATGCAGCCAATCATGGGCAAGGCGGATATCACAATCGATACCAGCAAGTTCAGCATTCATGATTTAAGGCATATTCTGGAAGGGTATTTCAAACCGCAAAATCAGGAAGATTTGATTATATCGCTGATGTCTTTTGGATTTCGCAACGGCATTCCGCGTGAAGCGGATATCGTTATGGATGTACGTTTTTTGCAAAATCCGCATTGGGTTGCGGATTTAAAACCACTTAGCGGGAAAGACAAAGCGGTTGGGGATCACATTCAAAAAGATGAAAATTTTGAAACATTCCTTGATCATTTTAAAGCCATGATCAAACCGCTATTGCCGCGTTACGCGCATGAAGGGAAAAGCTATCTGACCATCGCGATTGGCTGTACCGGTGGTCGCCATCGCTCGGTTTTTACGATTGAAACGCTGGCGCAGTGGTTTCAGGAGCAAAGCCTACAGACGCATATCGAGCATCGGGATTTGAGGGGTTAAGCCTCGTAAGAAGGTGCGTGCTCATAAGTTTGAACTGGGTCACCTACACCAAATTCTGGAATAGCTGCAAGAACAGCATCAGGTTCAACACCATAAACAGCTACTGTATTGCTACGCGAAAATGCTTCTGTTGTTCCACCAACACCGAAATTAAATGGAGAATATGAGCTATCTGCAAAATTACCTGTTATCCCAGTGCCATGTGTCATAATACTTTACCTCTCTTTTTGTTGTTAATTGTTAGTTGTTATTCATCAATACACAGTTAAAAAATTTTAAGTCGGGTCTGGTACGTGATCCGCATCATGAGTGGGTTTAAAATCCACTTTAGGTTCACCAAATGGAGTGGCAACTTTTTCATGCTGCGCTGCCCAACCTTTTGCGATTTCCTCACGGTTCATTTGAGCTGCACCAAATTCACTAGGCCTTCTTGATAAACCGTCCATAAAACACACCTTTCTCTAATCTAAACTTCGCATTTTCTTCTGATACGCCTGTCCCGTCATGCGTGCGAAACATAATGGTAACATATTTATGCGCATCCTCTGCGGTATCATTATCTACAATTTGGAATAACAAACGGCCAGATGTCATATTCTCTAAATTGATCATTCTCTCTTCACGCTTATTGAGCAAAGCAATCAGATTATTGACACAGCCTTCCGTTAATTCCCGGGGTTCACCATCGACAACCGGTGTATAATCCCCAACTGGTTCATAGTCCTGAACGTCATTGTAAAATCCATGTATCTCATAAGCACCTTCCACTGTCGGATGCGGCTTATAAATAAAAACAGGTTTCTCACTATGTGCGTTAAATCCTTCAACCATTTGACCCTATTATAAATGTAGATTCGTTAAGAAAAGATTAAGAAGAGATGAATACTTGAGAAATTAGCCTTGATTTGCCTGTCAAAAAGCCCAACACTGCTAATACTCGTGAATTAAAGTGTACTGAATTTAAAGGAGAAACACAAATGTCAGCAGTCCCGGAAGTTCTTGAAAATGATTATTGGATTGCCGATATCGGCCTTGCAGAATGGGGCAGGAAGGAAATCGCGCTCGCCGAAGTCGAAATGCCCGGATTAATGGCCTTGCGCGAGGAATATAAAGGCAAAAAGCCACTGGAAGGTGCGCGAATCGTTGGTTGCCTGCATATGACGATTCAAACGGCTGTCCTGATTGAAACATTGCAGGCTTTAGGCGCTACGGTGCGCTGGAGTAGCTGTAATATTTTCTCAACACAAGATCATGCCGCCGCCGCGATTGCGGCAACAGGCACGCCTGTCTTTGCAAAAAAAGGCATGAGCGATGAGGAATTCTGGTGGGCAATTGACCAAACCATGGAAGGGCCGGATGGCTGGAAGCCGAATATGATCCTTGATGACGGTGCGGATTTAACCATGCGCATGCATGAAGAGCGCCCGGAATTACTCGATGATATACGCGGGATTTCCGAGGAAACAACAACGGGCGTGCTGCGTCTTTATGAGATGGAAAAGGCGGGAACGTTGCGCTGTCCGGCGATTAATGTGAATGATTCAGTCACAAAATCAAAATTCGATAATAAATATGGCTGCCGCGAATCGGCGGTTGATGCGATTCGCCGTGCAACAGATGTGATGATGGCCGGTAAAGTCGCTATGGTCGCCGGATTTGGTGATGTCGGTAAAGGTACAGCCGAAAGCTTGCGCTCTGCCGGATGCCGGGTGAAAGTCTCGGAAATCGATCCAATCTGCGCCCTGCAGGCCGCAATGGAAGGGTTTGAAGTTGTCACCATGGAAGATGCCGCGCCGGATGCCGATATCTTCATCACAACAACTGGAAATAAGGATATTATTACCGTTGATCACATGCGCGCGATGAAGGATAACGCGATTGTCTGTAATATTGGTCACTTTGATAACGAAATTCAAGTCGAACCTTTGCGCAATATGAAATGGACAAATATCAAGCCGCAGGTTGATCAGATTGAATTTCCGGATGGTAAGAAAATTCTTTTGCTCGCCGAAGGGCGTTTGGTAAATTTAGGTTGTGCCACGGGTCATCCAAGCTTTGTGATGAGCGCCTCTTTCACCAATCAGACATTGGCGCAAATCGAGCTTTGGAAAAATCATGCGGAGTACGAAAACAAGGTTTATGTCCTACCCAAGCATCTGGATGAAAAAGTTGCTGCCTTGCATCTTGAAAAGGTCGGTGCAAAGCTTACTTCTCTTTCCGAAGAACAAGCGGATTATATTGGCGTAACAACAAAAGGTCCGTTCAAGAAAGATGATTATCGTTATTAAACATAGTTCCGTCATCGTGAACATATGTGAGGGATGACAATTCAGGAGATTCAAAAAATGACAAAACTATTATTCCTCGCAGGCAGTGCCCGCAAAGATTCGGTGAATAAAAAACTGGCGCAAGCCGCGGCTGAAAAAGCGAAAGCTTTAGGGGCGCAAGCTAAGTTTATTGATCTTGCCGATTACGAAGCGCCGATTTTTTGTGAAGATTACGAAGCTGAAAATGGCCTGCCGCAATCGATCAAAGACCTTAAAAAGCTTTTTAGTGAGCATGACGGGTTTTTGATTGCATCGCCGGAATATAATTCAAGCTTCTCGCCCTTATTGAAAAATACACTGGATTGGATGTCGCGTCCCGGTGATGATGACCTCAATTGTTTCCAAGGCAAGGTTTCTGCGATTGTCGCGGCTTCTCCGGGTGGTTTAGGAGGTATGCGCGGCTTGCCGCATTTGCGGGATTTACTGACCAATATTGCCATGTTTGGAACTTTTGTTATTCCGGCGCAATTCGCACTTGGCAATGCTTATAATGCTTTTGATGATGCGGGCAATCTAACAGGCGATCATCCTATGCTGGATGCATGTATCAAACAATTCGTTGAAGCGGCAAAGGCATTGAAGACATAAAGTCTTGAGCCTATCTTTTAGTCAGGCGGGCTATATAAAACCCGTCCATGCCACCAATAGATGCCTGGTGAAAAGGTAAAATCCGCAAATCACCCTCTTCTGTCATGCTCTCATCATAGCCACCCAAATCTTCTTTTGCCTGAATTGGTAGCCTGTACGCATGTTCATTACTTTCCAGAAGCGTTTCGACACGCTGCTCTCCCTCACTCTTCTGCAAGGAACACGTACAATAAACCAAAACACCGCCAACCGCCAAAACATCAAAGGCATTTTGCAAAATACGCGCCTGTACGTCTATTAAGCGGTGAATATCCTGTTCTTGTTTAAGGTACGGCACATCAGGATGGCGGCGTATCGTTCCGGTGGCACTACATGGCGCATCAAGGAGAATATATTGTAAAGCTTGCGGTGGTTTCCAATGCGTTGCATCCGCAACTTGCGTGGCTATCTTCTCTGCGAAACCCAAACGCCTGGCATTATCTTTGACGCGTTCCAAACGCTTTGCAGATCGATCTAATGCAACGACATCTGCTCCTAAAGAAGCAAGTTGCATAGACTTTCCGCCCGGAGCAGCGCATAAATCAACAACAACTTTACCATCTATATCACCGAATAGCTGCGCAGGAATAGCTGCGGATGCATCCTGAACCCACCAATCGCCTGCCTCAAAACCTTCTAAATCCTGTACGCGTCCACCTGTTGTTTTTCTTAAAGTTCCAGTTAAAAGCTGTGTTGCTTTAAAAACACTGGCATAATGATTACGATCATCCTGACTTTTAACAGTGATATCCAGAGCCGCTTCTGATAAATTTGCTTCTGCTATCTTAGTAGCAACAGCAAGTCCATAATCCTCAACCCAGGTCTTTAAAAGCCATTCAGGTGTATTGAGCCTGACTTCGTCTTGCTTGGCAAGCCATGCCGGTCCGGAACGAGTAATGGTACGCAAAATAGCGTTAACAAATGCTTTTTGCCGCGTATGTCCGTTTTTCTCGGTCAAGCGTACAGCCGTATCAACGGCGGCGTGGTCTGGAACCGCCATAAACATAATCTGAGTGACGGCAAGCCTTAGAATATTTTGAAGTATAGGTGTTTTAGTAGACGTACGGTCTTCCGCAGATTGAATGAGATCGTCAATTTGACCCAAACGCCGCAAAAGCGTTGAAACCATCATGCGGACAAAGGCTCTATCCTGCGTATCGAGATCAAGAAATGCTTGATCACCTTCTAAAACATGGTCAAGCGCTTGTTTCTTATCCAGAACCTGCCCAATCAAAGATAACGCAGCATGGCGGGAGTCCAATCCCTCATTATAATCCGAATTTTCTGCGCTCATGATTTGTGAGCGTCCAGAATTTCATGCTCTAAAGCATGGGCATGATCAATCATTAAATCATAAATTTGACGGACAAATTCTTTGTCCAGCCCTTTGGTAGCACCCATTTCAGCGGCACGGTTTTTAACCGCTTGTGCGCGTGCAGGCTGTACAACTGAAATATCAGTTCCAGCTTTTAAGTTTCCAACTTTGCGGACAACATCGATACGGCGTGCCAGAATGTCAATTAACTCTACATCCAGCATATCAATTTGTCTGCGTAACATTTCCAATTCGTTATTCATATCAAACCCTTTTCTTAAGGCTTAAATTGCCCTATATCCTCTCTCATGACAAATAAAAAACCAAAACAGACACATCAAAAGCCATCTGACAAAGATAAAGACCGTCAAGAAGCCGAAAAGGAAATTGGCGGTTATGAGGATGCCGGGCTTCCTGAACCCACACGTTATAATGATTGGGAAGTCAAAGGCCGATGCTCCGACTTTTAATTGTCTGATCCTGGCCGTTCATGATATGATATAGCATGAAAAACTTATTGCTTCTTACGTTACTGACATCCGCCATTTTTATATTACCAAATAAAAACTTTGCAAGTGAAGGCCCTCTGGTTATTGAAGTATTCACTTACAAATCAAGTAGAAACAATTCATGTGGTTCTGGCCCCATGGTAGAGGATGAATTTCATTATGCTGACGGCACCCACAAACCGGGTGCTATGGAGCATATAGCGCCAGATGTCGAAGCGGAAACAGCCTCTATAGATCAAAATAATCCGGCAGATGTAATACAGGACATACCTGTTAAAAGAGTTGAAGAGGTTTTTGTCGATCTGACTGAAAAACATGAAAATGCAATTGCTTTACAGTATTTAAGCGAGCAAAGTTTTGCTCCCGGTATTATGGATGTCAAAAAAACCAGACATCTCAATGATTTTTTTATACGAAGGCATTATATATACCGTAAAAATACTGATTTATTAGATCAATTTAGCAATTTAGCTTTAACCATCGGCGGACAATATCAAAGTCAAGGAAATATGGAACATGTTGTGAATGCTGCTATAAACTTGCATAAATCGGAAACTATGCCTTCGGAAATTAAATTAAAACTGGAAGAAGGGCGCCTTCAAATGGACATTCCAGCAACTGACCTTCCCAGAAATATAGAACTAACCCTGGTCGGGTATCATCAGAAAAAGAAACAAAGTCAATTTCCGCCACAAGAGCAAGAAACTTACTATATCAACGCCGTCAGTGATTATAAGGACTTGCAAAGCTGGAACGGCCTTGCAAGACAAGAGACGATATCTGTAGCAGATATGGATGCAGATGGATTTGCATTGCTGGCACAAGATTCCAGGACTGGAAGGATATTTGCAGCAGGAAAGGTAGAAAAACCCATCCATCACATTCAATAATCTATGCGCGATGAAATTGGAATGACTATATAGTCGTTCCAGTTTAAAATCGGACACCCAACGAAAATTGTTCGGCTTTTTCAAAATGGGACGACAACGTATAGACAATACTTTGAGGAGCATTTTGAAAAAACGGCGATTTGCAGATTTGTCCGATTTTAAAATGGAATGACTATAAGTTGTTGGTATAAGAGCTAGCCTTGCATTCCCTTAAACAAGGAAAGTGCGTAATCTTCTGCGTCAAGGCAGGCCTGCAAGCCATCAATATAGTTTTTATACTTTAAATTGACGCCAAGCTCATCCTTGATGCGGTCATTGCGCACACGTTTATTATCAGCATAAAAACTGCGTGCCATAGGCGATAAATCTGCTTCTGCAAATGGAATGAGTGGAGGAACAGGACGCGCCAATAGCTCACAAGCATGTGCGATAACTTCGTGGCTGGGCGCAGCCAAATCATCGCAAACATTATAAGCTTGACCCGCATTTATTTTCTCCATTGAGGCCATTAAGATCTGCACGATATCCTCAACATGTATTCGACTAAAAGCATGCCCCGGCTTTTCTATGCGGCGTGCAACACCGGCTCTGATCGTATCAAGGGCGCTGCGCCCCGGCCCGTAAATACCGGCAAGCCGGAAAACATGTACGGGCAAATTATGAGAATGAACAAGTGAAAGCCATTGTTCTTCAGCTTGAGCGCGCCTTGATCCGCGCTTGCTGTTTGGCCTGATTTCCGAGTCTTCATCAACCCAATCACCGCCGCGATCTCCGTAAACCCCCGTTGTTGATAAATACCCAATCCATTTAAGATTCTGTAACTGTACAATGTCATTTGCATGCATCAAAAATGTAGGGTCACCATCATCCCCCGGCGGGGTTGAAATGACCAGATGTGTTATATCCTGTAAGGTGAAAAGCGGGTCTGCCAGAGGGCAGTCAGCGTCAAATAAATGCGCCTTAATGCCGCGAGATTTAAGCGTTTCGCGTTTTTCAATATTGCGTGTTGTGCCTGCAACATCCCACCCACGAGCCGAAAGCTCATATCCCAGGTAATCACAACTATATCCATATCCAAAGCAAAAGAGCTTATTGCTCTGTGTCATAATAGTGATTCCATTTTAAAACTTTACGCGGTTACTTTATCATAATGCGTAACCGGATCAAAGCCGGGAACACGGTCTTTCAGTAAAGGAGAAAAACTTTTGCGCATACATACTTTATTGTACCATTGTCGTGCAGCTTGATGTTCTTCCCACGGCACATCTCCGATATAGTCGACAGCTGAGATATGCGCAGCAGCGGCTATATCAGCTAAAGAAAATTGATTGCCTGCCAGCCATTTCCTTTTCTCTGTCAAAAAGCCAATGTAATCCAGGTGATAATGAATATTAGCATGTCCGGCGCGCATTGCAGGGCCGCTTGGCTCACCTAGCTTTAAATAACGCTTCATCAATTTTTCACCCACGAGATTTTCTGAAACTTCACGGTTAAATTTCACATCAAACCAGCTCACAAGACGTCTGGTTTCGGCACGTTGCACAGGATCATGTCCCAGCACATTAACCTGCGGGTAGACTTCTTCCAAATATTCACAAATCACCTGAGAATTAGCTAAAATAGTGCCGTCTTGTTCAACAAAAACAGGAACATCCCCAGCCGGATTCATGGCTAAAAAATCTGTACGACGCTCCCATATTTTTTCAATTTTCAGGGAAAAATCGAGATTTTTTTCAGCCAGAACAATCCGCACTTTACGCGAATAAGGATGAAGCCAGAGATGATAAAGCTTTCTCATAAGAAAAAGCTTACCGTGAAGAGGCTCAAAATCCTAGAATAAAAAGCAATTTTCTATTCATTATCTTAGTTGGTATGTGTTTAGTCCCTTTAGGTCCTGACCCTAAATCTCTTTATGCGTATAACCTTGCGCATAGAGAGGCGCTGAAAGATCGCCAAATTTTATGACATTCGTTAACTCAGAGGCAACAGAAGGCTTTGCGTAGTACCCAACACCGAGTCCTGCTTTTTTGAGCATCGGCAAATCATTAGCACCATCACCAATTGTCATACAATCTGCCGCATCAATAGCAAGCTCTTTGCAATAGTGATCAAGAAACTCAACTTTCGCGAATTTATCAAGGATAGGTTCCAGAACCTCGCCCGTTAACGCTGTTCCGCTGATCCCAAGGTTATTTCCATGATGATGGTCAAAACCAACTTGTTCTGCGACAGGTTCAGTGAAAACGGTGAAACCACCAGATACGAGAATGCAAGTTGCGTCATGCGCCTTCATGGTTTGTACTAGCGTTTTGGCACCGGGATTGACGATGGTGGCTTCCAGTGCTTGATCAAGCGCGTCTATTGATAGCCCTTTTAAAAGCGCAACACGCTCTTTGATAGCGGCGTGAAAATCAAGCTCTCCATTCATGGCTTTGGCTGTAATCTCTGCAACTTTATCTTTAAGGCCAGCAAAAGCAGCCAGTTCATCCAATGTTTCTTCGGCCACAATTGTGGAATCCATATCAGCCAGAAGCAGTTTTTTCCGGCGATTGCCTGGTGCCGTCACGAATAAATCAATTTCATCCTGATCAAGCGATTCTCGTAAATGCGCAATCAGTGGGCTGCTCGCATGTTCAGTTAAAACAATATCAGCCGCTTTATCAGCTTCCAGCCATTCTGGCTTGCCGCTTACCTCGATATTGTAAAATTTTGCAATATTAGCAATTTCCTTGAAATGATATTTCTTAACAGGCTTGCTAGAATCGCTGGCAATGAGAGTTAAAATGGCGTTCATACATGATCCTTATCAAAAAGGGCTGGACGTTGGTTTTAATTTTATCTATCTGATAATCATATAGATGAAAAGCATTAAACCTGAAGGAAGATTATATAATGCATAAACCAAGCCTGAAACCCAAAAACCCTTGTTTCTCATCAGGGCCCTGTGCAAAACGCCCGGGGTGGAATTTTGAAGATGTGGCAAAACTTGCGATGCTTGGGCGTTCGCATCGTGCTGGCCCTTTAAAGGCACAGCTTAAAGAAACGATTGAAAAGCAGCGTGAGATTTTGGGCATTCCTGCCGATTATAAAGTTGGGATTGTCCCGGCTTCGGATACGGGTGCGTTCGAGATGGCGATGTGGAGTTTGCTTGGTTTACGCGGTGTTGACGTCTTTGCATGGGAAAGCTTTTCCAGCGGTTGGCTGAGTGACATTACAAAGCAGCTTAAACTCGAGAATGTGAATACGTACGAAGCAGAATATGGCGAATTGCCTGACCTCTCACAGGCTGATTCTGCCAATGATACGGTATTTGTCTGGAATGGTACAACATCAGGCGTCCGTGTTCCTAATGGTGATTGGATTAGTGATTCCCGTGAGGGTTTGACATTGTGCGATGCGACATCTGCTGTCTTTGCCTATAATATGCCGTGGGAGAAGCTGGATGTTACAACATGGTCATGGCAAAAAGTTTTAGGCGGTGAGGCTGCGCATGGGATGATTGTCTTATCGCCGCGTGCAGTAGAACGTCTTGAAAGCTTCACCCCTGATATTCCTTTACCGAAAATCTTCCGCATGACCAAAAAAGGTAAGCTGATTAATGGCATATTCGAAGGCGCAACGATTAATACACCTTCTATGCTGGCGGTTGCCGATGCGCTGGATGCGCTCAACTGGGTTTCCAATATTGGCGGATTGCGCACAACGATTTCCCGTTCAGAGCAAAATTATAAAGCGCTTGAAAATTGGGTAGCAAAAACTGATTGGGCTGATTTTCTGGCAAGCGATATCCATACACGCTCCACGACATCCGTATGTTTGAAAATCGTTGATCCATGGTTTGAAGCGCTCTCTGATGATGCAAAAATGCCGTTTATCAAAGCGATGTGTAAGCTTTTGGATGAAGAAGGCGCGGCTTATGATATTGCCGGTTATCGCGATGCCCCTGCCGGGCTTCGGATTTGGTGCGGCGCAACAGTTAGCGGCGATGATGTCGAAGCTCTTTGTCCATGGCTTGATTGGGCGTATGCGCTAGCCAAAGCAAAAGAGCAGGAAGCCAATAAGGCTGCTTAAATTTCGCTTGACTTCCCTCTAAAAATATAGGACTATATTCCTTTAATCAGGGCAATCGATTGCCCTGATTTGTATAAAATGAGATGATATTTATCATGGTAGATAAGCCTAATGGTAAAGATAACAGTTCTGGCAAGGTTACAAAATTTCCAACTCTTGCAGAGCGTGATCGTATCCGCAAAAAACAGGAAAAGCAGGAAAATGCGTGGCGCAAAGCTTATCGCAGTCAAAATTCGGAACCTTTTTTTAATTTTGGGAATATTCCTCCATTCACCCTCTTTATATCTGCTACTTATCTGATAATACATCTTATAACGACATTGTTCGTTGGTGATATTGCGCGTTTTGGCGTGATCAACCAGTGGGGTTTTGTGGCTGCGGATTTCACAAACTCAGGTGGTTTTGATTTGTTTAAGCTTTTAACGCCAATGACCTATAATTTCTTTCACGGCGATTGGACACATTTAGGTTTCAACGTGATTATGGGTCTTGCCCTGGGGACATTTGTAGAAAAAATGTTTTCTACTATTACGCTTATTAAATATTATTTTATATGTGGAATTGGGGCAATCTTGCTTTATTTTATTTTGAATGTGACAGCTGAAACTCCTGTTATTGGTGCTTCAGGTGCAATTTCAGGGCTTTTCGCCGCAGCACTCCTTATGATGTATGAACAAGGGCGATTTGGATCTTTTGCAGGAAAATGGGCGCATAAAGGACCATGGCCTATGATTGCTATATGGGCGCTGATCATGAGCTTGATTGGCATTTCTTTTGGAGGGATTGCGTGGGAGGCTCATTTAGGAGGCTTTTTAACAGGTGCGGGGCTTTACCATTTCATGCGTAAAGGTAAGCTAAGATTGTAAGCTGTACAATAAGTTTTAAAATTTAATGCCAACCTGAAACCAGAATTTTTCACGCCCCACATCGGTACCTGCTGCATTTTCACCGTCATAATCAGCGTATTTCAAAAGTACATTGACCTTTTTAAAAGGCTGTCCGGCATCAGGAAGCGTAAATGTTTTTCCGATGGATAGATCCAGCTCATCACCAAAATCACCAATGGTTGATTCTTGACTATCGAAATCGTGATAGGCCGCTGTCAATTTTGTACCATCCAAAATTGTATTTGTTCCTGATATTTTGTAAGAACCCGACACATAAATATCCTCCAGACCCTCAACAGGCGTATTCAAAAAAGCATCTGCCCAGCCATTAAATTTATGTCCAGTTGCAAGCGGTGTTTGAAAAGCATTGCTTCCATCCCCGCCTAGCTCTTCATAACCGACTTTAAATGTAAAGCCATTACCCTTAATGCCGGGGGCAATATGGTAATATTCTTCATCGTAGCTAGCCGTGTTATTTTGGTAATCATCTTGCGTTGCGGCTTCTGCCTCATAAAAGAAAGTCCAGTTGTCATTTATTGGTGTGCTGCCCGTTGCACGAATACCATAGGTTTGCGAAGAACGTCCGGACAATTCATCAAATTCAAGCCAATAGCCGTAGCCGGTAAGCTTTAACAAATCGGTAAATTTATAGGAAACATTGGCAATATGAATTTTCGAATCTAAATCCCCCAGTGCGTTATCATCACCAAATATACGATTAACATTTCCAACATAAGCATATTGGAGCATTAGATTTGCAATGCTGTTATTAGTGATTTGAACAGCATCAAATGTTTGATCATTTTGTCTCCAGCCAACTGTTCCGATGAAGCGCTGATTATCGATATTAATTTTCTGACGCCCAACCTTGATTTTGGTTTGTGGCAGGCTGGAATATGATAGCCATAACTCATTGATTTCAGTGACATCCGGATCAGCAACAATTGGAAACGTCCCTTGTCCATTTGTTGTAGAATTAAAATCTTCATCACTTAGATTCTGTACGATTTGCGCTTCGATCAGTGCTTGAAGTCCTTTGTATTCACCTGTTTTAAAACCAAGATTTGTACGAACAGTATGGGCATCGGCATC
>CAWUJS010000026.1:0-23729 GCA_963922705.1 uncultured Alphaproteobacteria bacterium | reverse complement strand
CGAATTATGTTGGCTTTAGGGTTTCTTGCGATTACGCCGCTTTCGCGGGGATGACAATAACTTTTGGTTGCACCCAATAACAAGATCCTCGCTGCATTTGCGAACAAACCTTCGGTCTAAAAATCGGATTGTTAAATGCCATTGCAATACAAATCCTTTTAAAAAGGAAAAACAATATCGTAAAGCTGCTGCCCATAACGTGGCTGCTGAACATCGGTAATATGACCTTCACCGCCATAAGCAATTCGCGCCTCTGCGATTTGGTTAGACATGATTGTGTTATTCACAGAGATATCCTCAGGGCGAATAACGCCGTTAATCTCCAAAATACGTTTCTCAAAATTGACAACGACTTCCTGACGTCCGTGAATAACCAAATTCCCATTGGGTAGAATTTGCGTGACAATCGCAGCAAGCTGAACAACGACCTCTTCCTCACGCTCTGTACTGCCCGTTCCGCTGGAGTTAGAGGCTGAGCCGAAATTGACAAGATCGGATGGATTGACCGCTTCGGGCAAAATGGCGCCCAAATCAGCCTGAAGCCCGCCAAGTGATGGCAGGTCCGCATCTTCGTTATTCGAACGCGAGCGCGACGTTTCATTCTCTAATGTCGCTTCATCCTGAATATCGATCATCACAGTGATGATATCTCCGACATCCGAAGCACGCTGATCTTTAAAGAATGTGGTGCGATCATACGCCCATAAAGAATTTTTCTGCGGCGTGATGTTTTTGGGGCTGGGCATAGGAAGGCTAACGGGCTGATAGCCTTGCGCCGTTGTTGGATTGATAATATTACTCGTCTCCGGCGCTTTGCCGATATTGGCAATCTTATCCGCAGTCCCGCAAGCGCTTAAAGCGGCGCAAGCGATAAGAAGGGTTGAATATTTTAAAATCTCTGTACGCATTGTTTCTCCTTATCTTTCATCTTTTGTCATTGCGAGCGACTGAAAGGAGCGTGGCAATCTAGATTGCTTTGTCAGCTTCGCTTCCTCGCAATGACCCATAAACTAAAACCTTTTCACCATAACTTCTCGTTCGCCAACAACGATTCCTTCAACGGTTCGGCTGCTGGAGGCATTGGCAATGCGAACCACATCACCTTTTGCACCATTTTCCAGCGCTTTCCCACGCGCCGTTAAAGTCATGCCGCTATTATTAAAAGTCATTGTTACAAAATCCCCGCGCGCCACGATGAGCGGTGCTTGCAGGTCGTTTGCCTTGATCAGTTTTCCTGGCATAACAATTCGCTTTGGTGTCATGCCGATAAGTTCATCTTGCGCAATCACCATATCGCCGCGCACTTCATCTTCACGCACCGTAATCATTTCAATGTCACGCGCGCTAATGATGGCTCCTTTACGAATAGGGGCGGTTAAAACAGGGACATCAATCATCCGATGCATAGCTCCGCTGACACGTAAGGTTTGTATGGGGTCTTCTTTTGACGGTGCGACAAGGATTGCCTCAAATCTGTTCTGATTTTGCCGGACATGCAAGGATTGCACCTCAAGGTTTGCTGGCTGATCAGGGGGTAAGATAATTTCTTGAACAGCGCCTGCAAATGCAAGCTTATATGTCCCATTAATCCCGTTCTGTGCAATTTCATCTTGCAACGCTGCTTCGATCATCTGAGCATCAATCACGGTTGCGGCACGTGATAAAACAACATATTCACCAGCATGCGCAGGTCTCCATGGCAGATCAAGCGCAAGCGCAATGCGCATTAATGTCCGCGCATTAAGGGTCATATCCTGTCCGGGGCGCGGGGCAGGGCCGAGCGCCTTATCCTTGCCATCCGGCAGGCCGGAAAAAACATCGCTCAGCATGATTGTATTATCATCAATGATCGCGCTGGTCTTGAGGCTCACCGCAGCAGCGGAATGGGGATAAATCATTGCACCTAGCAATATTCCCAGCAGAAGAAAGCCAAAACAAAACTCTTTGATCATTGATATTTTACGCATTATATCTTCCTTTTGTTTTTTTGTCATTGCAAGAGGCTGAAAGGAGCGTTGCAATCTAGATTGTTTCGTCAGCTTCGCTTCCTCGCAATGACGGTTAAACTGCTCCATTCAACTACCGTAACTGTGTTACTGTTTGCAGCATTTCATCCGATGTTGAAATCACATTTGAATTCATCTCATAGGCGCGCTGCGCGGTAATGAGCATCGTAATTTCTTCAACAATATTCACATTGGATTGCTCCAGCGCCGATTGCTGCAAGGCGCCAAATTCTTCTTGTCCCGGTGTTCCTGTGGTTGCTGCGCCTGAGGCCTCTGTTTCCAGCAAGAGATTATCGCCAATGGTTTCTAATCCTGCCGGGTTGGCAAAACGCGCAAGTTGTATTTGTCCGACATTGGTTAGCGTTGTCTGACCGGGCTGCTGTACCAAAACTTCACCCTCGCGGTTAATCTCGATATCGGTGGCATCAATTGGAATTGTTAATCCTGGATCGAGCAAAAACCCCTGCACGGTAACAATTTCACCATTTTCGTTGAGTTGAAAAGTTCCATCCCTTGTATAGGCCGTATCGCCGCTAGGCAGTTCTATCTGAAAAAAACCCTCGCCGGTAATGGCAACATCCAGTGGGTTTTCTGTAATTTGAATAGGGCCTTGCGCATGTTCGCGGTAAACGGCTCCTGCACGAACCCCCAGTCCAAGCTGCAATCCTGTCGGGACAATTGTGCCGGTATCGGATGATGTAGAGCCGGGGCGATCCAGATTTTGATAAATCAAATCCACAAAGGCCGGGCGCTGGCGTTTGTAGCCGGTTGTTGTTGTGTTTGCTATATTGTTGGATATAACATCCACATTTAGCTGTTGCGCTAGCATGCCTGTCGCGCCAATATCTAATGATCTCATAGGTTTGTCTCCTTATCTAATTCTCTCTAACTCCCGCCTGTAAGCTTTTGAATGGCCGAGCGTAAGCGTTCATTTTCCCGTTCCATGACACGCGCAACGGTCTGATATTCGCGCAGCGTGTCAATCATGCGGGTCATTTCAACAACGGGCTGTATGTTTGATCCTTCAAGATGCCCCTGCTTCACACGGCTTTCCGTAGCAGGGTTGGCATTGCCACCGACAATTGCATAAAGGTTATTCCCTTTTTGCTCGAGCTGTTGGACATTCTCGAATTCAAAAAGGCCGATCTGTCCGAGTGCACCATCATCGGCAAAAATATTGCCTTGATCATCGATTTTAATAATTTTTGTTTCAGGTGGGATTGTGATATTGCCACCGCCAGCATTTGCAACGGGAAATCCAGCTTGCGTGACGAGAATACCGCTAGCATCAATCGAGAAATTACCATCGCGTGTATATTCAATTTCGCCGCCCGGTGCCTGCACGCTGATAAAGCCGGGGCCAACAACGGCGACGTCAAGCTGGCTTCCTGTTTGCCTTATAGGGCCGGGAGATGTGATTTGATATTGTCCTTCATCATTAACAAAGGATAGGGGGTCATCATAACCGCGCGGCTTGGATAAGTATTCCTGAAAGAGCGTATTTTGCCCGCGATAGCCTGTCGTATTCATATTGGCGACATTCTGGGCAATAATATCCATATTGGTACGAAGCGTCATTTGCCGCGACAATCCCAGATAAATACTATTTTCCATGGCTCTTATTCCTTAAAACGCATACGCATGTTTTCATGTATGCAACGTCATGTTCTGAAATGCTCTGCATGCATCGTGCCAGAATAAAAAAACATTCAATATCAGTGTTTTGGTTGTAGTTTGTGGAAACAGGATGATGGGCGTATATTTTACGAATTGGGGAGAAATGGCCTGATTCTCATCTGTAGAGGCAATTTTTTCCTGTGCGCTTTCTTCTGCCTTAATGCGCCTGAGGATTTATTTTATGCGACAAAAGGATTAGAATGAAAAGGTAAAAACCAAACATGAAAAGAATTTTGCCATGATGGAAGATGAAGACAATCAAACTGAAGAAACACCAGCAGAAAACCAGACTGGTGATGAAAGCTTTGATGGTGAAGAAGAGGAAAAGGGCGGCAAAAAAAAGCTCATTCTGATTATTGTGGCTTTGCTCCTGCTTCTTGGCGGCGGCGGTGCAGCGGCCTATTTTACAGGCGCTTTGGATAGTCTTTTAGGTAAGAAAGATGAATGTGTTGAAGAAGTGGATGAAGATGGCAATGTCATAGAAGAATGCCCCGAGGAGGAAGAGGGTAAAGGCGATGATGAGAAAGGTAAAGACGACGACAAAAAGGAAGGAAAGGATAAGAAGGGTAAAAAGGACAAGAAAGATAAGAAGGGTAAAAAAGGAAAGGATGGTAAAGACGGGAAAGATAGTAAGGGGGGCGGCAAATTCCTGGAAATTCCAACTATGATTGTCAATCTGAATACTGAAAGTGGTACGCCGCGTTACTTACGTTTAACTGTTCAGCTTGAAATGGCCAATGAGGAAGATGTGGCCGAAGTTGAAGCTGTCCTTCCCCGTGTTATTGACCAGTTTCAGACATATTTAAGAGAGCTGCGCGTCAGGGATTTAAGGGGGTCAGCGGGTATTTACCGTCTGCAAATGGAGTTGCTCTGGCGCGTTAATCAGGCTGCTGCACCTGTCGAAGTCAAAGATGTGCTTTTTCAGGAGATTTTGATCCAGTAATGCTATAGTGCAATATGATTAACACGTGAGTTAGCAGAGTGAGTAGAGTATTAATATTTAAAATCTTCAAATTGAAAATGTCTCCGTTATTTCACGTGTAAAAATGATTGAAGATATGAAGAACAACGAGGAGCTGAACCTAAAGCGCTGATAAAACGGCATAGCTCTTGCAGATAGTTCTTACAGTAAGTCGAAAATGCAATATTAAAGCAAAAGGGATAAAAAATAAGCCATGGACGATGAACTCGACCAGATGAGTGAAGAAGAGCGTGCTGTCATGGAGCAATGGGAATCCATGGCGGACGATGATGCTGACTCTGATTCCGTCGTGGAGCCTGATGCCACACCGGCTTTCGACGGAGGAGACGCCGCAGAAGGGGATGAGGGCGGCACACGTATTCTCAATCAGGAAGAAATTGATTCTCTTTTAGGTTTTGACGACGAAGATGGCGATCAGGAAGCTTCTGGTGTCATGGCGCTGATTAACTCAGCCATGGTCAATTACGAGCGTCTTCCGATGCTCGATATCGTGTTTGACCGTTTGGTGCGCTTGATGTCAACATCATTAAGAAACCTCACAACCGACAATGTCGAAGTCAGTCTTGATCAGGTTTCAACGGTGCGTTTTGGCGATTATATGAATTCAATCCCATTGCCTGCGATGTTATCCGTGTTTAAGGCTGAAGAATGGGATGATAATGGCCTGTTTGTAACAGATTCAGCCCTGATTTATTCTATTGTCGATGTGTTGCTGGGCGGGCGGAAAGGAACCCCGGCGATCCGGGTGGAAGGCCGTCCTTACACAACAATAGAAAGCAAATTAGTGGAAAAAATGGTGCAGGTCACGTTAGGCGATCTTTCATCTGCGTTTGATCCACTGTCTCCTGTTAGTTTCAGTCTTGATCGTATGGAAACAAACCCGCGTTTTGCGACGATTACACAGAGCGGTAATGCTTGTGTGCTTGCGCGTTTGCGTGTTGATATGGGAGATCGTGGTGGCCGCGTTGAGGTTCTCATCCCATATGCTACGCTGGAGCCAATTCGTGAATTACTTTTACAGATGTTTATGGGTGAAAAGTTCGGGCGTGATTCCATTTGGGAAAGCCATCTCACCCATGAGCTTTATAAAACCGATATTCAGCTACAGGCCATTTTGGGTGAAAAGGTACTTCCACTCGGTGATATGCTAAACTGGAAAGTAGGGTCGCGTATTATGTTTCAAACGCGCACTGAAGAAGATTTGGAACTACGATGCGGTGATTTCCCCATGTTTAAAGGCCCGGTTGGGCAAAAACAGGAACATATTGCCGTACGCATAGAGAGCTACATTGAACCCGAACATAATGAGGAGCAATAACACATGGGTATAGAATATATAAAAATAGGGTTGGATGTATTCATTTTAACCGGTCTGGGTGTGTTTATTTATTTTGCCATGCAACTCTCTCGCGCATTGAATGCTTTTCGCGCTCATCGCAATGAGTTTGATGGAGTTATGAAAGATCTGGCCTCTCATATTGACAATGCACAAGTCGCCGTGAATGAGCTTAAACAAACATCTCAGGAATCTGGGGATGAGCTGCATAAGCTAGTCCGCGATGCGCAATTTCTGGCCGATGAATTGCAACAAATGAATGCAGTCAGTGAAAGTCTTGCGGCACGATTGGAGCAAGCCGTCAATAGAAGTAGAAAAACATTGGAGATTCCAAGTGAGGGTTTAGGGGCAAATGTATCCCCTATCTCGAAAAAACGTAAAAATGATAGCGAATTCATAATACGTGACCCTGATTTTACGCAAGAAGACGACAAGCTTGAGACAGAAGAGGACACACTCGATAGCGATCCCGATTTTGATGGTTTATCCAGTCAGGCGGAAAAGGAGCTTTTAAAGGCACTCAAAAGAGGAAAGAAGTAATTTAAAGCATGCGTAGTAGTTTTAAAATTCTTCCGGTTTTGATCATCGTTGCAATGCTGACATTTTCTGTTCGTATTGCCGATATCGTCATCGGTTTTTCAGCATTCAGTGGTAAGGCGCAGGCGGAGGAAAAAGAAGAGGATTCACCTCAAGAGCTTACTGGCTCAAAATCGATTGCCGACCAAATAGAGGCACGTAAAGCCGGGAAATCTGAAAACTCTTATGAAGAAGATGAAGAATCCAAAGTCACAGAAGTCTCTGATGACACAATGCCGGAAATGGAATGGCGGGATGCATCCGATCAAGAGCTTGATTATTCCAATATTAGAATGGAAATATTTGGTGATCTTTCTGAACGCCGCAAGGGGCTTGAGAAACGCGAAAAAGAGATTATGGCACGTGAAGCGCTCCTGCGGGCAGCAGAACAAGAGCTGGATCGCAAATATCAGGAGCTTTCCAGCTTGCGCAAACAAATAGAAGGTTTGTTAAAACAACAATCGGATGAAGAAAAGGCGCGTATTACAAGTCTTGTTAAAGTTTATGAGGGCATGAAACCTAAAGATGCCGCCAGAATTTTTGATACGCTGGACCTTGATATTCTGGTCGCTGTGATGTCACAAATGTCAGAGCGAAAACTCTCCCCTGTTTTGGCTGCTATGAATCCCGAGCGTGCACGCACGATTACAATTATGCTTGCCGAGCAGAAAAAACTGCCTGAACTACCGCAGATACAGTAATTTACAAAAACCTGTTCACCATGCGCATGTATTCGTATACAGTTATTGTTACGAAATTCCTGCGTTTTCACTTAAACTTTTAAAAAAATCACTGCGTCCTTAGAAAGCTTTAACGTTTTTTTGCGCATAATGTTATCTGTTTAAATCAAAATATAACACTCAATTAGGGGTTAAGGAGAAATATCCGTGTCGGTTGATAAGAATATGAATGTTCTCATCGTTGATGATTACAATACAATGCTTCGTATTATTAAAAACTTATTGAAGCAATTAGGATTTCCAAATGTTGATGAAGCAACAGATGGTGGGCAGGCCTATGAGATGGTTCAGCAAAAAACATATGGGCTAATCATTTCTGATTGGAATATGGAACCTGTATCCGGGATTGATTTTTTGAAAAATGTTAGAGGATCGGGTGAAGCTTATGCCAATACGCCATTTATTATGGTGACGGCAGAAAGTAAGACAGAAAATGTTGTTATGGCTAAACAAGCCGGCGTGAACAATTATATCGTCAAGCCTTTCAACGCAGAAACGCTGAAGGCAAAAATGACAGCCGTTATTGGAGAGTTTTAAGCAGAACTTTAAGGAGAATTGATATGAGTGAAGCACTTCCCTCAATGCCGCAGGAGCAATCCTATGAGCGTGATCAGGTCATTAAGATCATTAACTCAGTTATTCAGAAAGTCGAGCATGCTGGCGATGATGCCAATACTGCTATCTACGAAGAACTGCAGGGCTTGCAAAAAATTATAGAAGATGCAAGATCCGCGATTGGTGCCACAAGACCTGATGATATCAATGCTAAATATATTCCCAATGCTACGGATGAATTAGATGCAGTTGTCGAATCAACGGCTGAAGCAACAGGCACAATTATGGATGCCGCTGAAATTATCATGGAGAAGGCTGGCGCGATTGGTGGAGAACATGGCGATGCTATTACCAATGAAGTCATGAAAATTTTCGAAGCCTGTTCATTTCAGGATATAACAGGACAGCGTATTACAAATGTTGTCAAAACTTTAAAAGCAATAGAAGAAAAAGTTGGCAAGATGATTACAATTATCGCGAGCCGGATTCCCGGTATCGGCGATAGTAGTGATTTACCGCCTGAACAAGACACGCGTACAGCAGACGAAAAGTTGATGAATGGTCCGCAAATGCCGGATAAGGCCATCACACAAGAAGACATCGATAAGCTTCTCTCAGACTTTTAAACGGTGTATACTCAAAAGAGAAGATATAATGACAGAATTGAGGAATAGATTAAGCTATGGATATGGCAAACCAGTTTTTGGCGCTTTCCCTATTCATCATGCTTCTTTCATTTTTCATTATCCTTAACGCTTTATCAAATTTTCAGGAAATTAAGTCCAGACCCGTCTTAAACAGTCTGGCTGCAGCCTTTTCCAATGATGAACCAAAAGAAGTTTTCGCGCCAAGCACTGTTCAATCAATACAGCAATCTATTCAAGAGGGTGATACGCTTGACAAATTAGAGCAAGTTTTCAATGCGCACATTACTGGCGTAAAAATCCAGAAAAACCGACTTGGCACAATGATGCATATCAGCATGCCGCTCAAACAATTCGAAAGCAGTCTTTTAGCACCAGCACGTAACAGAGCTTTTAGTTCCGATCGTTTAGGCGAGCCTGGCTCTTTTGTATCCACATTAATTTCACTCATGCAAACAAAAGAAACAGATATACCTTACCGTATGGATATGATCCTGAATACAAAGCGTGATCCAGCCGCTGCTCTGACAAATTCTTCGGAAGAAATCCGGCAGGATATGAGAAAAATTTCTATCTTATCAAAAAAGCTTGAAGATAGTGGACTTGAGAAGAAACTGCTCTCAGCAGGTTTAGAGCGTGGTGAAGTCGGTATGATTGATATTTATTTTTCACGCTATGAAGCTGTGAACCCTGTTCCGGAAGGTGGGCTATGAGCGAGGCGCAAGATACCCCTTTGGCTGATATGCATGATTCAAGCATAGAAAACTTGAGCATCCTTAATAAAAAAGCACAAGCTAATACCAATGCTAAGCCCGAGGCACCGCTTTGGCTGATTACATTTACTGATATTATGGCACTTATGCTTACCTTTTTCGTATTGCTTTATTCTATGTCAATTCCGGAAGTGGAGGAATGGGAAGAACTGACCAGTTCAATCAATAAAGGTTTCAGCAAATTCTACAGCCCGCCGCAATTTGCCGGTGCTCAAGATACAATATCTATTGATAAAATAGACCGTAGTGAAGCACTCAATCTGAATTATTTGCGCGTTCTTATTGAAGAAACAATCGATGAAAGTGACGCGCTCAACAATATTGTTGTGATAGCAGCATCAGACAGGCTTATCATTTCCATGCCTGAAAATTTGCTATTCGCAGCTGGGGATGACGAAGTCAAAACGGAAGGCAAAAAGGCTCTGTTCTCGCTTGGCGGTTTGTTATCAAGAATTCGTAACAGGATCGAAGTAGTAGGGCATAGCGATCCACGTCCGATTTCCCAACAAAATGAACGATTTTCGTCTAACTGGGAATTATCACTGTCCCGGGCTGTCAATGTTTCAAACATTTTGAAGCAGGTTGGTTATCGGCGTGATATGATCACACGGGGCATGTCCAGTGCGCGCTATGACGAAATCCCTGAAACGGTTTCAGAAGAGCAGCGCCTTGATCTTTCCCGCCGCGTTGATCTGGTTGTGATGCAAGATGATGGCAAAAGCCGTTCATTTTTGAAGATAGAGCGTTAAAAATATACACTGTGTCACCTGTGCGAAACATCCTCTTTCTTGTCCTTTTGCAGGCACTATGGCATTTTTAAACAGTATGCAAAGAATATGCGCTATCTTTATAATCATCAGTGTTTTCGCGTGGCCAAATGTGGTTAATGCGCAGAACGTCAAAATGCGTACAGGGATTCATGAGAATTACTCTCGCCTTGTTGTTGATTGGCCGTCTGGTGCTAAGGCGGATATCAAAAAGCAGGGTGCAGCCCTAAATATTACCTTTGATAAAGCGGCTAATCCTGATCAATCCGGTATGGATGTTTCAAAGGCGCAAAATATTAAGAATGTCAAAGTTAAAAATACGAACCCCTTGGTTCTTTCTGTGACATTGCCCGGTGATAACCGCTATCGAAACTTTTTTGCCGGGAATAGATTCGTTTTGGATATCTATAATTTACCGGGACAAACGCAGCCCATTATTGCTAAAAAACCAGAACAAAAAAAACAGGTGCAAAAACCTTTAAAAGAAGTCATAAAAACGGCAAAGGTTGAGCCAGTTGAAAAAGAGCCGCTCATCGAGCAAGCGAACGCAGAGCCGCCCGAAGAGACAGCGGAATTTGTACAGCTCGATAATCCAGGCTTGCAGACAGCTAATCTGATTGCGCTAAGTTCATCAGATTCATTGGGAATAGCAGTTTTTGAGCGTGCTGGTAAAATTTACATTGTTAACGATAATCCTGATCTTTTAATGAGCCCAAGAGTATCCGGGCCGGATGCGAAATATCTTCTTCCTGTGGAAACACAAACACGCGATGATGCTATAATTTTTAAAGCGCAAAGCATGATAGGTACCTATCTGAGAACCAGAGGTGGGGGGCTTGTGTGGAAGGTGATCATATCCGAGCAGTACAATAAACAAGAGCCTGTCAAGCTGGAGCGCCAAAATGTCATTGAAGGAGAAATTCGGAGTGGCAAGCTGCTTATTCCATTCAAAGAGCCGGAAAGAGTTATTGAAATACCAGATCCGATAACAGGTAAAAATCTTGTGATTGTGACAACAAAAACAGCGCAAGATTTCACTGGGCCCAGACGCAGTTTTCCTGAATTTGATATGCTTGCTTCCGCAGCCGGGCTTGTTATTTTACCCCGCATTGACGATCTTGCAGTCAAAATAACTCAATCCGGTATAGAAATTAGCCGCCCGCAAGGCTTATCGATTTTGCCGCAAAAACGCATAAAGCAGGATCAATCCGGCAAAAAAACACAGAAAGTCTCTCAGGATAGTAATCAGAAGAAAATTTTTGATTTTAAGAACTGGCAGCTAGGCAGTTTGGATGCTGCGCGGGAAAATCACAATATTTTACTCTCAAACGCAGCCAATAGCTCTGATAGTGAGCGCGATGCAGCGTTAATGAGCCTTGCCAAAATGTATTTATCTCATGCGATGGGGGCTGAATCCCTTGGATTCCTGACAATGATAGAAAGCTATAATCCTGATATTAACAATACCCCTGAATTTCTTGCATTGCGTGGTGTGGCTCATATCTTGGATTACAAAACCGAAGATGGATTTAATGATCTTGCTATTAAGGATTTAGAAGGGCTTGACGATATTAAATTTTGGAAAGCTGCCGCGCTTGCCGATATCGGTGACTGGCAACAAGCTATTGCGTTATTGCCCGAGACATCTATGGCGCTTCAAAACTACCCTGATTTAATATTGAATCGTTTGGGATTGGTTAGCGCGGAGGTTGCTTTGCGCGCAGGTAATACAGAGCTAGCCAACGAAATTTTAGCGCTATTACTCAACAATGAATCCTCTCTTAATACGCCGCAAAAAGCAGCTCTTAAATATTTGCGCGGTGAATCTGCGCGCCAGGCGGGTCAGATAGATGAGACGATCAAATACTGGAAACCGTTGATTGACGGTAAAGATGATTTGTACCGCGCAAAAGCAGGTTTGGCGCTTATGCGCTTGAAGGTTGATGAGGAAAAGATTGAGCCAAAAGAAGCGATTAATACATTAGAGCGTCTCAGATATGCATGGCGCGGTGACGCATTAGAGGCGCGTATTGGATTTTGGCTGGGGCGAACATATTTTGAAGCGCAGGAATATCTCAAAGGGCTAAATCTTATGAGAGAGGCCGCGACGGTTGCCGCCGGAACAAGCCTTGGGAATAATATCACAAATGAAATGACTGATTTATTGACAGATTTATATCTGGGCGATTCTCTTGAGCAAGTCTCGCCGCTGGATGCGGTTGCGCTTTATGAGCAATTCACGGAAATTCTGCCCAGTGATAAAACCGGTGATAAAATTGTTGAACGCCTGGCAGATAGGCTAACGCAGGCGGATCTTTTGGGGCGTGCTTCACGGCTCCTCTCATACCAACTCAATCACCGCCTTGACGGTATCGAAGCCTATAATGTAGCCGTTAAGCTCTCAGCGATTTATCTTTTGGATTCTAATCCAGCCGCCGCATTAGAAACGCTGGATATAGCGCAAAGTCAATTTGATGCATTGCCCGAAAATATCAAAACAGCGGACAAGGTTCAGGATATGACTCTTTTGCGTGCTCGCGCTTTATCCCGCAATGGTCGCCCGGATCAGGGGATTAAAATGCTGGAAGATTTGAATGATAACCGAACAACCAACCGCTTGCGCGCTGATATCGCATGGACGGCAGGTTACTGGGATGATGCAGCCGCCGCGCTGGGTGATGTGATTACTGATCAGAACATATCGCTGACGCGTCCCTTAAGTGATGAGAACACGATGTTGATCCTTCAACGTGCAATTTCGCTTAATCTCGCCAGTGATCGTATCGGCCTTGCCAATATGCGTGAGAAATATTCTGATGTTATGGCGCAAACCGATCAGGCGCGGATTTTCGAGGTTATCACTCGCCCGCGCAGAAATGCCGCCCTTGCGGATCGTGACACGCTGATGGGTATAGTCTCCGAGGTCGATCTTTTTAGTGATTTTCTGGAGTCTTACCGCGCTGTTTCTCAGCCTTCGAATTAGGCTTAATGGCAATTGCCATGCTCAACCCGGCGGCGGTAAGGAACCAACCTGATCAAATCCTTGTATCAGTGATCCGGTGATCAAATACCACCCATCAACCAGCACAAAGAAAATAATCTTGAATGGCAGGGAGATGGTAATCGGCGGGAGCATCATCATGCCCATCGACATCAAAATCGAAGCCGTCACAAGGTCGATAATCAAAAATGGCAGGAACAGCATAAACCCGATCTCGAATGCGCGCCGCAATTCCGAGATCATGAAAGATGGGATCAAAACCTGCAAAGGAATCTCCTTCGCGTTATCAACCGCCGGGGTTTCGGAAAGCTGCATAAACAGGTTTAAATCCTTCTCCCGCACATGCTTGAGCATAAAAGCCTGAAACGGCTCCACCCCGCGTTCAAACGCCGTAATCTCGTCAATCTCTTCTTCTAGCAAAGGCATAATCGCGCTTTCATAAGCCGCCTCTAATGTCGGTGCCATGATGAAAAATGTTAGGAAAAGCGCGAGGCTTAGCATCACCGTATTGGGCGGTGTTTGCTGAATTCCGATGGCTGTCCGCAGGAATGATAAAACCACGACAATCCGCGTAAAGCTTGTCATCATAATGAGGATAGACGGCGCAAGCGACAAAACGGTGAGCAAAATTACAAGTTGCACAACGCGGCCCGTCACGCTGCCATTGCCTTCTTCACCAAAATCAATGGAGATGTTTTGCGCAAGGGCGGTTTCACTCAATACCGTCATTGCGAGCGTTAGCGAAGCAACCCATAAAATTTTATAGAAAATAGATTGCCATGTCAGGCCTTTCGGCCTTCCTCGCAATGACAAACATGGTAAGAATCGCTTATTCATTGTTCTTATTATCAAGAGGCTCAAAGCCCGTTTCAATGACTGTCTCCTCATTACCCCCCAAAAGGATCAAATGCTGAACATCATCGCGCTCGATAATCGCAAGCTTTCTGCGCCCGTCAAGAGGCAAAATCTCTATAATTTTCAAACGTTTTTCACCGGTTTTGATCGGCATCGCTCCTGACAGGCCTAATTTTTTTAAGGCGATCGCAAGCCCCCCCATTAGCCCGAGCACAAAAACAAGCGCAGCCAGTGCTTTGAAAATTTGCGGAAGTTCACTTTCCATGAATTTCTTTCCTTTATGTTATTCTACGGCTTGACCGTAGGGTCTTAATCCCCATCTTCCAAAATCTTCGTATTAAAAGGATCTTTCTTGCCATTCGCGCGATAAACATAGGATAAAATCTCCGCCACCGCCAGAAAAGCCTCACTCGGAATAGGGGAATCCAGTTCGATTTTCGCCAGCATCTCCGCCAGCGCGGTGTCTTGTCGGACATTAATCCCGTTCTCTTGTGCGAGTTGCAAAATCTGCTCGGCAATTTCTCCCCGTCCCGCCGCTGATATTGTCGGTGCATGCCCTAAAACCTCACTTTCCTGCAAAGCAACAGCCGTTTTTCGGCGCGGGATTTTGCTTACGTTTAAAGGGGTTAGGGGATCTTCGTCGGATTTCTTACGCCCATCGTCATAGTTATCAACCATCTGGCACACCATATGCAATTTCTATCGTGTAAAACTATAAAAGGAAGCGTTACGTGACAACTGAAAATCTAGCTTTGATGAAAGCCATCGGCGCGAAAATGGATTTTTTAACCCAGCGCCAGCGTGTCATTGCGCAAAATGTTTCCAATGCCGATACGCCAAATTATCGCCCGCAGGACATCAAAGAGACAGACTTTAGCAAAGTTCTCAAAAATATCACACAAACCGGCAAGGGTGTCCCGAATGTTAATCTGGACACAACCAATGGTTTGCACATGCCAACACCGGGCGATGTAAATGTGAACGACCCTAGAAAGCAAAGAGAAACCTATGAAGTAGCGCCTGTTGGCAATGCTGTCATTATGGAAGAGCAGCTCATTAAATCCGGTAAAACCGTGATGGACTATAACCTGATGAGCAATCTCTATCAGAAAAATATCGGCATGATCCGCACAGCTTTAGGCAGGCAGCAATAGAGCGTTAAGGAGTTAAAATAATGTCCAATCCGATTTTCGATGCCATGCAAATTTCCGCCAGCGGTATGCGTGCGCAAGGCACGCGGCTTCGTGTTATCTCCGAGAATATAGCCAATGCAGGAACAACGGGTGATACGCCGGGCGCAAATCCCTATCAACGCCAGACAATTACATTCAAGAACGAGCTGGATCGTGAAATGGGTTTTCGCATGGTTGAGGTTGATGATATTGGTGTGGATACAGAAAGTGATTTCTTGCTGAAATACGAACCTGACCACCCCGCAGCGGACGACACAGGTTATGTGAAATATCCGAATGTGAAGACATTAATCGAAGTCATGGATAGCCGAGAGGCACAGCGTTCCTATGAAGCGAATTTAGGGATGATTGAACAGGCTAGAACAATGGCTTTGCGTACGATTGATATGTTGCGGAGTTAATAAAGCCCTTTTGTCATTGCGAGGAACGATAGTGACGAAGCAATCCAGGAGCATTAAAGTAGATTGCCTCACCTGATAAATCAGGTTCGCAATGACAAGACATAGGGCGATATACAAAAAGATATGTTAGAATAGTAAGGCAAAAGGAAGTAACAAATGGATCCGATAACAGCATCAAACGCCTATCAAAGCCTCGCCAATGTCGGGAAGACCGTCAGTAGCGGCGATGATGAAACCACTACGGGGGAAACCGGTGGTACAGGCAGCGGTGGCGGGCCAAGCTTTGCCGATTTCCTGAAAGACAAAGCCCGCGAATCTGTCGATACCTTACGCGCCTCTGAAAGCATTTCCGCTAAAGCCGTTACGGGTGAGGCCGACATTACCGATGTCGTACAAGCCGTAACGTCCGCAGAACTCACCTTGCAAACCGTTGTTTCCGTGCGTGATCGTATGATCTCCGCCTATCAGGAAATTATGCGGATGCCGATTTAGAATGTTGGAATATTAGAATATTGGAATATTAGAATATTAGAAAAGTTAGGAAATTGGAATTTTTGTATAATCCAAACCTGGCACTAATAAATTCTAGCATTCCAACATTCCAACATTCTATAATTCCAATATGAACGAAACCGAGATCATAGAAACAGCGCGGCAAGCCATCCTTATTTCGATTGAGATCGGTGCGCCTATTCTTATTGTAGGTTTGATTGTCGGTGTTGCGATTGCTCTGGTACAGGCTTTAACGCAAATTCAAGAAATTACGCTGGTCTTTGTTCCAAAAATTCTGGCGATCTTTTTGGCGCTTTTCTTCTTCCTGCCAAGCTTCATGAAAACACTCACCGTCTTTATGGAAGAACTCGCGGATCGTATGATCGGGTTGGGGTGATCCATGATAAATTTACAAAAAATGTCATCCCGGACGCTTTGCGTAGCAAAGCTAAAACATCCGGGATCCACAAAGACGCAAGCTTTGCTTGCGGCATCAATAGATCCCCGCTGTCTGAGCATTGCTTTGCAATGCCGCGGGGATGACGTATGAAAGGTTGAGCATGCTAGAAACAACCCTACAGGATTTTCTCGGTCTTCAGGTCTTCGCATTTGCTCTCACATTCGTGCGCCTCGGCACAGCCATTATGATCATGCCGGGAGTAGGGGATTCATTTGTCCCGACGCGCATTCGCTTGCATTTTGCTGTGGCCCTAAGCCTTGCGCTCTTCCCTCTGACTGTGGTTTATATCCCAGATCCGATTCCCGGAACATTCGGGCTATTCTCTCTGATTATGATGGAATTTATCATCGGTATCTTTTTCGGCGGTATCGCGCGGATATTCATGATGGCGCTTGATACCGCCGGGATGGTTATCTCCATCTCATCCGGTCTATCGAATGCACAGCTATTTAATCCTGCGCTAGCAACGCAAGGCTCGCTTGTCGGTGCATTTCTGTCAATCACAGGAATCGTTGTGCTATTTGCCATGAACCTGCATCACTTGCTGTTCGCCGGGATCATTGAAAGCTATGAACTTTTCCCATTGGGCGCTTTGCCGGATATAGGTTCCATGGCGGAAATGGTGGCACGCGCTGTTAACGCAGCCTTTGCCGTCGGCATTAAAATCGCTGCTCCTTTTCTTGTCATCAGCATCCTGATTTACACTGGCATGGGCGTGCTCTCGCGCTTGATGCCGCAGGTGCAGGTATTCCTGATTGCCCTGCCGCTGCAAATCCTGATTGCCCTTATCGTTATGTCGATGTTTCTATCCAGCGCCTATCTCTTTTGGGGTAGAGAGTTTGAGCAAGCGATGGTCTTCTTCCTTAAAAGCGCGGGGTAGTCAGGTTAAGCTGCTACAGATTCGGGGGCTGGAAGCTCAACGTCTACGACATCCAATATGTTATCTATACGCACATTTATTTGTTCGGTCAAAGTAGCCCTGAAAGCATGACCGCTTTTTATATGACGAGGTTCATGTGAGCTGTCTTTTGCAAAGTAAAGTTCGCCTTTTTCAAACGTAAATCCAAGCCTTTCAAGAGCTGTTTCTTTGACGTTGAGTTCAATAGATTGCTTGTTGCCGACACTCGCTGAAAATACAGCTTCTAACGGCCCGGTATCAGAAGATACCTTTTGAAACGTAACTGTGATACCTTCACGAATATTTGTTTTTATTTTGTTTTTCTGCTTTGAATCCAGCTGATCATAAAGCGATTTATAAGCATTTAGAACGCCGGGATAAGCCATAAGAGATGGGCGAGATGCAATATTTTGGAGGCTGTCGGTGATCGTATTTTTATTTCCTGGGTTTTCAGAAATAATAGTCTGAAGTTTTTCCAGCGCATTTATAAGCAATTGCGGATGATCTTTCGTGTTTTTGAAAGAGCCTTTTTCAATCAATTCACAAAGCCCATCCAGTTTTAACCGATCAAAAGCCTGCTGATAGATTTCTTGTGCGCCCTGATTGTCTTCAAATCGTTCATCGCCCCAAAATCTATATAACTGTGAAGCAAGAATGAACGGTCGCTTTTCCTGCTCACCCAGACATTTTGTTATTTCTTCAGCAAAATTACCATTTTCTTTGGTCATCAATATTCCTCCTAATTATTCACTTTTTATAACTTGATGAGATGGTTAGCATACTCAGAAAGCATACATCAAATGCATTTTTTTGCATATTTGGTAAAAATGTTAATAAATTAAATATTTGTTATGCTAAAATAGAACCACAAAAGGAAAAGACAATGGCAGAAGGTGAACAGCCAGACGAAGCCCAGAAAACCGAAGACCCTACGCCTAAGAAGATCGAAGAATCTCGTAAAAAAGGGCAGGTGGCTTTAAGCCGTGAAATCAATAACTGGGTGATGCTGTTCGCCGGAACTATTTTGATCGCTGCTTTATCCACGACAGTCCTTGGTGATTTATCCGATATTTTGAGAGTTTTTATCGAGCATTCCCATGCTATCCCCGGTGATGCCCAAGGGATTGGCGAAGCCCTAAAAACTGCTTTCATAGATGTTTTGAAAGTATTGGCATTGCCACTCATTATCCTTTTGCTCGCGGCGTTTTTGTCACCTTTCGTACAAGTCGGCCCCTTATTTGCCCCAGAGGCCATTAAACCCGATATCAGCAAAATATCTATTTTTCAGGGGTTTAAGAGATTATTTTCTGTTCGTGCCTTAACAGAGTTTGCCAAGGGAATTGCGAAGATATCTGCTGTGGGTATGGTAGGGACGCTTATTATTATGCCGTATTTTGGCGGCATTGAGCATTTTGTTGGCTTGCCAATGCCACTTTTGCTGAAAGAATTACAATCGCTCGTGGTTTGGCTTTTAATCGGTGTTTTAATCGTTGTGCTTATCGTTGCCGTCATTGATCTTGTGTATCAACGCTATGATAATGCAAAGAAAATGCGCATGACCAAGCAAGAGGTTAAAGATGAGTTCAAGCAAACAGAAGGTGATCCGCATGTAAAGGCACGTCTGCGTCAATTGCGGATGGAGCGTGGGCGGCAACGTATGATGCAGGCCGTCCCCGATGCGGATGTTGTGATTACCAACCCGACCCACTATTCCATTGCACTGAAATATGATCCGCAAACAATGGAAGCACCTATTTGTGTTGCAAAAGGAACGGACGAGCTTGCTTTGCGTATTCGTGAGGTTGCAAAGGAGAATGGAGTGGAACTCTATGAGAATAAGCCGCTCGCGCGCTCGCTTTTTGATGTGGTTGATATCGATGAAGTCATACCGCTTGAATTCTATCAAGCTGTTGCTGAAGTCATTTCCTTTGTGTTCAAGCGCAAAGGGAGGGTGAGTTAGGGAGTGATAGTGAATTTGAGGGGCGAAATGTCCTAAATATTTGCTTCTGGAATTTCAGCCTGAACCAAGTCATAACGATTGGGACAGAAAGGCAAACTGGCTTGAAATTCAGTTAAGACCGCTTCGAATCGATGTCCTTTTTCAATGGCTTGCTTTTTATTCGTTTCTGGCGCTGTGTAGTGAAGCCTGTTGTTTTCAAGCTCAAAGCCTAGTCTTTGAAGCTGTGTTGCATCAACATCAATTGTAATGCTTCTCTTATCAAGTGTTGCCTTAAACACGGCGGATAACGGTTCTTTTTGTTTAGAGACATTCTGGAATTCAATAGAAATACCTGTGCAGATCCTTGGGTTAAGTTCAGGTTTTTCAGACTCATTCAGTAATTCGTCATATATTTTTCTATAAGCGCTCAAAACCTTTTTAGAAGCCATCAGGTCAGCTCTCTTGGCAACAGCATTTAGTGTATACACGTAATTTTCTGAAATCATATTTGCCGAAGCTCTACGATAAACATCAAATATTTTATTAGCGAGTTTACTATCTGTACGCGTTGGTCTTGAAAATGAGGCTTTGTATTCAAGCGCTTCTTTGAGACTTAATAGCATTGCTTTTGCAATCATTGAGGGGCAGCCAGGTGTGTTTTTATCAGCGCCAAATTCAATGAGTTCGTGTTTTTCATTAGGATGCATATTTGTATAAACATCCCAGAAAGCATTTAATTGCTGCGAGCTCATTTGAGATTCACCGTAGACCCAAGATTGTTTTAATGCTGATAAAGCGGCTCTTTCGTCTGGCGGATGACCATGTGAAGAGTTTATCTTTTTGAAATCATTATATTCGCTTAAGAGCCTACCGAACTGCCGCTTTAGTTCTTCTATGTTGATCATATTATAATCCTGGGTGAGGCTTTAATGTTATCTTATATTTTTATGTCGAAAATGAGATGAAAATTCAACAATAAAATCATGCCTATTGGGATTTAAAAAGCGCGTTGCAGATGCTTATGTTTTGGTTTTTGTGTAACGGTGACGAAAAGCGAAGTTACGAAAAAATTGCAGCTTTTAAGTGGCGCAGCTCAAAACTTCGTTTATTTGTGCCTTCGTTACAGATAGGCTAAAAGCAAACGTGTCTGACTATTTGTCTTTCGGCTATTCGGTTCGAATTCCCTCAACCTCATATCCCGCCCAATAAACCATTTTTTCAATCTGCTCATTCTTTAAAGGTTCAGCGCCGTCTTTGTAGAAAATCGTAACTGTTTGTTCATCGAGATTTACATCAAGGCTATCTACAGCCTCTTCTTTTAAAAATACTTTATTGAGTGCTTGCGCACAAAAGTCACAGACCATGCCTTTGACATCAACAACTGTCTCTGCGTGCACAGGAAATGAAAAACTCACAGCAATTACAATACTTAATAAAATTTTCTTCATTTAGGGTCTGAACCTATAAATTATGTTTATTCTGCGCGTGTCAAATTTTTGATGGATGGCAGTAAAAATTGCGCAGGGCATAGCCATAGCTACGTTCAAGCAATTTTTACAATCAGACACAAAAATTTGCCGCGCCCTTCGGGTTTTAAAATTATACGATATCTGCATCGTCAAACAAGAACTTCCGATGCTATGGCATCGCAAAACCTTGTTTTCCTTGCATCTATCATATAATTTTAAAACAGTATTAATCATAATTTATAGGTCCAGACCCTAAAACCTCACTATATAATTAAATAAAACATTTCCCTGATTGGACAAGCCCGCCTCAATCATATGCACATCCTTGAAAAAGCGAACAAGCGGGGTTACGGATACTGGCGCATCACTTTCCGGGCTATGATCGACCTTTAACATTAGCCATGTATGCAAATCTCCATAATCACCAATATAGGGAGCGATGCCCACTCTCCCCGACTGCATAAAGGCATTATCAATATCACCGGCTTCGATATAACGATTTTCATAGGCGATAAAATAACGGCGATCCTCCCAATCTGCTGCAAGTCCTGTAAAACCGGCAGCACTGGATTGACCATCAAAATCACCCGCATCGGAATAGGCAATGCCAATCCCTGATTTAAGATAAAGATTAGCCTGGCTATGCTTTGCGTTCCATCGTTTGAGCAAATTATTCATTTGAGCGGTATTGAGATAATAATCACCTTCTCGCCTATACTCGCTTCGCACGCCAACCGACATGCGCGCTGAAGGGGAGTAATGGATATGCGCAGAATTAGAATCTCCGTCATTCATAATCATAACGGTCCACCCACCCGGATATGATACAGGACGCGCTTGCGCATTAGCACTGTAAAACGACAAACAGAACAGGACGAAAAATAAATAAGTTCTCATGACATCATCATCTATGAATTCGCATGAAAGATCAAAACTGTTACCAAAATAATGTGAAATCTTTGCTTTCTTAAGCGTTTATGCAATTCTATACCCATGGATATTGATAATCGTGAGTTTATCGCTCGGCATCATAAAACACCGGATAGCCAATTGCCGCCTTTACCGCAAAAGCGCGATATGAAGGCTTTGCTTGTAATCGGCATGTTGTTTCTTTTTGCGAGCATTCTGGTCTTTATCGCACTTGTTGAGCCGCTGACTGAAAATGTAAAAGCTGTCGCTGGCGGTGCCTTTATTGTTACATGCATCGTTGCCTTCTTTGTCCACAAATCCTACACCCGCTATTCTTCTAACGAGCAGGAGCTTGACCTTGTTCGCCGTGTTATGGAAGGTTCACGCGGTGCGCGTCTCATGACGGATAGCGCCGATAACACGCTCTATTATAACAAGAACTTTGAATATTTGTGCCGGGGTGTCGGGGCGCCAAGCTATAAAACCCTTGTCCGCCTTTTCAAGAATAATGAAGAAGCCACGGCACATTTCTCGCAACTTGCAGATCAGGCACATCGCGGCCTTACCGATTCGATCGAGTTATTTTCTAAATACGAAGACCATGAACGCTGGCTGCATGTCACCGCACAGCCAATTGCAGGGCGCGCCGGGTTTATACATTGGCGCGTTGATGATGTAACAGAAAAATACACGCTGGATCGTGCGATTCGTGAAGAGCGTGAAAAGCTTATTGATTTTACCGATAACGCCCCTGTCGGTTTCTTTTCTGTCAATGAGCATGGTCGCTTTATTTTTGCCAACGCCACACTTGCCCGCTGGCTGGGCGAGGACCTCAACAGGCTATTAACGCAAGGCAGTCTTCATACTTATCTCGCTGAGCCGCCCAAAGATGCTGCGCCATACGACCTGATCGCTGGAGGACGTACCCGCCAAATCGCCGAGCTCAAGATGAAAGGTACAGCGGGAGAAACTTTTTTAGCATCGATTAACCAGATTGTCGTTAAAGACGAGCAGGGCGGTATTCGAACACGCGCCGTTGTTCATGATCGAACCGCAGAACGTGAAATGCGTCAAGCTTTACAGGCCTCTGAGGATCGTTTTCAGCGCTTTTTTGAGGAAGCCCCGGTCGGTATCATGCTGATCCGCGATAAAAACAGCGATGAGCCGCCTTTAAATAATGAAAGCAACATTATTGCTGATTGCAATAATACGCTTGCTGGTATGCTGGGGGATAAAGCCATATTGATAGAGGGGCAAAAGCTGGAGAAATTGATTGATGATGAGACCTTGTTATCGATCATGCCCGCGATTGCAAAAATCCCCAAAGGCAAGCAAATGGAAGCCCCCATAGAGGTAACAATCCACTGGAAGGCCAATGAAAACAGTGAGACTATCTATATTGATACACAGATGCATGCAAGGCGCTTTCGAAAAGATGGCAGTGTTGTTCTGCATTTCATTGATATTTCAGAACAAAGGCAGCTCGAGGCACAGTTCGCGCAAGGCCAAAAAATGCAAGCGATTGGACAGCTTGCCGGCGGCGTTGCGCATGATTTCAACAATCTTCTAACCGCCATTATTGGTTTCTGTGATTTGCTTTTGCTGCGTCATAAGCCGGGTGACCCATCCTTTGGTGACATTATGCAAATTAAGCAGAACTCAAACCGCGCAGCGAACCTGGTGGGACAGCTCCTTGCTTTCTCTCGCCAACAGACTTTACGCCCCCGTGTTCATGACCTTGCTGATATTCTCGTTGATTTGAACCATCTTATTCGTCGCTTGATCGGTGCGGGTATTGAGCTGGATGTTATTCACGGGCAAGAACTCAAACTGGTCAAAATCGACCAAACGCAATTCGAGCAGGTTTTTGTCAATCTGGCCGTGAATGCACGCGATGCGATGAATAATAGCGGCGAGATCACAATCGCAACAGAAAACTTTACGATCCGAAAGCCTAAGGAGCTTGTCTCTGAAGAGTTACCGCCCGGTCATTGGGTAAAAATATCCTTTACCGATACGGGTTGCGGGATTGAAAAGGGAAATTTATCGCGCATCT
>CAWUJS010000025.1:0-24684 GCA_963922705.1 uncultured Alphaproteobacteria bacterium | reverse complement strand
GGCCCTTGGCCTTCCTCGCAATGACGAACTGGGTTGGCTTTAGGGTTTCTTGCGACATGCCGGTACTAATCATAACGAGAAAAGCCAATTGGAGTTGTCAAAACTACAATGTTTCTTTCTTCTGCTGGAGTATCATAATAAGCTCCGCTTTCCATGTAATAAGTATCCATCTGATCTGATACACGGTTTGTTATTGCCTCAAATTGTGTGTTTGGGCATGCTCCCATCTTATTTTTGGTGTTTCTATCCCAAGCAAGTTGGAGTTTATAATTTTCTTCAAACTTTGAAGCAGACATTTCGTTTAAATCAGCTTCAATGTGTTGAATGGCGCACCGTATATCGTCTGTATATTCTGTTTGATTATTTGCTGTCAGAGACACAACATCACCACCTACTGAGCACCAGGACATTACCAGGGTTTTCTGTCCCCTTAGAAATAAGACACTCTCACCATTATAAGGAATTATAACTTTTGTCTCACCACTATCGGTAATTATAACTTCTGTTGGTGTGCAATTACTCATCATTTTCTCCTTAGATAAAGTTTATGATTAGAGTAAACACTATGACATACATAAATGCAACAATTTAATAATGGTTATATGTTTGTAATCAGATTAAGATAAGACAAGAAAAAAATCTTAAATGATTTTTCATCTTCCCTAACCCTAACCTTAGGCCCTTAGCCCAAGAATAGAGCGTGCCAATACCTTAGATATTGACGCCTAAATAAAAACCAGCTATTTAGATTCCATTATTACAAAAAGTTAATTTTTAACTTTATTTCATAGACTGTGTTTGCTGCGTTTTTCCTGCGTTGATGTGATTTAAAAAACATGGATGAAAGGGGGATGAGGTGCTTGATGAAGCTCTTATTTTTCTGCGCAAGCAATTAGACACGCACATAAGATCAACATTCTCCGAAGTTAATCCTACGGTTCAATTATCTCCACTTTTTAGCCCTGACGGAACAAGCTTGCTGGGTGCGCAGCGTCTTGGTATGACACTTGTCAATGTCGAGGAAGAGCGTGTTAACATGGCGCAACGCCGTGCGGTTGTACGCTCAGAAGGTGGTGATAATGTTAACTTTATGGCGCCGGAAGTCAGACTCAATCTCCATGTTCTCATTGTTGCTAATACAGATGCGAGCGGTAAGAATTACGAGGAAGGGCTTAAGTCTTTATCTGCAGCAATTAGTTTTTTCCAAAGTCACCGCTATTTTACATCTACTGAATATCCTGCACTACCCGAATCGCTCGATAAGCTGGTGGTTGAACTGGAAACGCTTGATTATGAATTTCAAAATCATATATGGGGCACTTTGGGTGGAAAGCTTTTGCCTTCCGTTCTTTACCGTATTCGTCTCGTCACCATTCAGCAAGGCCTGATCCAGGAAAGCGGCAAGCCGGTGATTGAAAAAGAATATGTGGGGATGGGGTAAATGACAGCTTATCATGAACTTATCCGTTTGAATGTTAAGCATGCCTATTACAGCGATGGTGTGTCATCGGATTTTGATATTAAGCCTTTGACGAAAACCGCCAGACAGATCGCGAATCACCGCTTGATTTTTAGAGCGGATGAATCCTCTGCTAAACTTTTCGCCCCGCTGCATGCGGATAAAGTGATGGTTTCGCTTGATGATATCACGGGCATGACGTTCGGCTTGTCTCTTAAAAATCCTGCGTTCAATATGTTTAGCGCCCTGTCGGAGCAAGACCCTTCACACAAAGCTGCGCCGCGTCCGGCAGATACTGCTGGAAAGTTATGGATTGGCAAAAGACCATCATATATTTTGCAAAATACAGTCGGCAGTACAAATCTAACCGAGAAAGCCTACACGTTGTTAACATGCTCACTACCTGTGGATGTTGATACACAAGATAAATCGGTCACAATCACAGTCAAAAATGAGGCTGCTGAAAACGTGATCGAGCATGTTTTTGCCGTGCCGAAAGAAGAGGGGCAAGCCAAAGGACGCTTAACCACTGCGTTGGATTTAAGTCTGCTGGAAGACGGCCCTTACACAGTTTCGGTTTCTTCTGCGCCAGGTAATGCAAAAGACATATTTTTACTAAAAGACGCGCATGAATCTTGTTTTAGATATGTGCATTTAAAGTTCGCCGCAACAGGTCTGATGAACGCGGATGAAACCCCTAAAGCGCGTCAGGACTTTGATGTGAGTTTTACAGCTATTGAAAAAAAATGGGACTATCTTGTGACACTGACTGGAACGAATGCTGCGCATGATTACAAGATTGTTCATGTGCCGGAAGGTGGCGCGTCTCAAATTAATTTTGAAAACCCTGTTGTCGAATTACAGGAAACAAAGAAGAAAATTTTACGCATTACGACAGCGGCAAAGGTTGCTTATAAGCAAAAGCCCTATGCCAATATCAAGCTGGTTAAAACAGGCGGTTCGGGTGATCAGGATGTACTGGAAAACCTGCCTAACCCCAGCCCGTCAAATGCAGGATCAGAGGTTTACATACAATTGTAAGGCGTAACTTTTTAAACGTGTTTAATTTTTTAAAAACTATGAAAGGAAGACATCATGGCATATAAAACTCCCGGTGTTTATGTAGAGGAAATTAGTACTTTACCAGCATCAGTTGCGCAGGTGGAAACTGCGATTCCGGTTTTTATCGGGCATACTGCAATGGCAGAGGATAATGGCGTTGCTATTACCGAGCCCAAACGCATTAAATCTCTTGCTGAATATAAAAAATTCTACGGCGAGGGCGTTCCGGTCAAAGGCTTGACTGTCTCTTTGGACAAAAATAACAACTACACAGTCAAATCCGTGACCAAGGCTCCAACCGATTCGTTTTACTATATGTATGACAGCATCCGCCTTTTCTTCGATAACGGCGGCGGGGATTGCTATATTCATTCAATCGGAAATTATTCAACCAAGCCATCAAAACAACTTTTTAAGGATGGTTTGAAAAAGGTTGAAAAATACGATGAACCAACGTTGATTGTCATGCCTGATGCTGCGCTTTTGGAAGCAGATGCATTGCATAGCCTGCAAGTTATGGTTCTTCAGCAATGTAACAAATTACAAGACCGTTTCGGTGTGTTCGACCTCAAGGAAGAAACAGATGGTAGTAAGTGGCAGGAAAGTGTTGATACATTCCGCAAGAAAATCGGTATTAATAACCTGAAATATGGTGCGGCTTATACGCCCTGGGTTAGAGCCGGTTTTGAGCGCCATATTCCAAACTCTGCACTGACGTTGAAGGATGGTAATACGGTTGTGCCTTTAAACAAATTACCAGGTAATGACACAGAGATTGTCACGCAAGCTATCCTTAAGCTTTCCGAGGCGCAAAACAGCGCAACGCATGTGACAGGCGCATTGGACGCAATTGACGCAGCTCATAAACCTGTTCAAGAAAAATACCGTCAATATATAGCGGATGCTTTGGCTGATCCTAAAAAAGCAACCGTTGATCTTGTGCTTAAGCAGTATCTCGAAATGCTCCTACCATTCTCAAAATGGACAAAAGCAGGAAGCGATAAGTTGTTGAAGGGTAATATGTTGCTTGAGGCGCAAAGCACAATTGATACAGTCGTTGAAGATGCTTTGAAAACATTAATCAATTATCACACAACCATGGCAGAAGGCGGTGCTGCGGCACTTGCATCGGCTGTTGGCACAACCTACAACGCATTGAAAACAGATCTTGGCATAACCCATGCCGGAGCTGCGGATGCAACACTTTATGATGGTGCAACAACAGCAGCCACAAAGATTGCAAACGCACAATTCAAGCTTGATGCACTCTTTACAGAGATCAATGGTGCGCTTGAAAGTGTGAAAGTGGCCTCTGCAACAGCGGAAAAAACAGCCGATACAACACTTTATGCTGTTTCAACATCTTACAAGGCTATTGTTGATGGTGTACGTGATCAGTTGAACTGGTTACCGCCGAGCGGTGCGATTGTTGGTGTTTACGCTGCTGTTGACCGTAATCGCGGTGTGTGGAAAGCACCTGCGAATGTGAGTCTGAGCAATGTAAATGCTCTGTCTTACCCTATTGATCATGGCGATCAGGAACGCTTGAACGTTGATGTAACAGCCGGTAAGTCTGTTAACGCGATTCGTTCATTCTCGGGCAAGGGCTTGTTGGTCTGGGGAAGCCGGACTTTGGCTGGAAACGACAATGAATGGCGTTATGTGCCTGTTCGCCGTTTCTACAATATGGTTGAAGAATCCCTTGAGAAATCAACAGGTTGGGTTGTCTTCGAACCTAATGATTCCGGGACATGGATTCGTGTAAAAGCAATGATTGAAAACTACCTCACAGATTTATGGCGTCAGGGCGCGCTTGCAGGTGCCAAGCCTGAGCAAGCCTTCTTTGTTAATGTTGGCCTTGGTACAACAATGACGGCTGTTGATATTCTGGAAGGTCGTATGATTATCGAAGTTGGTATGGCGGCTGTTCGCCCTGCGGAATTCGTAATCCTGCGCTTCTCTCATAAGCTTCAGGAAGCATAGTTGAAAACATATTTTATTGATTTTTTGAAAGGACAATATAATGAGTGATTATCCACTTCCCGTTTTTCATTACAAAGTCGATTGGGACGGCAAAAATCTTGGTTTCTCTGAGGCCGGCGGCCTTACCGCCGAAACGCAGGTGATCGAGTATCGTAGCGGAACAATGAAAGAAAGCTCTCCGCTTAAGATGGCAGGTATTCAGAAGTTCAGCAATATAACGCTGAGCCGCGGAATTATGCCTGACGATAATGAGTTCTATGACTGGTGGAAAGAAACGGTTGATCTGCGCAATGTTCAGCGCCGCAACATCACCATCAGCCTGCTCGATGAAAAGCAAAACCCCGTGATGGTCTGGAAAGTCAAAAATGCGTGGCCTGTTAAGGTTGAGGGTCCCGGCCTGAAAGCCACAGGAAACGAAGTTGCCATTGAAAAAATGGAACTTGCGCATGAAGGCTTTGTGATTGAAAACGGCTAATCGTTGAAAGCAAGAAAGGTGTCTGTAAATGGCAGAGTATTATCCGCCAGCAGCCTTTTTCTTCAAGGTCACGTTTGAGCTGGATGGAACAACCGAACAGGACGTTAATTTTCAGGAAGTATCCGGATTAACGTCCGAGGTTGGCGTGGAAAGCATCAAGGAGGGTGGAGAAAATCGTTTCACCCACCGCCTTCCCGGTCCCGCAAAATTTCCTAACCTTGTGTTGAAAAGGGGCGTCGTAACCAGCAGCGGCCTGATTAAATGGTTCAAATCCACTGTTGAGGATTTGGAGGTTCAGCCTGTTGATGTCACCATTTCCCTGCGTGATCAGGATGAAAATGATCTGTCTGTTTGGACATTTGTAAAAGCATGGCCAATGAAATGGGCTTTTTCTAACCTGAATGCTCAGAATAATGCGGTTGCCATTGAAACCGTAGAGCTTGCTTATCAACGTTTTTGGAGGCATTAGGGCGTAAAAATGGCTTTGATTGTAAAAGAGTTGGTTGTCCGTGCCACCCTTGCCCCTGAATCGGGTGGTGAAGGGGCTGAAACTCCTGCACCTAAAGAAACAGGCGCAGGTGGCGGCGCGGATATTTCCGAATGTATTGATCAGGTCATGGAAATCTTAGCAAGGAAAGAGGAGCGGTAAGTGAGCGGTACGCTAAAAAAACTGATTATCGAATCCTTTACTGATGAGCAATTTACAGGCTCACCGGCTGATACATTCACGACTATGTTCAACCCGTCCAGCTATGCTGTCAAATATGCGGTGGAGTATGAAGAGGATCAGGGGCGCGGCACGTCTGCCTTGCCGCAAAAATTCAAACAAACCAAGCCGATTGATTTTAGCATTGATATTATCATTGATGGAACAGGGGCATCCGAAGCCAAAGAAGAAGTCATTGATAAAGTCAGGCATTTTTTAAAAGTCGTTTATGAGTTTGATGGTGAAATTCACAGGCCACGCTATCTGAAAGTTGTTTGGGGAACGCTGCTCTTTAACTGCGTTTTCAAAAGCGCCAATGTCAAATATACACTGTTTCGTCCTGATGGAAGCCCATTGCGCGCAACAATATCAGCTACGTTTCATGGCTCGGTTGATGATGAAAAGCGCGTGGCTGAAGAAAATAAAAAATCGCCTGATCTTGCGCGTTATCATACCGTAACAGAAGGCGAGACATTGCCGCTTCTGGCTTATAAATATTACGGTGACCCGCGGCATTTTCTTGAGGTTGCCCGCGTTAATAACATGAATGATTTTAGAGCGCTTTATGCAGGGCAGAAAATCCTGTTTCCACCAATTTCTAAAACCGGGGAGGTTGCCGTATGAGCGAAACACTCCCTATTGATGGTTCAACTGATTTATCAACGGTAACCATATTATCAAACGGTGCAGAAATTTCACAAACATTCCAATTGCTCTCCGTGACGATTGAATATGAAGCAAACCGCATTCCCGTTGCTAAAATCATTTTGGCTGATGGAGATGTCGCCAAACAGGATTTTCCGGTGAGCAATGAAGAAAGCTTTGCGCCGGGTGCAAAAATCGATATTCAGGGCGGCTATCACATGAAAGAGGAATCTCTCTTTAAAGGCATTGTCATCCGCCACGGTATACGCAGCAAATCAGGCGGCTCTTCCCTCTTAACGATTATATGCAAGGATGAAGCGGTCAAGATGACTGTCGCCAAAAAGAGCAAATATTTTTACAAGGCAAAAGACAGTGAGATCATCGAACAAATTGTTAGTGACTATGGTCTAAAATCTGATGTCGAGGCGACCGAGACTTTGCATCTGAGTATGGTTCAATATCAGGCCAGTGACTGGGATTTTATAATGACTAGAGCAGAGATGAACGGCCAACTTGTTTTTGTCCGTGATGGTCAGGTCACAGTTAAAAAACCCGATCCGTCACAAAAATCAGCCATGACTTTAACGTATGGTGCGACAATCATTGAATGCGAAATGGATATGGATGCGGAAGGGCAGCTTAAAGCCTCAAGCACTGCCGGGTGGGACTATGCCGGACAGGAAGAAATAAAAACGGAAGGTGTTGATCCCGGTTTCCCTGAGCAAGGCAATATTCCTGCAAATGATCTCACCAAAGTCATCAGCCCGGATTCATTTCATATGCATCACAGCGGACGGGTTCAGGATTCTGAACTTCAGGCATGGAGTGATAGTCTTCTTGTGCGCAGCCGCTTATCCAAAATCAAAGGCCGGATAAGGTGTCAGGGCGTCTCGGCTGTTGCTCCTGATAATGTTATTACATTGGAAGCTTTAGGAGAGCGCTTTAACGGCAATGCTTATGTATCGGCATTGCGCCATGAATTCACGCCCGGCAATTGGGTCACGGATTTACAAATCGGCATGAACCCCAAATGGTTTAACCGTAAAACAGATATCGGTATTCCAGCAGCGGCGGGCATGTTACCCGCCGTCAGTGGTTTGCAAATCGGTATTGTTAACAAGCTTGAAGGCGATCCGGATGGCGAAGACCGTATTCAAATTCGTATGCCGATGATTGATGCGAACGAAGATGGTGTATGGACGCGTATCTGTACGCTGGATGCAGGACCTAACGAACGCGGCACTGTTTTTAGGCCTGAGATCGGTGATGAGGTGATCGTTGGCTTTCTCTATGGCGACCCGCGCCAGCCAGTCATGCTGGGTATGCTGCATAGCAGTGCAAACCCTGCCCATATCCCTGCCAGCGATGATAATGATGAAAAAGGTTATAAGTCGCGCAAAGGGATCGAAGTTTTCTTTGATGATAAAAAATTAACCTATGAAGCAAAGCTCCCGAGCGGACGTATCGTCAAGTTGGATGACGATGCAGGTGAAATTTATATGGAAGACCCTTCAGGAAATAGGGTCACACTGAATGATGATGGGATAACATTCGATAGCCCCAAAGATGTTCTCATCAAAGCTGGGGGAGACATAGTCATGGAAGGTACAAATATTGATAACGCAGCGAGCGCTGAATTTAAAGCAGATAGCGGCGCAGGCAGTAAACTGACATCGAGTGCGATAACCACGCTCAAAGGATCGTTGGTTGAGATTAATTAATAAGGAGAAAGTGCAATGCCACCGGCAGCAAGAGTTTTAGATAATAGTACACATGGCGGCGTGATTGTTGGGCCTGGCGTTCCAACGGTTTTAATCGGTAAAAAACCTGCTGCTGTTGCATATGATCTGCATGCTTGTCCAATCCCGGCAGCCGTGCCGGCTCACGGTCCTGTTGCAACGCCTTTTTTGGCAGGAAGCGCGACCGTCATGATCGGCGGAAAACCGGCGTTAAGAACCTCAGATTCTTGTCTTTGCGGTGCCATGGCTGCGGTGGGTGAACCAACAGTGATGATTGGGGGGTGATAGAGAATGTCAGGAGAAGAACAACAGACATTTCTAGGACGCGGATGGGCGTTCCCTCCCTCTTTTGACCGGACAAGTGCATCTGTCGAAATGGTCGAAAACGAACCGGATATTCGTGAAAGCCTCGAGATTTTATTAACCACGAGGATTGGAGAACGCATTTTAGAGCCGCGCTACGGTTCCGACCTGAATCGTTTCCTCTTTGAGCCATTGGATACAACCCTGAAAACCTATATTCAGGAAATTATCCGTGATGCCATTTTATATTTCGAGCCGCGTATTATCGCGGAACGCATAAGCTTAACAACTAAGCCAAATGAAGGCATGGTAATTATTGATGTCGAATATCTCATTCCAACGGTGAACTCTCGTAATAATCTTGTTTTTCCGTTTTATATTCAAAATGGACAAATCACTTTATCGCCAATTTTACCGCCATCTGATGGAGGAAGCACAACATGAAACAAGATTGTTGTCAGCCGCCTCATCCACTTGTGCGTGATGGTGTCAATCAAGAGCAGCGCAGCTTGCCTATGCTATCCCCCGCAGCGATCAAGATTGATGATCGTCAAATTCAGGATTTAATGATCTGGGCTAAAGAGTATGCAAAAGAAATGGCTTTTTACGATCAGGATAACCGTTTGACAGGCCATTGGCAGCAGCTTGTTGACCGGAATCCCGCAATGCTGATTTCTGTGATTAGCCTGTATAATACGGCTTCACAACGCAGTCAGTTTAACATCCAGAAAAACGCGCTAGAGAATGCGTCCAATGATGCAGAGCGTCTGGAAGAATATAAAAAACTATGTGAGCATTTGGTTAGTCTGACCGCACTGGTTTATGGCTGGTACGAAAAATCACGGCCTGATCTGTCTTTATACCGCATCTTAAAACAAGCGATCAAAGCGGATCTTGCGCCGGCTATGGTGCGTCTGCAATCCTACGATTTAGGAGCCAAAGATACATTAGGGGCAGAATTAAAACTGAATTACGGCACGCTCACGCAGAATAATGATTTGTGGCCTCTTGGCACAGCTATCAAGCGCATCGACATATATAAAGGCGCCAATCAGCAAGAAAAACTAGAGAATGCAATGCAAAGCATTGAAAGTCTGTTTTCCTTGATTTACCGCGTTGTTGTTCGTTTGGTGCACGATGCTCCAAAACTCATTCCAGAGATTATGAGCTGGCCAAATCATGAGCCACATATGGCGCTTTATATTGCGTTCTTAAAGCTTTTTGGCCTGCTTCAGGCTGATATGAATAAGCTTACGCAGCGGCATTTGGATTTTTACTATAAAAATGTTTTGCGTTTGGGACTAAAAGAAGCAATCGCAGATCAGGCGCATTTGATCTTTAAATTATCACCTAAAAGAATCCAGCCCTTTAACCTTGCAAAGGGCGTAGAGTTTACGGCTGGAAAAGATGTAAGCGGTAATCTCATTCATTATGGCGTTTTAAAAGATACTGCGTTAAATCAGGCAGAAATTACTGATATCAAAGCCCTCTACATTGACCGTCAAAGCGCAAAAGATGCAACAACGATTTATGAATCGCCGTATGCTAATTCTGCAGACGGGCAGGGTGGTGATTTTGAAGACCCGGATACCGCACGCTGGAAAACATTTGGTCACAGCACAGACCGCAATAAAGCCAAAACAGGCCTGGTCATCGCCACACCGACATTAGAATTGGCAGAGGGAAACCGTATCATCACCCTGACCTTTTCTTTCTCGCGTAAAGTGAAGATCAATAACGCACAAAAACTGTTCAGCTTTTACCTTAGCACAGCCGATGCCTGGTATCAATGTTCAGAGCAAGAAGCGGTTTGCCGGATTAACGATAAGAGCGATACACTGACTGTCTCGATCACTTTAGGCAAAGATGCGCCTGCAATTACCACATTTTCCCCCGAAACTGAATTGGGGGTATTTGACAGCAAATGGCCTTTATTAAAAATTGAGGCCAAAGAAACAGCACAGAATTACGATATTTTATCCAAAACAGAGATTTCCAGCCTTAAGGTTTCTGTATCGGTCAAAGATATGCGCAACCTCATCCTTAGCAATGATCAGGGGCCTGTCCCTGCGGATAAGCCTGTTCCCGTATTTGGGACAATCCCCAAAAACGGTTCCAGTTTTATGATTGGTGCGCAAGAAGCGCTGCAAAAAAATCTTGAAGAATTTAAGGTCACCTTTGATTGGCAGGATGTTCCGAATTTACGCAGTCACTACGAAGGGTATTATCAATCCGCCTTAAAAGGCACTGTTACGCAAAAAACAGATATAAAAACCCTGAAATCCGGCATTGAGCGTTCATTAGCGCAATATATGAAGCAAACCAGGATAGGCAGAGGCAAGGGCAAAGAGATAAAAGCCATTGCATCCATCCCCAATGTCATTGGCGGCTATCTAAGTTCAATTGATGATGACAAAATTACGCCAGCAGAAATGCGTGATACGCTCATTCGTTTGGTTGAAAAGCTGGAGCCAAAAGACAAAAACTCACTGCAGCAAACGCAGCAGCTAAAAAACATTAAAGCAACGATATCATCTTATTTTTCAGGAAAAATCCAAACTTATCAGGGTATCAGTAACGATAATATAACCTGCTCGGTTGAGTTGCTTGATAAAAGCCAGCCTTCAGGCTGGAAAATGCTTTCAACCGGTCACAAGATTTTGGTCGCCGGACAAGATAAAAGCTATAGCCTAAAGGAACCTGATTTAAACGGGGATGCACAAGGGCAAAATGATCGCTGGTCTCGTTTAGCTGGTGAAGAAAAATTTGAATCGTATAGCCATGATCTTAAGCGTGGCTTTATTCGGGTTAATTTAAACGCCGATTTGTTGCACGAAAATTATACGAATATCTATGCACAAATTGCGATTAAGCTTGCTCAAAAAGATGACGGAACTCTGGTTTTGCCGAACGCTCCCTATACGCCGATAGCAAAGGCAGTCTCTCTGGATTATAAAGCTACAGATTCAAATATTCTCAGTACTTTAGGGGCTGATGGTTCTATTGACCAACTTTTCCACCTATATCCATTCGGGCACAAGGAAGTTAAACAATCAACGCCTACATTACTGCCCAGCTTTACACATGAGGTGCGTGATGAGGATGATCCCGATCAGCAAAGCACATTCGTAACAACGGCTGGAGAGCTCTATATCGGGCTCAAAAATACACCGCAAGATGGCAACCGCTACAACCTCTCGATTTTATTCCAGATTTCCGAAGGGACTGCTGATCCATCTGTTGAAATTCCGCCTGATATTATATGGAGCTACCTCAAGGGCGATGAGTGGGCACTATTTGAAAAGCAGGATATTTTAGAAGATGATACAAAAAAATTCGTTCGCCCCGGCATTATTACCCTAAACATGCCAAAAGATGCCGATGAAGATCATACAATTTTACCAAAAGACCATGTATGGATTAGAGCATCTGTGAAAGAAAACCCGCAGGCCATTTGTGATCTCATTAACCTGCACGCACAGGCCGCAAAAATTGCGTTTATCGATAAAAATAATGACCCCTCACATTTAGAAACAGATTTACCGGCTGAAACCATTAGTAAAATGATCAATCGTGACTCTGCCATCTCGGAATTTATCCAGCCTTATGCGTCCTTTAACGGACAAATAAAAGAGCAATCTCAATATTATTACAGGCGCGTCAGTGAGCGTTTGCGCCATAAAAACCGCGCAGTCAGTATATGGGATTATGAACGGCTGGTGCTGGAGCATATGCCCAATATCTATAAGGTTAAATGCCTCAGCCATACTGCGGAAAATTATGATAATAAAGGCGATATAAAAGATTACGAATTATATGGCGGTCATGTCTCGATCGTGATTATTCCAAAAGTCATCCATAAAACGGGCATTGATCTGCGTGAGCCTCTCGCGTCACAATCGATGAAAACTGAGGTGGCAGAGATTTTAGGCGCACGCGTCCCGCGTTCAATCAAAAATAATATCCGCATTCTCAATCCGATATATGAGCAAATCAGCACTCTTTTTGATGTGGTGTTTGAAGAGGGCGAGGATGAAGGCTTATCCATAGAACGTCTTAAAAAAGACATTGTGAAATATCTAAGCCCCTGGGCTTATGAAGAAGGCGTAGATATTTCCTTTGGCGGGCGTATACATGCTTCGGCTATTGTCGATTTCATCAATGAGCGTTCCTATGTCGATACGGTCCATGATTTTCGTATGTTCCAAACATTTAACGGACAAAAAAGAGAAGTCAGTGAAGCGCTCACACATAGCGCACGTTCCATATTGGTTGCGGCCAGAGAGCAGGATCACGAAATTAAGGGGGTAAGCCATGGCTGCAACAGCTAGAAAAATTACAGTTGCTGAAAAACCAACGCAGCAGCAAGTCACAATCCCCCGTGCCATTACCGACAAAACTCTTGAAGACCCATGGGCGCTTAGAGACCTTGGCTTAGAGCATGTTCGTGCTTTGGCGGGAAAGATATGGACTGATCATAATGTCCATGATCCGGGGCGTACAATTCTAGAAACCTTGTGTTACGCGATTAGCGATCTGGCCTATCGTACATCATATGAAACGAAAGATTTGCTGACGCCAAAACCTGATCCAGATGGTGCAGCAGCCCCAAAACAGTTTTTTACAGCGCGTGAAATCCTGTCAACATGCCCTGTCACAGATGAAGATTTTCGCAAAATTATGATCGATTGCGCCGGCGTTAAAAATGCGTGGATCGCCTCAGCCGACCAAGGCGAAGTACCGCTTTATATCGACCGTGACAATATCGAACTCACGACAACCAAGCCGGTGACAACTGATAAAGATAAGTTGATCAAAAACACCATAAAGCTTCGTGGCCTGAATAACATTTATCTGGAGCTCGAACGTGACGTTGAACTGGGTGATCTGAATGACAATGTCTTGCATGAGACGCTTCATCTCTCTGTAGGCAGTGACATAATAAGCCTTGATCTTGATATCGGCTTTGGCGGGTTATTTGATCCTGCAACCCTGCCCAATGCGACTGCCAACGATTTCAAACTAAAGAAGGGGCATCCTTATTTACTCTATCAGGCAGACTGGTCTCCGGAACATGAAGACTGGAGCTGGGCGGATATTACAGAGATTACCGATATAAAAATCCATAAGCCGATTTTATGGCTGAAAAAAGACATATTGCTTCCACTTCGTCTGAAAGTGAAAACCGATAACGAAAACAAAATACTCGGAATAGTCCTCCATATCAGTGAGCGCAACCGCGTTAATATGCAGGCCTCGGCAGTTTATGATGCTCTGACAAAGCTTTTGAAAAACGATAAACTCATTTTTGAACGGCTATTCGAAAAACATCAAAGCAAAGTAAAGCGCCGCATTGAAATTGTCGAAAAGCTGTTCAAAAGAGTACATGAAAACCGGCCTTTGGCAGAAGATTATTTGAATATTTTCGGCACAAAAATGGAAGAAATTGCAGTCTGTGCGGATATTGAGATTGCTTCCGATACGGACACGCAAAAAATATATGGTGAAATTGTTTTCAAAATTGAGCAATTCCTCGCACCGGACATTCAATTTCACTCCCTTGAAAGCCTGCTTGATAAAGGCATGGATTCATCGGATATTTTCGATGGGCCTGCATTGGATCATGGATTCATTGATACGCAGGAGCTTAAGGATAATAAAAGCCCTGACTGCATTCATTTATCTGATTTGATCGATATCATCATGGATATTGAGGGCGTTGTTGCAGTAAAGTCTCTGAAACTTGCCAGTTTTATTGATAATCAGCCTGTCGCAGAAGATAAAAAATGGGTCTTAAAACTCAAAGCCGATACGCTCCATGTGCCGCGTTTATCATTGCGCAAATCGTCATTCAGCTTTTTCAAAGGTATATTGCCGAGCGCCATTGATGGTGACAACCCAGGCCTGTATTACGAAGAGCTTCTTGCGCGTAAACAGCGTAACAAACTCGCCGTTGATACGTATGATATTGATATTCCAAAAGGGCAATACCGCAATATTGAAAGTTATACCTCCTTACAAAATCACTTCCCGCTCAATTACGGGATAGGTAAGGCAGGGCTTTCAGATAGTGAATCGGAGAGCCGCAAAGCCAAGGCGCGTCAACTCAAAGCATATCTGATGTTTTTCGATCAAATGCTTGCCAACTATCTGGCGCAACTCTCTCATACCAAGGATCTGTTGGGTATTCATAGTTCGCCTGATATCGCCTATGCCGTGCAGCCTTTATATAGTGCTCCCAACGTTGCAAGCTTATTCACTGATTTTTTAAAAAGTGTAAAATCGGACATAGACCTCAAAAACACAGAAGCCGTTCAGCAAGCATGGGATGACTATGTTGCTTTAGACCCCAATACGGGTTATCGCAATAATCTTCAAACACTCACCGATGATCCTTCTAAACGCGATCAGCGCCGGAACATATTTCTGGATCACCTTCTAGCCCGCTTTGCCGAACAATTCACAGACTATGCAATATTGTTGAATGATCTTCAGGGGCGAAAGCGGGCTGACTTTGAATTGATTAAGGATAAAACAAACTTTCTGCAAAACTATCCCAAAATTAGCAGCGAGCGTGGCAAGGGCTTTGATTATTGCGATCCGCAAAAACACTGGAAGCTCGAGAACCGCTCAGGCTTGTCACAGCGCGTTAGTGCGCTATTAGGCATTGAAGAAGCGCCGGACCGCGCCTTGGCGCCTTCACCCAAAAACACAGTAAAATTTACTAAAGATGCAGGAAATATATGGCGTTTTAGCCTGAATGTACCGGCCAGCGATAATGTTGATGCTTTTATGATCAGAACTTCCCCGGATCATGCAGGGTATGCCAGCAAAAATGATGCAAGAAACGGTTTTTTCCTTTTCCTGGAGCTAGTAGCCGGAGCGCATCATGCGCGCGCGGAAAAGATCAATAACAATAAATGGCGTATTCGGGTGCGCACACCTGATGGCGGTTATCTGGCTGATAGCAAGCAAACCTACCCAAGCAAAGATGCTGCAAAACAAGCGTTCCAGGCTCTCCATGATTTCCTGGAGCAAGATTATTTCCTTGAAGGGATGCATGTCGTAGAACATTGTCTTTTACGGCCATTAGACCCTGACTATGCGCTTTTGCCGATTATCATCAATAAAGAATGCAAGCCGCCTCCACCGGAGCTTATTGACCCTTATTCCTATCACATATCTGTGATCTTGCCTGCATTGGCGCAGCGTTTTCGTAATCAAGACATGCGCCGATATATCGAAACGACTTTGCGCATGGAATGCCCGGCTCACATTACGTTAAAAATATGCTGGGTCAGTTATGAAAGTCTTTGGACGTTTGAAAACGCCTATAAACCATGGCTGCGTGAGATGGCCACGCTGCAACATGATATCGAAAAAATGCGCCCCAGGCATAAAAAGCTCGTAGAAGCTTTAAGCAGCTTGCGCAGCATTTATCCGGAGGCCGTTTTGCATGACTGCGAAAACCCTGACGAAGATTTGAACCCTGTGGTTCTGGATTACACGAGTATTGGAACTTTTATTGAATTTGACCCTGACATGAATCACGAAGATTAAGGAGCCTTGCGATGAGCCATTTTAACCTTAAAGAACGCGTTCAACCTGTTTATGAAGCTAATCAGGTCTTGAGTAGCAATCATTTGAATTTGGAACAGGATTTCCTGATCCAATCTGATCTCATGACTAATGCTCACGCGATTGGCACAGGCATTTTGACAGGGGCAAATGCCAAAATTAAAGCCTCAGGTGGGAAACTGGAAAACATCACGCTTTCATGCGGTGCGGGAATAACAACATACGGATTTTTGGCTGTTTTTGAAGAGGCTAAGCTGGAATATGCACGCGCCTATAAAGACCCCTATATCCGGCAAGCTGAAGATGATAGTGACAAAGACATTAAAGGCTATGATCCGTTTTGGAAAGGATCTGGCAATAATCGAAAACAGCATAAAATTCTGGAATTGCTGACAGAAGATGATGTCAAAACCCTGAGCGATGCTGATGCTAATGCGCTGAAAATTACTGCGCAGAATATCACAATTTCAGACTATGTATTGCTCATATATGTTGAAAGCAAACATGAAGATATCAAGTCCTGTATCCTTGGTGATTGCAATGATCGCGGACAAAAAATCTTAACGAATATTCGCAAGTTGCTCATCAAAAAAGCCGATTTGGATCTATCCGGACTTAAAAACCCATATAAGCAAGACGGGCTTGAGCCGCTCCGCATGAAGCGTGCCCTGGAGTTTGGAGAATCTGTTGATCTTCAAAAAACCTATGAAGGTATTTTCAAAGACATCGTCCCCAGATTTGAAAAGGCGATGGAAGAGGCGCAAGCGCGCTTTAAGCCATATATCAAAGACACAGAACATCTTAAGGATATCCAAAAAACCCTAAAGAATAAACTGGATGAAGTGAGCGGTGTTCACATTCAGCTTTTCTACGATTTTATGCGCGATCTTGTGAGTGCTTATAATGAATGGATCGGTATTGGCGGCTGTATTACGGTTGGTGGCTGCGTTGATGAAGATGCATTTCCCCGCCATTTATTGATTACCGAGCTGGAACAAAAAGCTGTTTATCCTGAATGCCGCCATTATTTCCACGGGCCCGCCGGTGCGCATGGGCAAGACAAAATGCTGAAAGCTTTTGCTGCGCAATATTTGAAAATCAAAGCGATGATCAAATATTTCACAACCGAAGGGCTGACGGAGGAAGGTGTGCGGATTTTGCCGCAATATGAAATCACTTCCAGCAATAATGTGATCCCGTATTATTATAATCTCAAAGAAGGATCAGAGCTAAGAAATCTCTGGGATGTACAGTCAATACTTCACGGTGTAGCCGGCAAAACAACCTCACATTACAGCGACATTAATATGGAGGATGACAGTAACCGTCTGCGTTTTAATATTGATGATCAAAACATGTTCCGCATTGAAGGGCATCTTGGCCGCCCTGTTAGAGAGGTTTCAACACAGATTGAAAGCTATATTGATGAAAATCGCTTGGCATTTGATCTGGTAAAGCTTACACGCACAAAAGAAGGTAGCCCCTCAGAGAAAAGACTGCAAAATTATGCTGCGATGGAATATCAATATGATGATTATCGCTCCGATATTGTCCTGAAGCTTCGTCAAATTTCTGCATTTCTGCATAAAACAACCACAGATAGTCAGCGCTGGTTGTTCTATACAGGGCAATCAATGCCGGATGCAACAATTCTGATTGAGCTTATTGGCAAAGCAATTACGCTGGCAACGGGGAATTTATCGGCCTTTGATGCTGATGCTTTTCGAGAAATCTATCAGCGACTTCTTGAAGAAGCTGCTGCCTATCAAGGCGCGCTGGGCTATCTTGTTCAAAAAGTTACGTCTGTTTCTCTGGAAAGCCCATATTCAAAAACCATCGCCGGAAAGTCCAGCGCACCCTATTACATGCTTCTATCTATGGCGATAGAAGAGGTGCAAAGTCAGGTTTCATCCTTATTTTCATGCCTGAATATTAACCCGATTATCGCACTTGCATACCGTTTTCAGGCAGAAATGCGTTGGATAGAGCAAAACAATCCGGGCGTTTTTGGAGATTTCATTAATGCGCATGAGGCTGTTGAACATATTAGCGGTGTTACCAAAGGCGGAACTTTTATTTTGCTGGTTGATGATGGTTTTGTGATCGGTGATTTCTACCTGCCATATTTATGCTGCTGTGATTGCGTGGGCTTGAATGAATATATACAAGCGCCAGAAATATACCCGTTTTATATCGAATGCGAATATGACAGAGAGGTTCCAATCACCGATCTCAACATTTTTGCAGAAGAGTTTATAGAAAGCGGAGAGTTATATTTGGGCGATGGCGCGCAGCTATTACCTGAAAAACCTGTTACATTTGATAAAGATAATAATGCATTGATGCTGCGAAAGGGTGAGCAAGGCTTTGATTTGCTCCTTCTGACCGGGACGCAGCGCACAAAAAAGCCTATCCATTTCGTATTAAGGGTTGGTGAAAAAAAAGATGAAGAGTACCATTTCTGGGTATCGCTTCGCCCGCCTATCATCATCGCCAATGATGATACAGCCGTGACCATTATCAATAAGGAAGTTGATATTAACCTTCTTGCAAATGATCTGTATCTCTCAAACGATATAAAATTATCCATTACAAACGAGCCGCAAAAAGGCAGCCTAACACGCGGTAAAAAAGCCCCGGGGCTTGTCACATATAAACCACATGCGGAAAAACAAGGCGCGGATTATTTCGACTACTCCATCACTATGTATACCGCATACGGGATTGAAGTGACCTCGCATGCGCGCGTAACTGTTCATATTGTAGAATGCTGTGATGATGACTTTACACCGCCGCCCGAAGAGCCGGAAGCAAGCCTTCCGGTTGATATATTCTGTCTGGATGATCAAAAACGCTATTACTTCACAATCAGAGGCAAAGGCGTGACGATTCCTAAACAGCCAGGGGTGGAATTCCTCAGTAAAAAAGGAACCCAATATAGCGGACAAAAAAGAACAGGCGCTGTTTTAAGAGGCTTTGACGCTTCTACCGCTGTTGCATTTGCAAGTATCGAAAGGGGCGCAGCAAGTGCCTTCACGCATTTCACAGGAGGAGCCGGCAGGACTGTCCCGATTACGCTTGCCCCCGGTGCTTTTGCAGCTCTGGATGTCGGAGCCGCATCGTCGGCTTTTGATCGTATCGCAACGCTCGCACCAAGGATAGCCTCTGAAACATCAGCACTTCACCCAGCCTTTGTACCATCTTCAGACGATCTAAAACCGGGGCAAAGAAACATTAAATATCAGATCAAAAACGCAAATGGTGCCGTTGAAGATAAAGTAATCAAGGTTAATCTGGTTCAGATGGCTAATACATTCAACTATGAGATAGATTGGGAAAATGCCACGCAAGATAAGGTAGAAGTTAAGTTCTCTTACCCCGTCAAGCCCGCAAATGCCAAAGTCAGTTTTCAATGGCATTTTGGCGATGGAAAAACATCTCAGGAAGCAAGCCCAACCCATGTCTATAAAGCAGAGGGCGGCAAAAAAGTTTTGGTCTATCTGAGTGTAACACTTGATGGAAACGATGCCTGCCGTCACGACATCAAACGTGAGCTGACAATCTATAAGGTTCAATCAAAAGACATCATCGAGACTGTAAAAGAAACTGCAGAACTCTATGATAAAATCCGTGAGAATGACAAGATTAAAGACATAATCACGGAAAAGGAAATCGATAAGTTAGAAGAGGTGAAATATTTCCTTCCGACGATGGGCGTCATGCTTGAAGGTGAAACAGGAGAAGAAAATCTCAAAGAAGGAAAAGTCGACGAAATTTTCTACATGAACATGCATAAATCAATGAACAATACCAAAAAAGTCATTGAATCAAGTGCTGATAAGCATGGCAGCGACGCCGTAGAGCCGATTACAAAGCTTATGGAAGAGCAGGTTGATATTATTGCCAAATTCGTATCAGGGAAAAATGAACCTTTGAACAATGAAACGCGCAAAGTTCTGACATCGACAAAACGCTCTCTTGGCGACCTCAAAAAGAAAAATATCGACGTCAATAAAAACGATAAATTAGCGCTTAAGCTCGAAGAAACAATGAATGTCACTGAGCATGAAGATGTGAAAGAAAAGCTCAATGAAATTGTTCATTTGATCAGACAGCCATAAGGAAAAACCATGGCCGCCCATATCATACAGCGAAAAATAATGGATATAGAAACGCGAACACAGCGCGATGCCGATATGGTTCTGGATGAGTATGGCGCGATATGGGCACAAAAACTTGAGCCGGTAGAAGCGCGAATATTTGCCGCATTTTCTGATGATCGCAATCCAATCATTGTGGATCGTCTGGAGCTTGATCTGGGAGAAGTCTCAAGGGATATTGATGAAAAAGATTTTGAGATTTTGTATGAAAATGCCTTGCATAAGGCACTCAAAGATTTTCAAGATAAGCAGATCTATGAGCATCAAGATGAAACAACTGCCGAACCTGAATTGAATGCGCAAAATTCTGGAACGTCAAATCATTTTACATTGCCAGTCCTGTATTTCCTGGAACACGGTCGCCTGCCATGGTGGTGTGAGGAAAGAATCCTTGCCCACGGCACAATAAACGATAACAGCTCAAAACCGTCTAAAACACAAAACCTCACGGCGCTAAATGCGTTAGAGCAAGAATTGAATGAGGCGTTAAACAGCCAAGTTGAAAAAATTATAACTTGGTATAAAGCATTAAGCCCACAGGCAGCTAGCAGCGCGGTACAGCGATGCCTGTATCAATTCGGTCATTCTACATTGCAAGCTTTGAGCAAGAAGATCATTCCAAATCAAACCCTTCAAAACCTTGAAGAAGCATTTGAGTTGTTCGAAGACATTTCTATAGCGCATAAACGCTCTGATATAGAAGCTAAACTCTATGAAAAGATATGGGCGGGCACGACACAAGAAACAGAGGAAAATTCTCTGGCGGAACATTTCGGTGCGATTTTTAGACAAGAAATCCCCCTTCAAGAACTGCAAAAAATAATGCAGAAAAATCAGCTTTCAGAGTTTCAAAATAGACTTGTTCAGCATTTGGTCGATGCAACAAAACATGAGGCAGAAACAAGACTTTCCACACAAGATGCTGTTGACAAAGATAATGAGAGCAAGCTGTTAGAAAAACAAAACGTAGCATCAGCTCAGTCATCACCTCAGCAACGCGACACCATTAATGAACAAATTGCATCCCACGAAAATTTCAATCAAAAACAAGAAGAAGGCTTTTCAATAACATCCTTCGAAGATGCCAGGAAAATAATGGAGCAGCAAAATTTCACTTCCAAAAACGCTCCAACATCAGAGCTTATAACAGATTCAAAACCCGGCACGCCGTCCGCAAATTTTCAAGAAACACAGCAAGATGTCGACAACACTGAAAACAATTCCCAAACACAAACATTAACGCATAATGAGACTATATTTGTCAGCAATGCTGGCGTTATCCTTCTTCACCCATATCTCCATCATTTCTTTAAAGCGCTTGGATATCAGGATGAAGAGGGCTGGATCGATGATAATGCCCCACAAAATGCAGCTTTAGCGCTACAATATTTGATTACAAAAGAAGAGCGCTTCCCTGAATATAGCTTAATGCTTAACAAAGTTTTATGCGGCTTACCTCTGGAAACGCCAATGCCTGTGAGTATTCCGATCACAAATACACTCAAAGAAGAATCTCAGAATCTCTTAACAGCCGTTACGCAACATTGGACTATGCTGGGTAACACATCGCCGGATGGCTTGCGATCAACGTTTCTGATGAGAGACGGAATTCTTGAGCGCCGCGAAAAAGGCTGGCGCTTACGCATTGAAAAAGGGCCATATGATGTCTTACTGGATGGCCTGCCATGGGGCTATCGCATTGTTCGCTTATCATGGATGAAAGAGGCTTTGGAGGTTGAATGGTAGACGAAATTATACAAAAAAATGCGCAAGACCTTGAAGCAGAAATATATTGGTTCGGACAGGTTCTGGAAACCAGGCTACGACTTCATTTAGGCCATGAAACGCCTTACAAGGATATTACAGAAATAAAGCCGCCTCAATTGAACGCTGAAAGCTCGCCCTACGCAGATTTCGTCACGCATTACGAGCTTAATTTCTATGAGCGCTTTATTCTGATTTTATCTCTCATACCGCATATCAAACCCGAGGCTCTTGATCCGCTGCTTCTGAAAAATGGTGATCTGGATCGCGGCTTTACGGAGTTCGGGGGATTAAAAGGCGCGGCGCATAGCGGCTTTTTACCAACAGGGGAAACAGCAACTTTCTTACTTGCAGGAAACGATCTGTCTAAACGCTTTATTTTGCAAAATATTCTGGATGGACGTCATTTATTCGCACAGCACGGGATTTTGAAACTTGAAATCACGCATAAGAACGAACCTTATCTAGCCGGGCTTTTGTCCCTATCCAGAACCTATATCGATATTTTCACGCTCGGTCGAACGTCAGTGCCTAATTTCGGCGCAGATTTTCCGGCACAAAAATTACGGACACAAGAAAACTGGAATGACCTTGTGCTTGATCCCCATGTTTTGGAGCAGGTTGCTGAAATTAAATCATGGATCAAACACGCATCAACCTTAATGCAGGAATGGGGATTTGGAAGACGCCTAAAGCCGGGCTATAGGAGTTTGTTCTATGGCCCGCCGGGAACCGGAAAAAGCATGACAGCGTCATTGCTGGGGCAGGAAAGCGGCCTGGATGTTTACCGCATTGATTTATCAATGGTTGTTTCGAAATATGTCGGGGAAACTGAGAAAAATTTGGCGCGTATTTTTGACCATGCCAATCAGCATCAATGGATTTTATTTTTCGATGAAGCCGATGCCTTATTCGGTAAGCGTACAGCCACCAAAGATGCACATGACCGCTATGCTAATCAGGAAGTTGCCTATCTTCTGCAAAAAATCGAGGAGTATGAAGGCGTTGCGATTTTAGCCTCTAACCTTAAAGATAATATGGATGATGCTTTTATACGGCGCTTTCACAGCATCATTCACTTCCCTATGCCGCGCGCCAGCGAACGCCTTGATATCTGGAAAAAGGCTTTTACGTCACATGTGAAAATCGAGGAAGAGACCTTATTCGAAGAGATTTCTAGTGATTATGAAATATCTGGCGGTGCTATCATGAATGTCGCGCATTACGCCGCCCTGATGAGCGCAAAGCGTGGAAAACCTTTAATTCTAAGGTCAGATATCGAAACCGGCATTCGCAAAGAATTGCAAAAAGAAGGACGGAGCGCTTAAAGCCATGTTTACCTCTGCCAGCCGTAAATCATCGAAAAGCACGAATTTGTCCGCTGCAGCGAATATATCGCGCAAAGTGCAGCGCAGTGCAAAAGATGAAGCACAGGCTTCCGCAGAGAAAATATCACGATCCAGCATGCCGCTTCAGGCAAAACTAACCATAGGTGCAAAAGATGATCCGCTTGAAAAAGAAGCCGATGATACCGCGCAACGCGTTTTGGCCAAACCCGAAGGCGGATGGCGGCAAGAAAGCGATAAAGCCAAAGAAAGCGCACAACCCTCTTCGGATGAAAAGCTAAGCGCAAAAGATGAAGAGGCTGCTCAAGCATCACCGGAAGACGCACAAAAAGCGCCGGACGAAGAAGTGCAAAGCAAAGAAGAGGAAAATGCGCAAGCCGCGCCAGAAGAAGTGCAATCTTCTCCCGAAAATATTCAAAAAATGGACGAGGATTCAGAAAAAGATGCCGGGGAATCCGAAGAAAGCGACAGCAAAGACACGGCACCAAAAGAAGAAGCTGAATCACAAGAGGATATTGATGCAAAGGCTGCATCTGTGTTCAAAGATGGCGCTAAAGATAGTGGTGGAGAAAAGGCCCAGCGATCACCGGATGAACAGGCGCAGGCTTCTCCTGAGGAGGCTCAAAAAGCCGAAGATGAGCAAGCTCAGGCCACAGAAGAGGTGCAGAAAAGTCCGGATGAGCAAGCGCAAAGCAAAGAGGATGAGGCCGTGCAATCCAGGGAAGACGAAGCGCAGTCTGAACCTGAAAAATCACCTGTTCAGGAAAAAGCCGAAGCGGCTTCTCCTGATTTCGAAGCGGATGTAAAAGCCGCAAAGTCCGGTGGTCAGCCTTTACCTGCAAAAACAAAAGCTTTCATGGAAAACCGTTTTGGCGCAGATTTTTCGAATGTCAAAATTCACACAGACAAAAAAGCCGATCACCTCTGTAAACAAATCGGCGCAAAAGCCTTTGTTGTCGGCAATCATATTTTCTTCTCATCCGGTCGCTTTCAGCCAGATACGCAGGAAGGTCGCTTTTTACTTGCGCATGAGCTAACCCATGTACTCCAGCAAGGCGGCGGTGTGCGCCGCCGCGCCACATCGGCATCTGTACCTGCCGCGCCTAAATCTGTTAGCACCCATGTCGCAAGAAAACCAAACGTCACGCAAACGTCTACAAAAGTGCAGGGCGGGTGGCTCGGGGAAAAGCTTAATAAATATGCGCGCCAAGTTCCCGGCTACACATTAATTACGGTTCTGGTTGGGTATAACCCATTACTCGGAGAGTCAGTGCCGCGAACCGCCATGAATTTAGTCGGCGGCTTGTTGGGATTAATACCGGGCGGCACAGCATTGTTTGATAAGCTCAGAGAGTCTGGCGCTTTACAAGAAGCTTTTGATTGGCTGTCATCACAAATTGCAAAACTAAACCTGACATGGAAGGGAATCAAATCCCTGCTTGAAACAGCATGGGATCAAATGAC
>CAWUJS010000024.1:0-24788 GCA_963922705.1 uncultured Alphaproteobacteria bacterium | reverse complement strand
CGTGATTTATTCCGTATTCTTTATGGTTATAGCCGCTAACTCTGACATCCAAAGGTCCCCAGCCCTTTTTGTTCTTTGTAATGCCCTTGGGTAGGGCGATCGAATCTGCAATGCTCTGCACATCAAGCGTTGTACTTGTTACGATCGCCGGGCTATTAACCTGCTCTATCGCAGGGGACTGGCTCCAGCCGAATGCCTTTTTTAAGGGGGATATTATTGCGCTTGCTTTTGCCATGAGGCAGACAATAGACGTGACCTTGCGATATGTCAATGACTTATTTGTAGCAAAATATGCCTATTTTGCAGAGTTTGTATTGCAAATTCGCATGTGGATCGCGTTTGCTTGTTCGTGAATACAGCTGGGGTTTATTACCCACAAAGGATGCTATAACGTTTAAACTGAAAATGTTATAGCCTTCTATAGCTTGAGCGCAATATCCATAAAAAAACTTGCATGCCCTTGCTTAGTGATGTATGTTAAATGCATCAACAGTAAACAAGGTAAAAAACATGAAAACATACAGACGCTTTTGTGCAGAGGGACAAGAGAATAAACCAGATGATGATGACATCAATGAAGGTGAAATTTACTATATTGATGTTAGTGATGTGGCTCCTGATCTGGAAAGAAAAACATTCGCAGCAATTCCTGTATTTACAGGCCTTGAAGTAAATGAGCTCCTGAAAGCATCAGCCTCGGGTAAGGGTTTTGCTCTCGACTGTTGCACAGATGTGTCTGCCTATGGCCACTATCAGTAAGTTCTCCTGATAGAGGAAGGGGATTTTGATGATAGCGCAATGAACACATATCTAAAATCTGCCATCAAAGATTCTAAGGTCACTGGAAACGCTGTCTGTTATGTTGAAGAGATAATTGATGTTGGTATTGACCATATACGCATGAGCCCGCCGGAACATACATATTCTCCCGATGCTGAGCATCCACACACAGAAGCTAACCCTTGTACACCGAATTAACCATGTCACTGTAATTTTAGATTAAGAACCGCTAAAGCCGCTTTATTTTTTATCGCCGCTCATACGCGGAACAAAGATAGGCTCTGGAATATCCAGCGGTTCAAAATCCTGCACAGGTTTTTCACATACCGGCATGTCGGCTTTCAAAAACTCCGGCCATTTTTCAACCCAGCCACGTGCATGCTCCGCTTCTTGCACCATGGTATATTTGACACAAGGCGTATCGCCAATGGCTTGAAGATAGCTATGCAGAACCGCTGGCTTAACCGTTTCATCCTGTCCACCGATAAAGTGATGTTGCGGGACATGTCTAAGCTCATCCGCAAAGTCAATCGCATTTAAGGATTCATGCATAGGCGGCAGGCCTAAATACACGCTCTGCGCATCATGATCCAGATTGCCTGCGACTGTCCGCAAGGATAAAACATCATCGCGCTTTGCCGCTAAAATCGCCGCAATGGCACCGCCGCCATCATAACCGACAAGGTGAACGCCATCTGTGCCATATTGACGATGAATATTGTCAAGCGCCGCATTATAAGCCGTTATAACCTTGGCATCAAAACGCTTTTCATTCCAATACAGGATAGAGCAATCATCTTTGTGACCGATACGGTGCGCATAATGGCTGATATGCTCATATTGGCATGGGCGTGCAATATAAGCGATATTTTCCGATTTATCCATCGCCGCCAGATGCAGAGCAACGGGGTTAACAGGGGTTGGATCAGGCGTGTCTCCATTTGTGCCACCACGGTCGGCTGTTCCGTCCCCTTCAATATAAATTGTGACCGAATCACCGCGTTCATGCATACGCTCAAAAGCGGTCAGGACAAACGGGCCGGTATCAATTGGGCGTTTGACCATCCAGGCGGGTGAGGCAATGCGCATGGCGACTTCTTCACGTAAAGCGGTAGGCGCTGTGCAGGCTCCTAAAGTAAGGGCGATGAGGGATAATTTTAAGGCTTTAGTTATCATGACAAAACTTTTTGAAAAATATTAAACGTATAAGAATCAAGATACCATGACTAAAATCATAAATCACTGTCTTTATCTGGAGCTTTATTCGGTTTCCAGCCGCGTTTCCAAAGCTCAAACGCTATAATTTCCGGCGGATGCCCGTTATCGTGAAACCACGAATCAACGGCATATTTTTGCCCCGTTTCATTTTCTGTAATAACCGCGCTCTGATGCGGCCACCGCATAAACGGAACACGTGATTGCGGCACGGATACCGTATGGAACGTAAGATTTTCACGTGCCTCTAACACCTTAAGGTAAATACTCGTATTTGTGCTTTCATCAACGCAGTCTTGTTGCCAATGCCCGGTTTGTTGAAATGTGCCACGGACATCTTCGGATGTGCCATTAATTTCGCCGACAATCTGTTCAAAAGAAGCGATGGCTTGCGCGATTTTTTCTCGCTCTTCCTCCGAGGATTTTGATCGCGTGCGAAACGGCTTTTCAATCAGTTTCCACTCTTTTTTGGTAAGTGCTATCGTATCGATTTTTTGACACCCATAGGCTCGGCATGACTGAAATTCTGTTTGGTTTGGCGGGGTTATGCCTTTTTTTTGAAAATAATGATTAAGGCCGTCAAAGCCGCCACCTGCGCATGCGCTCACAAGCAAAATTACAGCTAGCCACCTCATGCCGCAATCTCGATCATTATAGGGGTATGATCAGAGGGTCTTTCCCAGCCGCGCGGCGTTTTATCAATTGTGCAATTTTGAATGCGGTCTGCAATTTCGGGGGACAGTAAAAAATGATCAATCCGAATGCCGTTATCTTTTTGCCATGCGCCGGCCTGATAGTCCCAAAACGTATATTCCCCGGGTGATTTATTGTATATACGATACGCTTCGTTTAGCCCTAAATTTATAAGCGCACGATAGGCAGCAATGGATTCAGGCTGCTTAAGCGCATCCCCTGCCCAAGCTTTTGGATTATGACAGTCTTTATCCTCTGGAATAATGTTGAAATCCCCACCAATGGCAAATGGAATATTGTTATCTTTCAACTCCTTAAGCCTTTCTCTTAGGCGCGCCATCCAGGCAAGCTTATAGGTGAATTTCTCCGTCCCTACAGGGTTCCCATTTGGCAAATAAATATTGATCAACCGTAAGCCGTTTGTCTCAAACTCAATATAGCGCGCCTGCTCATCGGTTTCATCTCCGGGAAGCTGATCAAGAATGACAGTGATTGGCTTTTTCGAAAAAACCGCCACACCGTTATAGGCTTTTTGTGTCACCGCAGCCGTCTCGTACCCAATTGCCGCAAAATCCTCGGCAGGAAATTCCAGCCCCTTTAATTCCTGCACCATTAAAACATCAAGACTTTTGTCCTGAAGATATTGCAAGACATATTCTTTGCGGGCTTTGATTGAGTTTACATTCCAGGAGGCTATTTTCATTGACATAAATTAAAGGTATGCTTATAAGCGATTCAAATTTATATGCATCATGCATGAAGAAATTTTGTTTTAAAAGAGTATATAGACGCAAAAAGGATTGAGCGATGAGCGATATGGAAAAGCAGTGGAAAAAAGTAACGACGGTTATTAAGCCTTTTAAAGCTGATAACGTGAGAGATGCTTTGCAGAAAAAGGGTTACGAACAATTAACGATGTTGGATAGGGTCACAGGTGGTTATCCTCAATCGAGTAAAGGGGAGCACTATGTAACAGATTTTTTACCCAAAGTTCAGATTGAAATCGTTGTCCCTGGTCAAGCCGTTGACCAAGTGACAAAAACCATTCAAGACGTTGCAAAGACAGGAAGGCCGGGTGACGGTATTATATGGGTTGAGGATATTGAGCAAGTCATTGACATTGGCCATTCTGATCGGTCGCCTTAAACCGAGAAACTCGTCCCGCAACCACAACCGGAAACGGCGTTCGGATTTTCGATTTTAAATTCCGATCCGATCATCCCTTGCTCGAACTTAATCACTGACCCGTCAAGAAATGGCAGGGAGATATCATCGGTGACAACCGCCCCTTCAAATATTTCGTCTTTATCGGTTTTATCTTCGGTCAACTCCAATTTGTATTGAAACCCGGAACAGCCGCCGCCTTCAACGGTGACGCGCAACATCAAGGCGTTTTTACGTTGCTGTTCGCGTAAGGTTTTAATGCGCTTTACTGCGCTCTCATCAATCGTTAAGCTCATATCTTATTATATAGCCTTGAGAGTGATATGAGCAAACCCCAAATTGCACAACCATCCTATAATTATTGCGCCCTGCCTTTGGCAAAATATGCTTGCGTGCCGGAAAACTCGCGCGGCCGGGTGTATGATGAGCCGACGAGCGAGCATCGCAATGCCTTTCAACGCGACCGTGACAGGATTATTCATGCCAGCGCATTTCGCCGCCTTAAATACAAAACCCAGGTCTTTGTGTACGATGAAGGCGACCATTTCAGAACGCGCCTGACGCATACGTTGGAGGTCGCGCAAATTACCCGATCCATTGCACGCGAATTAATGGTCAATGAAGACTTGGCCGAAGGAATTGCATTGGCGCATGATCTGGGGCACACACCCTTTGCCCATATCGGCGAGGATTATCTTTCCAAATGCATGGAACCTTATGGCGGGTTTGAGCATAATGATCAATCTTTGCGGGTGCTGACAACCTTAGAGCGTAAATACCCGAACTGGAATGGCTTGAACCTGACATGGGAAACCCTTGAGGGAGTTGTCAAACATAACGGCCCTCTTTACGGTCCGAATGATTTGGGTGAGGTGCATATCGCCGTGCGGGAATTACAGGATCAGATAGATCTGGAGCTGGAATCCTATGCGTCCGTAGAGGCTCAAGTCGCCGCCATTTCCGATGATATTGCCTATAATAATCACGATGTTGAGGACGGTCTTCGCGCCGGATTATTTACACTTAAAGAACTGGAAGACGTGCCATTATTGGCAAAGGTCATGCAGGATGTCCGTAAAGAATATGGCGCACTGTCCGAGCGTTATATGGTGAATGAGACAATCCGTAAAATGATCGGTGCGATGGTCAATGATGTTCTGCGTACAAGCGAATCAAGACTGCATGATTTAAACCCACAAAGCGCCGAGGATATCCGCGCCGCCGGGCATCAAATGGTTGTTTTCAGTGATGATATGCGTCGGCAAGTCGATGAGTTGCGTGCATTTCTATTTGACCGCATGTACCGTCATTACACGATTGAACGTATTCATTTAAAGGTTGAAAAAATTATTACAGATTTATTCACAGCTTTTACGAAAAATTATAAAGTCCTTCCTGATAACTGGCAAGAGCGCGTTAAAAGCGCCGGAGGCGTTGATAATGAACAGATACGCGCCCGTATTGTCTGTGACTATATTGCGGGAATGACAGATCGCTATGCGATCAGAGAACATGAGAGACTTTTTGATCTCTACTGGGATTTGCGCTAATAATAACATGAATTAGATTTTAGACATTCAGCAAAGGTTTGAGCGATGAACAAGAGTAACTATGACAATTTCAACTACGACAATTACAACGCATCCCAGAATAAAATATTGGGTGCCATTCAAAGTAAACTCAAAAATCCGATCTTTGCAACGGCTGTGCTGTTATTAAGCGGTGCTGCTTTCGCTGCTGTGATCATCGCAAGCTACCCATCTTCTGAAGAGGCAGCAGATATCCCGGTTATACAGGCAGAAACCATGGCATTTAAAGAATTGCCAACAGATCGCGGCGGTATGAATGTCCCGTTTCAAGATAGCACTGTCTATTCATCCTTAAGGAACCCAAATGCGCAGGAAGTCACAAATATTGAGAACTTACTCGCAGAAGAAGAGCCCGTAGACCGCCTGGAAGCTTTCGCAGCAGAGGCAGAGCGCATTATTCAGGAATCCGAGGCACGCCGTTCTGCAATGGATACGACCTCCCTCATTGAGCAGGCAACAGGCGTCCAGCGCATTCCGCAAGATAGCAGTGGAGAGACGCTTGATGCGGTGATCGCAAAAGCGGAAGTCAACCGCAGGCTTGAGCGTGAATTGCAAGAACCTCAAATGCCGCAAGCGCAAGAAGAGCAGCCTGTGCCGCCAATCAACACACCGCTTGAAAAGCCAGAAACTCTCTTTAAGCCCGGGTCATCACCGGATACAATCGAGTTTGCGCGCGAAGCATTAGAGAAAAAAGATGCGCCACAAGAGGCTGTTATCGCCAAAGTTAACCCCGAACCAGCAAAAAAAGCGGCGGCGGTTGAGCCTGCAGCTGGCGGGTTTGACATTCGCCCCGGATCACATTTCGTTCAGCTCGCAAGTATCAAGGATGCGGCGGCGGCAGGAAGTGAGTGGGCAAAGTTGAGCAAAAAATATCCGGCAGAGCTATCAGGTACAAAATACCGCGTAGAACGGGCTGACCTTGGTTCCCGCGGTGTGTTCTTCCGCATTCAGGCCGGACCAATGGCCAAAGACAGCGCGACAAAGATTTGCACATCTATTAAGGCGAAAGCTCCCGGCGCGTGTCTTGTAACGCAATAGCTTTGTGAAGCATCAATGAGTAATGAGTGTTGTACCGTTGTGAATAGCTGTTTACAGTCATTCTCACTCTAACGCATTGTCATCTTCCTCACCGCGCTGCCATGCGGACGCGCTTGCGGTGGCATCGGAATCGTGCTTACTCTCAAGACCTAATTTTTGTTTGATACGTTCAATATCGACCATAACACCATCAAGCGTGTTGGCAAAATTATCAATCTCTTTGCGTGAAGGAAGGCCATAGCCGCGTTCTATCCCGTCGCACTTACTGATGACACGGGCGGGAATGCCAATTGCCGTACAGCCATCAGGGATGTCATTGGTAACGACAGAGTTGGAACCGATCCGCGCCCCTTTACCGATTACTATATTACCAAGCACTTGTGCGCCGGAACCAATCATTGCACCATCCTCAATAGTCGGGTGCCGCTTACCGCTTACATCATCGGCGCGTCCTACGCCGCCCAGTGTAACGCCATGATAAATGGTAACGTCATTACGTATTATAGCAGTTTGTCCTATAACGACACCTGTGCCGTGGTCAATAAAGAGACGTTTTCCGATGTTTGCTTCAGGGTGGATTTCTATACCGGTTAGCATGCGTCCAATATTTGAGAAAAACCTTGCTAGTGCAAAGAGCTTGAATTTCCAAAGCTGATTTGAAAGTTTATGCCAGACAAGCGCATGAAAACCATTGTAAGCGAAAAAAACCTCCAGAAATGTCGGGCTGGCCGGATCGCGTTTTTGAATTGATTTAATGGTTTCTATCATTCTTTAACACCTGTGTTGTTTTCCTGTAGTATATATTTGTTCCATTTTGAAAAAGCCGAACGATATTGGCTTCGCTTCGCCTGCGTCCTGCCTTCGGCATCGATGCGTGTCCGGTTTTAAACTCAAACGACTATAGCAGGTTCCTATTTTTGCGAGAAAGATATTATTTTTTTATAGGTCCTGAGCCTAAATTAAATCGAAGTGGACGAGCGTTATGTTGGAGGTGTTGGCAATAGAAAACCTTTGGTTTGCTTCGCCGCGGGGATGAAGGTATTGTATTAAAAATCGGGCTCTTAAATCCAAATGCAATCGCCATGTACGCGTGGATCTTCAGGATCAAAAAAACAAAATGGTGCTGCGCAGTTGACAAAACGAAAATTTCCTCCTTTTTTTGTATTTAAAATCAATAACTTATATTTTTTGTGCTGGTTTTTACTCAAGTTACCCTGTTTTTATCTTTTATTTTGGTGCGAACAAAAATCACGCATGAAAAAGCCATTAAAATCAACCCACTTCACCACACCGTGGGACTAAACATCTAGCAAAATTAAAAATTAAATAAAGAACAAAAAGTGAGTTTATGAACAAAAATGAAATTGAGTAATATTATTAGGGTGAGGCTAAATGGTCTAAAAATCAAATCATTCGAAAGAGAAAAATCGGCGTTTAGAGACAAAATTGGGCCAAAAATCGGCTATTTTCAGAAGGGTGGAGTCTCAGGGCTTTTCTTCTGAAAGGCTTGGAAACTAAGGGTTTCGTGAGATGAAAAAACTTTAGAAATCGATTTTCGTTATGCAAATGGTGCCACGAGAGAGAATTGAACTCTCGGCCTCGTCATTCTTACTACTACAGCTTTCGCTGCCACTTTTTTTGTGTTTGTAGTCTGGACTATCCCTTCATCGTAGCCTTGCGGGCCTTAGATGCTGTCCATCTAGTCTCTACACTTTCCCCCTTTAGGGGCTTAGCTCGGGATTGCCATGTAAAAGGTTTCCCCGAATTTGAACAGTTTAATCTCATTTGTTTCCAAGTGAGCAGGCAATTTTATTTACCAATGACGCGCTCTACCACTGAGCTACCGCGGCTGACCAAAATTTCAGAAAGATTTACATCATAATTTGAAAACTGTCATCTAAAAATTCAAAAAATTTACAAAAGGCGGCTTTAGCAGGCCGCCTTTTTATCTTTGAAAAATATTTCTGATCTTACGGCTTAGTAAGATACGTTAAAGGTAACTTCAGCATCGTTGAAAGTTGTAGCCGCTGCAGGGTTGCCAGTAATGGATAGCGTTCCACCAAGCCCTACAAATTCAGGTGTAGCTGCTGCTGCGATAGTCACTGTTGTACCATCAAAGGCTGTTGGTAACGCGCCGCCCGAAACCGCACCGTGTGTATATGTTAGTGTCCCTAGAGAAAGGTTTGCATCCGCGAAGTCTGTTGTTACGCTTCCAGAGATTTGCACAACCGTCCCGTTAACTGGCACGTCAACGTTAACACCGCCTGTGGTTGCAGGAGCGGTAACTTCCGTACATGTTGACCCAGGATCAACTGCACCGGTACAAGTAGTCGCCGCCGCTGTACCAGTAGCGGTTGCGCCTACTATCGTTAATGCTAGGGTATCACCACCTGATACGTTAATGGCGTATGTTCCAAAAGCCATGTCTGCAACGTCTGTTACAGCCAGGGCGGCGGCAGTTGTAAATGTTGTACCAACAGCCACGCTTTGCGCATGCGCATGCATACTGCCGAATCCAAGTGCTAGTGCTACTGCACTCGTCACGCTCAGTTTTTTAATTGTAGAAAAGTTCATGGTAGGTTTCTCCTTTTAAGTTTTTGTCTTCAAGACATGTTGAAAGCTTTTCCTAAGTTACTCAACAAAGATAAAATCATGATCCCAATTCAATCTTACCTCTATAAACATTATCACAAGAAAATGATTAAATCATTCTTAATTCAATAAGAAACAAACAAGAAATTTCTTAAATTTGTATAAAATCTAACATTTGCTGGTCATATTGCAGTATTTTGATTGTTAGAAACTTGTGAATATGCTTAGATTGGGTATTGCGTTTATATTTTACCTTTAATGAATCGCGATTTCAGTTTTTATGCCCTCTCGAATCAATGCAAAATTGCTACAGCTTCTCTCATGTTGCATGTCTTTATATGCTTTTGATTCCGCATACGCATCTGAAACGTTGCAAAATAAAACGTTTTTGCAAAAATCGGTATTGCAAGACTTTGTCAAAAGAATGCGGCTTGGCTATGCGCGTGCAGGAGCTTTTCTTGAAAATACAGGCATAGAAGATAACCGCATTGATCTGCGTGGACTGCCTGATGGTGAAATTCTTATTCTGGCGGTTCGCTTAAAAGATGCAACAGATCTTGAAGGTAGCATTTTTGCAGAAATTCAAAATCGTCAGATATATCTGTCTTTAAATGACCTATTCAGTCTTCTGAGTTTTCCGATTAAATATAATCCCGAAACGCGCATTTATTCAGGTTGGTATATACGGGAAAATCGTCTTTTTAGCATGGATATTGATGCGGCACTGGTTGTTGCAAACGGCCAGGAATATAAAGTATTTGAGCGCGATATGATTCAAAAAGGGGATGATATCTATGTGACATTACAATCTGCGCAAGTCTGGTTTGGACTGGAATTAAAGCCAGATATTGGCTCGCAGCTTGTCCATTTGGATGCTGATCCCCCCCTTCCGATCATGGAGCGCATTGCGCGGCGAAAACTTAAAAAGCGCAATGAGAGTGAAAAGCCTGTTACTTTGCCGCGTGGAGATGATGAGTATGATCTTATATCTTTTCCGCAAATTGATGTGAGCACACGTACAAACTATAGGAGGCCGGAAAGCGGAGAATCCGAGACAAATAGATTTTTGAACATCAGAACAGCCGGGGAATTTGCGTATGGAACCTTGGCAACCAGCCTTTCCGCAAATGATGAAGACCAGCTTACCAATGTCAGGGCGACATATTTGCAGGAATCAGCTAATCCTGAGTTATTAGGCGACCTGAAAGCACGCAGGTTTGAAGTAGGGGATGTGCAACCGACCCGTATACCGATTATTGGTAATGCCCCTCCGGAAACGGGTATCAGGATTACAAATGCTGATTTATTATCGCGCCAAAACCTGCCTTCAACGCAAATTAGCGGCTATATTTTTCCCGGATGGGATGTTGAATTATACCGCGATAATTCGTTGCTTGCATTCGCTGAAACAGATGATAGCGGCTTTTACTCTTTTGATAACATCAGGCTTTTTTCTAACCTGAACTCTTTTCGTGTTGTTGCTTACGGGCCGCAAGGCGAGGTGCGCGAAGAAACGCTGAGTGTTCCTTTTGATCAAAATAGAGAAGCTGAAGATGGCAACATTTATGACGTATCTCTCTCGGTTCAAAACCGTAATTTCTATGATAAATTTGATAGTATTGATCCCGATGCCAATACACTCCATTTTGCCGGCTTTCTTGAAACACCGTTAACAGCGAATACGGCGTTACGTTTAGGTGCGCGGCATCGTTCAGAAAACAATGCAAATAAAACATATGCAAGCGCAGGAATTTCAACGTCTTATGATGGAACATTATTCAATGCAACGGTGGCAACAGATGAGCAAGCAGAGCTTGCAGCAGAATTTGTAGCAACAAGACAGTTTGGCTCACATAACTTTCGTAGTGATTTAGAGCTTGCAACAGATAATTTTAATCCTGGTCAATCCGATAGAGCTGTTCAGGTTTTTTCTAACCGTTATGCTCTGGAAGGACCTTTTCCATTAAAAATTGGGGATCGCCCACGTTATGCATCATCTTTTTCTTATGGTGCGAATTCAGAGGGCAATGCTACATATTCAGGCCGTCTTAATTTTAATACGACTTATAAGAATTTTGGATTTAACCAGTCCCTTCTTTATAATGACGGAACAGCTTTTGCCAATGAGCAATTTGATAGCGAAACATCAATCACAGGTTCTTCTGGTAAAAACAGCTTTAGGGGTACGGCTAATTATAACATTCGACCGGAAAGCAATCTTGAAGGGTTGTTTGCATCATGGCGCCGCCGTATTAGTCCTGATTTAGAAAGCCAGCTTGAGTATGGATACACTTTGGAAGATAATATTTCTCGTTTATCCGGACAGCTAAATTGGCGCCCTGAAACAGTTACGATTACGCCGCGCGTTCGCTATGATAACACTGGCAATATTGAAGCGACTGTGAACACACGCTTTGGTGTTACGCGCAACCCTGACCCAGGCGAATTTGTTTTTACGCGTGATTTTGTAACGGGAAACGGAACAATTAACGTCTTTGTGTTTCTTGATAAAAACGGTGACAAAATATTCAATGGTGAAGATGAGCCGATTGAAGATGCGCGTGTGCTTGCGCCGCAAAATGGCGGAGGTGCAAATACTGATGAGAATGGCATTGCCTTCCTGTCTGCTTTGCGGCCCAATGTTATTACTGATGTTTATGTTGAGGTGGGCAGCCTGGAAGATCCCTTCTGGATTCCCGGGGATAAGGGGGTTTCGATTATGCCGCGTACAGGAACGAATGCACGCGTTGATATCCCCATCCATAATTCCGGTGAAATTGATGGTACAATCTATGGCCGTGCCTCTGACGGCTCGAGTGCTGCACTTCGCAATATTACGCTCCATCTCCATAATGAAGATGGAAAAATAGAACAAAAAACCCGTGCTGGCCCTGATGGGTTTTATTTATTTTCACTTGTTCCACCGGGGCGTTATGCTCTGGTTGTTGCTGATGCAGGACTGCCGGAAGACGTACGCAGACCACGCCCACAATTTGTTGAAGTCGGATATGATGGCACAACGATTTTTGGAAATGATATCTTTTTGGAAATGGGTAAACCAGACATTCCAACGGCTATTTTAGCGGATCTGGATGATTACAAGGCCTATCATCCGCATATTGATTTTGATAATAATGATTACAAAATTGCACTGAATTTGGGGCAATATCAATCACGTCTTCTCACATCCTTTATGTGGTATCGGTTAAAGACAAGATATGCTCAAATTCTAACCGACACGCACCTGTACGTCCCGCCATCACAGAGTTATGCTCTCCCTAAAACAGGGCAACATGCGCTACGCGTGGGCTTGGGCAGCGCAAATATTGATGACGCCTACAACCGATGTAAAGCGCTAGTTACAAGAGGCTTTTATTGCAAAGTTGAAGTGTACCCAACTGCAGGGCATAAAAAACTTGCTGATGCCTCACAGCTTTAAATGATAGGCTCAAGGGTAAAGTTATGACAACATTAATCATTGCAAGGCACGGCAATACTTTCGCTCCTCATGAGACACCAACACGAGTGGGTGCACGCACAGATTTGCCGTTGGTCGAAAAGGGCGAAGAGCAGGCAAAAAGGATTGGCAGATATCTGTGTGAAAACAATATGGTACCAGATGTTGTTTATACATCAACTTTGCAACGTACAATAAAAACAGCAGCGCTTGCCATTCATGAAATTGGTATTAGCAATCCCGTTCATCAGCTTGATATATTTAATGAAATTGATTACGGGCCTGATGAGAATAAAAAAGAGGCCGATGTTATTGCGCGGATTGGCGAGCAAGCCATTCTTGACTGGGATGCGCATGCAAAAGTGCCGGATGGGTGGGATGTTGATCCGGATAAAGTTATAAAATCCTGGCATAATTTTGCAGAGCAGATAACAGGCCAACCAATACTGTCATCCCCGCTTTCGCGGGGATCTAGTTCTTTATGGGATGACACCCTCAAAAGTGATGAGACTGTTCTTGTTGTCACCTCAAACGGCATAGCGCGTTTTGCCCCCTACATCACCGGGGATTTTGAAGCATTCCGCAACGAACATAACATAAAACTATCAACAGGGGCGCTTGGGCTGTTGAAACATTCTTCTGAAGGCTGGACTGTTCAGGACTGGAACATTAAACCTTAATCTATGGCCTCATATATCCTTAAACGCCTGCTTTTGATGATCCCAACATTGCTTGGGATCTTGCTGGTATCCTTTGTCATCGTACAATTTGTCCCCGGCGGCCCCGTAGAGCGCATGATTGCAGAACTCCAGGGTCACGGCACCGAAGCAACAGCGCGCATTGGCGGCACATCCGGCGGGGAGAGCATCGGCGCTTCTGCTGCAATGAGTACCGGGCAATCCAGCAAATATCGCGGGGCGCAGGGGCTTGATCCGGAATTTATTGCTGAATTAGAAGCACTTTACGGGTTTGATAAACCAGCGCATGAGCGGTTTTTTATTATGCTCAAAAACTATGCACGGTTTGATCTGGGCGAGAGCTATTATCGCGATATTGGTGTTGGAGAGCTAGTGCTAGAAAAAATGCCAGTCTCGATTTCGCTGGGGCTTTGGTCAACGCTTATTATCTATCTGATCTCTATCCCTTTGGGCATAAAGAAAGCCGTCAAAGATGGAGAAGCCTTTGATATCTGGACATCTGCGGCTGTTTTTATCGGCTATGCAATCCCAAGCTTTATGTTTGCAATTTTGCTGATCGTTTTATTTGCTGGCGGGCGATATTTCGATATTTTCCCGCTGCGCGGGCTCACCTCTGACGGGTTTGAGGAGATGAGCTTTATACAGCAAATCCTTGATTATGCCTGGCATTTAGTGCTGCCCGTCGCGGCGATGGTGGTAAGCGGGTTTGCATCGCTCACGCTTTTGACAAAAAACTCATTTTTGGAGGAGATTAACAAGCAATATGTTCTGACCGCGCGCAGCAAGGGATTACAAGAAAAACAAGTGCTCTACGGGCATGTTTTCAGGAATGCCATGCTGATCGTGATTGCAGGGTTTCCAGCGGCTTTTATCTCGATTTTCTTTACTGGCTCACTTTTAATTGAAGTGATTTTTAGCCTCGATGGGCTTGGGCTGTTGGGTTATGAAAGCGTGATTAACAGGGATTATCCGGTGGTGCTTGGCACGCTCTACATTTATGCGCTGATCGGGCTCGTAATGACTTTGGTGCGTGATGTGGTTTATGTCCTCGTCGATCCACGCATTGATTTTGAAGCGCGGGGAGCGTGATCGACCCTAACAATGAATTTTTTTCGAACTAGGGTCCAGACCCTAGCTGTATACCATTGCTTTTTGCATGAACCGATATCATGATAATATGATGAAAAGTAATCAAAAAGATTCCATGGAAAAACTACAAGATAAGCAACTAAAGCAGCCGGTTAAAAAATCTATTGCGGCACGTTTGCGGCGCTATCTTTTAACAGGCATTGTTGTGACCGCACCAATATCGATTACGGTGTATTTGACCTATGTCTTTCTGACCTTCATGGATAAGCATGTCGTTAGGTTAATCCCGGAAAATGCTTACAGTGATTATTATGGTGAGACAACAATACCAGGGCTTGGCCTCATTATTGCTCTGGCTTTCTTTGTTATCATTGGTTGGTTTGCGACTAACTTCATGGGGCGATTTATCATTCGTCTTTATGAATATGTTCTCGACCGTATGCCGGTTATTCGTAATATTTACGGTGCGATTAAGCAAATTTTCGAGACCATAGCTGCCAGTCAATCTTCCGCATTTCGAGAAGCTGTAATGCTTGAATATCCTCGTAAAGGTGTTTACGCAATTGGATTCGTAAGTGGCAAGGCTGAAGGCGAGGTGCAGCAGAATACGCAAGCTGAAACGATTAATGTCTTTGTTCCAACAACGCCAAACCCGACCTCTGGTTTTTTGCTTTTTGTTCCCAGGGATGAGCTCATTTATCTGGATATGAGCATCGAAGAGGCTGTCAAGCTGGTTGTCTCTGCGGGAATTATCGCTCCACCTGAGCCTAAGCCCAGACCCTAAATATCTAAAATGCAAATCAGCCTTGGATTTTAGCGTAAGTTTCTCTATATGTATCCATATGCTTACAGAGATCAGCGTTCGCGGTGCGCGGGAACATAATTTAAAAGATATCAACGTGGATATGCCGCGTGACCAGTTGATCGTAATTACGGGGCTATCGGGCAGCGGGAAATCATCGCTGGCTTTTGATACGATTTATGCGGAAGGGCAGCGGCGCTATGTTGAGAGCCTTTCAGCATATGCGCGGCAATTTCTGGAACTCATGCAAAAACCGGATGTCGACAGTATAGAAGGACTATCTCCGGCGATTTCCATTGAACAAAAAACCACGAGTAAAAATCCACGCTCAACGGTTGGAACAGTCACCGAGATCTATGATTATATGCGCTTATTATGGGCGCGGGTCGGTGTTCCTTATTCCCCGGCAACGGGCAAGCCAATTACATCGCAAACCGTCAGCGAGATTGTTGATCGCATTATGGCGATGGGAGATTCAACAAAACTTTACATCCTTGCGCCGATTGTTCGCGGACGCAAAGGCGAATACCGCAAAGAATTCAAAGACCTGCAAGCCAAAGGCTTTCAGCGCGTAAAAGTCGATGGAACCTTGTATGAAATCGACGCAATACCCGCCCTCGATAAAAAGATTAAACATGATATCGAGGTGGTTGTTGATCGCTTGGTTGTGCGCGAAGACATGGGCAACCGCCTGGCTGATTCCGTTGAAACGGCGCTAAGGCTCGCCGACGGCCTTGTCATTGCCGAGGATGCAACTACAGGTGAACAAGAGTTATTTAGCGAGAAATACGCTTGTCCGGTTTCCGGCTTTACAATTCCGGAAATCGAACCGCGTCTGTTTTCATTTAATTCCCCGCACGGTGCGTGTCCGGTCTGTGATGGCCTCGGCAAGCGTATGTATATGGATGAAAATCTGATTGTACCGGATGGCTCCAAATCCCTTTTAAAAGGTGCGATTGAGCCATGGTCGAAAAGCTTTGCGCCTTTTTACATGCAAGCCCTCGAAGGTGTTGCACGGCATTATGGCTTTAGCCCTGCTGAACGGTGGGATAAATTAAGCCGCAAGCATCAGGAAATCATCCTGCATGGCTCTGGCGATGAAATCATCCCAATTACTTATAACACTAAATCGGATAGCACATGGAAATCGAACAAACCTTTTGAGGGAGTCATTCCATCGTTAGAACGTAGATTATTAGAAACCGATAGCAATTCTGCTCGCGAAGAACTTTCCAAATATCAAGCTTCTGCCCCTTGTGAAGCTTGCGACGGGCATCGCCTGAAACCCGAAGCTTTGGCAGTGAAGATTGATGGGAAACATATTTCCGAAGTTGGTGCTTATTCTATCGAAGAAGCCGGTGAATGGTTTAGCAAAATAAATGACACGCTTGACAAACAACAACAACAAATCGCAGAAAAAATCCTGAAAGAAATCAATGAACGCCTGACTTTCTTGCGCAATGTCGGCCTTGATTATCTCAATCTATCCCGCGCATCAGGCACATTATCAGGCGGCGAAAGCCAGCGTATCCGTCTGGCCTCACAAATCGGGTCAGGGCTAACGGGTGTTTTATATGTTTTGGATGAGCCTTCTATTGGCCTCCACCAGCGCGACAATAACCGCCTTTTAGAGACACTTACGCGCTTGCGTGATATGGGCAACACAGTGATTGTTGTCGAGCATGACGAAGATGCTATCCGCACAGCAGATCACTTGATTGATATGGGCCCTGGCGCAGGTGTGCATGGTGGAACAGTGGTTGCCCAAGGTACACCCGAGGACGTTTTTAAGGCCAAAAACTCTCTTACTGCAGACTATATGAGCGGGCGTAAAGAGATTGTTATTCCTGACAAACGTCGCATCGCTCCATCAGTGTCATTTCGAACGCCGAAGGCTGAGAAATCTCAAAATAAGAAGGGAGATTCCTCGTCGCAAGCGCCTCGGAATGACATGAGGTGTATTGAAATCATCGAAGCCTCGGGGAACAACTTACAAAATGTCTCCGCTAAAATTCCACTCGGAACGCTTACGTGCGTGACAGGGGTTTCAGGTTCGGGCAAATCAACATTCACGATTGATACGCTATACCGCGCCGCATCACGCGCATTGATGAAATCAAAGGAACAGCCACTCCCGCATAAAGCGATCAAAGGGCTGGCTTTTGTTGATAAAGTCATTGATATCGACCAATCCCCAATCGGCAGAACCCCGCGCTCTAACCCCGCCACGTACACAGGCGCATTCACTCCTATCCGTGAGTGGTATGCAGGCCTGCCGGAAGCTAAAGCACGCGGCTATGGCCCCGGGCGTTTTTCCTTTAACGTGAAAGGCGGGCGTTGCGAGGCTTGTAAAGGGGACGGGGTCATCAAAATCGAGATGCATTTCCTGCCCGATGTTTATGTTGAGTGCGAAGCTTGTAACGGCAAACGCTATAACCGCGAGACGCTGGAAATCAAATATAAAGATAAATCCATTGCCGATGTGCTCGATATGACCGTTGAAGAAGCCGCTGATTTCTTCAAAGCCGTGCCAAGCATCCGCGACAAGATGGAAACGCTTAAAGATGTTGGCCTGACCTATATAAAAGTCGGACAGCAAGCCAATACCCTTTCCGGCGGAGAGGCGCAGCGGGTTAAACTATCCAAAGAACTGTCAAAGCGTTCAACGGGCAAAACGCTCTATATTCTTGATGAGCCGACAACGGGGCTGCATTTTGAAGATGTTCGTAAATTGCTTGAGGTGCTTCATAAATTAGTGGATCAGGGGAATACGGTGATTGTTATTGAGCATAATCTGGATGTGATCAAAACAGCAGATTATATCATCGATATCGGCCCGGAAGGTGGACATAAAGGCGGGCAAATCATTGCTACCGGAACACCGGAAGAAGTCTGCAAAGTAAAAGAAAGTTATACGGGTTATTACCTAAAGCCTATGCTTGAGAAAAAGCCCACAAAAATCGCCGCCGAATAAATTTTCATATAATGCTTGCGTTTTTGTTAATAATTTGTTAAATTTTAAAAGAATTTCAAATTACAGGAAGCAAAATAGCTATGTTGAGAAAAGCTTTTTTAGGGGCAGCACTTGCTGTTGCAGCATGTACAGCTGTTGCATTTGCTGCAGCTCCGGCGGCTGGTTTTGGTGCGGCACTTCAAACAGGTTTTAATAATGCTGCCTGGGGAGCCGGTTATATGTTAGACGCGGGAGGAGCTGCTATAGAATTTGGCGGTGAGCAATTAGTCTTGGCAACGTCATAATTTGCCTGCAAATATTGCCGACGAAACTGTATGTAGTTTTTAATGTATTGATTTCAAATGATTTTAGATGGTGTCATATTTGCATATATTTTGCGTATGACGTAAAAATAAAAGGCTTTGCAATGAATAATAATTTATACAATTTCACAAATGGTCTCAGCACTCTCGGCCCTGATGACATGTTGCTCATCTCTGAAAAGCTCAATCAAATCGAACCCGGTGTTGGAGAAATCGCACGCAACGTATCTTTGATTGAAAATTTGACATTTCTTGATTGGGTGAGCGGTGCTTTTATTATCACGCTCATCATCTTTACCATGATGCCACAACTCAAAAAGATAGGCGCACGTTTTTCAAAACGGGTAAAAGCTTAAAAAACCTAAGGATTATAAGACTTTAAGCCCCTTTCAATGTGAGAGCATACCGGAGCCTTATCAAGGCACTGAATCGAAATAGCCATAAGCTGAAACAGTGATTGATCTGGTGCAAGAGATGTCTGACCGGCAATAATAGGAATGAAATTCGCACATTCCACAAAGGCGCTTCTCATAGCTTTAGCTGGAAATGTTTTACGGGCTGCTGCAGTTGACGCGGCACATTTTTGTTTAACGTCTTCTGCTGCCCTGGTCTTGCCTGCTTCTTGCAAGGTGGCGCCAAAGTTTGAAAGCATAACAAGGTTATTATTTGATATTGCTTGTAAGCAAGGCGGACTTTCCCATTGATCTTCCAAACAATTTTTAGCAATCTCTCTGGCGTGGATAACGCCTATGGGGGTTGGCGCTTTTTCTTCGTCAGTTTGAGCCGGCTGGCTTTGTTCTTTAGTTTCTTGTGTGGCAGATTTGTCGTTTCTTAGGTAGATATCAGCATAAGAGGCGCTTGGCAGAATGCTAACTGCAATCACGCTTGTTATTATGAGAAAAAACTTTTTTAAAGACACGAAGCAACCTTTCTTATACTTTAAGGATACGGCTTAATATTGAGAGTAGTCAATGAAAAAGCGAATTTCAGCTTTATCATTGCAATTCATAATTTTATACTTTACTTTACAAATAAATACTAAAATGAGGAGTAAAAACATGGCTGGTAGCGTTAATAAAGTCATCTTAGTCGGGAATGTAGGGAATGACCCGGAAATCAGGACGTTTCAGAATGGTGGTCGCGTTGCTAATTTATCCCTCGCAACATCGGAAAGCTGGAAAGACAAGGAAACTGGTGAGCGGAAAGATAGGACAGAGTGGCATCGTGTTGCTGTGACAAATGAGGGCTTGATTAAAGTCATTGAGAACTACGTGAAGAAAGGTTCGAAGCTTTATATTGAAGGGCAGTTGGAAACGCGCAAATGGCAAGATCAAAATGGAAATGATCGCTATTCAACTGAGGTCACATTGCGTCCTTACCGTGGAGAGTTGACGATGCTCGATTCTCGCGGTGGTGGAGCATCGCAAGGCGGTGGCTTTAGAGATAATCAAACAGGTGGTTTTGATAATGGCGCACCGCCACAGGCAGAGTCATCTGAGCCTGCTAACGCTCCTGAATTTGAAGATGAAATTCCGTTTTAAAAGAGGTTGGTTGTGACAAGGTTTTTCCATAGGTTGCCTCTTGTGTTTTTTGGAATTGCGTCGCTTGTGTTCGCAATGACAGCTATAACGCCGAATGTATCAGCGCAAGATGGAAAGCAAGAAGAAAGCCCTGGCGATGCTGTTGCCAGTGACCCAACGTATGATGAGCGTCTGGCGTTGGCAAAGAGAATGCATGAGCTACGTCCGGTCCGTGATCAGGTTGACGGTGCTATTGCCCAATATGCGCAAACAAGACCGCAAAATGAACGTGATAGTTTTCGTATTGCCATGCGCAACGTTTTCAACATCAAAGCCTTGGAAAAAATATCAGAAGACGCTTATGTAGAAACATTTACTGTCGAAGAGTTGCGTGCTATGGTTGGGTATTACAGCATGCCTGAAGCCCAATCAGCGAGTGAAAAGTTTGGCGACTACGCAGCCATTATATATCCTGAGATTGTAAGAATGCTGGATCGCGCAGCAATACGTCTTAAGACAGGCCAATAAAAATAAAAAAACCTACAAAGTATCTGAATGACCGAAGAAACCAATACGCCAGAAGCAGAAAAATTTCCGACTATCTCTTTAGAAGAAGAGATGAAGCAAAGCTATCTCGATTATGCAATGAGTGTGATCGTATCGCGTGCCCTGCCGGATGTGCGTGATGGTTTAAAACCTGTTCACCGACGGATACTTTATGCTATGCGCGAGGGGGGCTATACATCCGATAAAGCCTACAAGAAATCTGCACGTATTGTCGGGGATGTAATGGGTAAATATCACCCGCACGGCGATTCTGCGATCTATGATGCAATGGTGCGTATGGCGCAGCCCTGGAGCTTGCGCTTGCCGCTCATTGACGGGCAAGGGAATTTCGGCTCCATGGATGGTGATGCGCCGGCTGCGATGCGCTACACAGAAGCGCGCCTTGATAAGGCGGCGGAAACAATCTTGCAGGATATTGACAAAGAAACCGTCGATTTCCGTCCAAACTATGATGAAAGCTTAAATGAGCCGACTGTTCTGCCATCTCGTATTCCAAATTTGCTGGTGAACGGGGCAGGGGGGATTGCTGTTGGGATGGCAACCAATATCCCGCCGCATAATCTTGTTGAGGTCATCGATGCTTGCGTCGCGATGATTGGCAATCCTGATATTACTACCGAGGAAATTACCGAGATTATTCCGGGGCCTGATTTCCCAACCGGCGCTCAGATTATGGGCAAAAACGGCATCTATAAAGCCTATCATACCGGTAACGGTTCCGTTGTTATGCGTGCCAAAACTCATATCGAAGAGGTTGGTAAGCGCGAGGCAATTATCGTTACCGAGGTTCCTTATCAGGTTAATAAAGGCAAGCTTCTTGAGCGTCTCGGCGAAGTCGGGCGCGAGAAAATTGTCGAAGATATGGCTGAGGTTCGTGATGAATCAGACCGCGAAGGCGTACGTATTGTGATTGAGCTAAAAACAAACGCGGTTGCAGATGTTGTGCTTAATCAACTTTTCAAGCATACAGCCCTTCAAACCAATTTTGCGTGTAACATGGTTGCGCTTCATAACGGGAAACCGCAAATGATGTTGCTGCGCGATATGATTAAGGCGTTTGTGAAGTTCCGCGAAGAAGTTATCACGCGCCGCACGATTTACGAGCTAGGTAAAGCGCGTGCGCGTGCGCATGTTTTGGCTGGGCTTGCTGTTGCTGTTGCCAATATTGACGAGATTATCGCGCTCATTCGCAATGCGCCAAATCCGCAAGAGGCACGGGAAGGGCTTCTGGCAAAACCATGGCCGGCAGGCGATGTTGCGCCGTTGATTGAGCTGATTGATGATCCGGAACACCCGTTAAATGATGATGGGACATATCAAATGTCCGAGGCACAGGCCAAAGCTATTCTTGATCTTCGTCTTCATCGCCTCACCGGATTAGAGCGTGATAAAATCGGTGATGAGCTGAGAGAAATCACAGATCGTATAGCCGAATTCCTCGAAATTCTTGCTAATCGTGAGCGTATGCTTGAAGTGCTTGTTGAAGAGCTTCAAGAGGTTAAAGAAAGATTTGGAACGCCGCGCCGGACAGAGCTTTGCGATGCAGAGTTTGAAATGGATATGGAAGACCTCATTCAGCGCGAGGAAATGGTTGTAACTATTACACATGGCGGCTATGTCAAACGTGTGCCGCTGGATACATACCGTGCGCAACGCCGCGGCGGTAAAGGTCGCGCGGGGATGAGTACAAAAGATGAGGATTTTGTGTCTGATCTTTTTGTCGCTTCCACCCACACACCAATGCTTTTTTTCACCTCTCGCGGGATTGTTCATAAGATGAAAGTTTATCAATTGCCGCTGGGCACCCCGCAATCCAAAGGTAAGGCTATCATTAACTTACTGCCGTTGGAAAAAGATGAAAATGTGAGCGTCTATATGCGTATGCCTGAAGATCCCGAAGAGATTGAAGGCAAGAACATTATGTTTGCAACAAGCCACGGCACGGTACGCCGCAATATGCTCTCTGATTTTGCCAATATTCGCTCGAATGGCCTGATTGCCATGAAGCTTGGTGATGATGAAAAGCTCGTTTCCGTACATATTTGTGAGGAAGATGACGATGTGATGCTCGCTACGCGCTTCGGGAAAGCTATCCGCTTTCCGGTCACCGATATCCGTGTTTTTGCCGGACGAAATTCAACAGGTGTACGCGGGATAAAGCTTAAGGAAAAAGGCGATGAGGTTATCTCAATGTCTGTTCTCAAGCATGTTGAAATCACGCCGGATGAGCGTGGTGCTTATCTGAAAGCTGCATCGCAAGTTATTGGCAGCGAAGATGACGATTTTGAATATGAAGATACCGCGTTGGAGCTTGCGCCTGAACGATTTGCTGAACTTCTTGGTAAAGAACAAATTCTTTTGACCGTCTCCAATAAAGGCTTTGGAAAACGAACTTCGGCCTATGAATACCGGACATCGGGGCGCGGCGGACAGGGGGTTGCTAACATGTCACTGACCAAAAAGAATGGCGGTGAGGTTGTCGCTACCTTCCCGGTTACAGATAGCCATCAAATCATGCTTGTAACCGATCAAGGGAAGCTTATCCGTACACCTGTAGAAACTATCCGTACTACAGGTAGAAGTGCACAAGGCGTCACAATATTTAAGGTCAATGACGATGAGAATGTTGTATCTGTCGCCTGGCTTGTGCAAGAAGATGATGACGAAGTCGAGACAGCTGAGAGTCAAGACTACATAGAAACTAACTAAGTTGTGATTTTTGCTTTTTTTAGTTTTCTTTAGTGTATTTCAATGTAGTCCAGAATATAAAAACCGCATTTTCTCTTTTGTACCAATTGCCTAAATACAATTGCAATCTTTCTTTTTTCTTTGCTTTTTTGAGAGTAAGTTGCTAAGACAGCGTATGAAATACAACTTATTGTATTTTTAATGCGTTTTATAGTAGTTACAGTTTAAAATCGGACACCCAACGAAAATTGTTCGGCTTTTTCAAAATGGGACGACAGCGTATAAACAATACTTTGAGGAGCATTTTGAAAAAACGGCGATTTGCAGATTTGTCCGATTTTTAAATGGAATGACTATAACTGATTAAAGGATTTTTTGAATATGAGTATTACAACAAACATAAATGACCTTATTGACCTGTTAAAGATACATGGTGGGATAAGAAATTCTAAAGAAAAAGCTATCAAAGCAGCATTTGTGCATGAAATACTACATGCCTACACCGCTGATGATTTTATCTTTGGCTCACACGGACAAGATGATCTCAATACAGGCAGCGGTAATCAAGTTGTTATTACTGGAGGGGGACATGACACAGTTAATGCAGGAATTGGGGACGATATAGTTTTTGTAGGCTGCGGTGACGATGTGGTGAATGGAAGTGGTGGTCAGGATCTGATTGTAGGCGGTTTCGGTGATGATAGGCTTATTGGTGGCCTAGATGGAGATCTAATCCTGGGCGGGAAAGGCATGGATGAGCTTCTTGGTGGCGTCGATAATGATTATCTTTTCGGCGGTAAAGATGATGACAATATTAATGGCGGTACTGGCTCAGACGTTGTTTTTGGCGGAAAAGGTAATGATAGGATAGATGGTGGTGCTGACAGCGATGCCATTCTTTATGGTGGCGCTGGTGATGACCGCATTTTGGGTGGAGCTGGTGATGATAATCTTTTTGGTGGCAACGGTAACGATGCTTTATTGGGTGGTGCTGACAATGATTATTTACATGGCGGTAAAGGTAGGGATCACCTTAACGGCGGAGCAGGAAATGATGTATTGGTTGGAGGCAAGGGAGCAGACAGTTTAACAGGTGGCCTTGGCGCGGATATATTTAAATTCACTGACCTAAAGTCTTTAGACTCCATTTTTGATTTTAACGCCAGCGAAGGTGATGCAATTGATATTTCAGAAATCTTGACGGGCTTTGATCCATTGACGGATTCAATTAGCGACTTCCTTGAATCGACAAATACCGCAGATGGTTCAGAACTTAAGATTGTAGATCCAAATAATGTTAATCCTGATAGAGCATTTGCTAAGCTTAACAATATCTTTGATTTTGATGTTGACGCAGCTTATGCATCTGGCGATATCATTGTTTAAAAAACAAAACTCCATGAATGACCACGGGTTTATGCCCGTGGCATATTCTATCTACAGACGTTGGTTGCTGAAAATTCGTTGGCTTACAAAAGCGCCCTTAGCTCAGTCGGATAGAGCGTTGGTTTCCGGAGCCAAAGGCCGGAGGTTCGAATCCTCCAGGGCGCGCCATTCCTAACATGGGGTCCATACCGGATACATGGGTTACAGTTTATACCTGAGACATAGGTAACACTA
>CAWUJS010000023.1:0-25929 GCA_963922705.1 uncultured Alphaproteobacteria bacterium | reverse complement strand
AATTTCATATGTAGAGCCTAATAATAAATACAAGTCTTATCAAAAGCTTTATTAAGCATCAGAGGCTTAATTCACTTTTCTAGGCTCAGGGCTTAATAAAAGTAGCGGTGACCTGAAAGACGACTGTAATATTCTGTAAAAAACATAAGAAAGGTTGACATGTGACAGGCCTTATATAAAAATGAGAATGATTATCAATATCAAAAAATATGCGTTTAAGATAAAAATTTAAGGCAAAGGAACCTATCTCATGATTCTCTCCGATTTTCTTACTCTCGAAACATATTTCTCATCTCAGGAATCAGCGCAAATGTTTGAAGATTGTGTGCAGAAATACGGTGCTGGTTTGGTTAAAAAATACATTTCCAGCGGTGCGCTAGCTTACAGAAAAATCCATATTGGCCCGGATAAAGGAAAAAGCCTGATATGGTTAACCCAAAAAGGGCGAAAAATAGCCTTTTCAAGAACGCCATAAGAGGGCTGTACGATCCAAAGAACTCTTGCTACACTATAGGCAATAATTTGATCTAGTTCAGGAATTACTCTTATGCGCAAATCTTTTGTTATCCTCGGCCTTTCATCTGCAATATTAGCATTGAATGCCTGTAAAACTGTGATGGATCCGACATTCATCCCTTCAGGTTACAGCTATCACCATGATTTGTATAAATCACCCCCTGCAGATAAGCCTTGGGATATCGGCTATGATTATACGCGTGATGCCAATGCTGAAATACTCCAAAAATGGCAAATGGTAGCTGCAGATCTTGTTGACCGCCTTCAGGCAGATTCGGCAATTGGCGCTACGCCTGTTTTTCTCTCTTCACCTGAAATAGATAATGCATTTTCTCTAAGCCTGGATCACGCACTTCGCGAAGAGTTTCGTTCCAGAAATATGATGCTTGCCTCTATTCCCAGCGATGAAAGCTTCAAGATTGCTGTTTCAGTTTATGATCCCGAATTTAAGGATAGAATGCGCAGCTTCACGCTCAATGATGAACCGCAGATTGATCGCCCCGAACCGCCCAAAGCTGTCAATAAAACATTGGTGATTAAAATCATCGGTCTGGTTGATGGTATGTCTGCACCTTTGGTCGAAGAACCTTATGAATTGCCTTTATATGGCTATCAAGATGCACAGCTTTACTTCCCTCTATCACAAAAAATTGCCGAGGTCTGGCGCTAATGCAAAAATGGGTGCTCATTCCCTTATCTATTCTGGCTTTAACCGGATGCACACATGCGTTAGTAGGAGCGGGCATTGTCGCCGCCGATCAAATCATCAATGAAGAAGATCCCAATTTTGCGGCGCATAATTATGCAGTTGCAGATTTTCTTATTCAACAAGCCAACACTTATATCGGTCGCAACGATTTAATCACAGCAGAACCGCTAACCGATACGCAAACCCCTGAAATTTCCACAACCATTGCAAAATTAATCCCTGAACAAATAGGGATTCGTCTCTCACAGCTTGGATATCGCGTTGATTTAGGGCAAGTGACCACAACATCTGATACTAATTATTTACGCCCATCCCTGAAAGCAGGAGAAAAACCGGCTTTTATCATCACAGGAAATTACGTGAGAAAAACAAATCGTAATATAGAAGTCAAAACGCGGATTATTGATTTAAAAGAAAATCGTATTGTCGCGGTTTTTGATTATCCGCTGCATATGAGTCGGGGGGTTCGAGAACTTTCAACGCCTAAACCAAAAATTATCCGAACAACCGATTTGGAATAGCTTTAGAAACGTGTAAGCGCTATAAGCTAATATGTCTCAAAGTTACAATTATAAACCGCCTTTGGATGAAGGGTTGGATATCGTTCATCAAGATGCTGATATTATTGTTGTCTCCAAACCCGCCGGGCTTTTAAGTGTCCCGGGACGCCCGGAAACGCATAAAGATTGCCTGGAAAGCCGTGTTTGCAAAGACTTTCCAACAGCACGTATTGTTCATCGCCTTGATATGGATACATCAGGCATTATGGTTATGGCGATGCATGCTGATTCGCACCGCCATTTGAGTATGCAATTTGAAAAACGTAAAGTTGAGAAATCTTATATTGCTATTCTCTGGGGTTCTCCAGAGAGTGATTCGGGGCGTATCGATTTGCCGATACGGTGCGATTGGGAAAGACGCCCGAGACAAATTGTTGATTTTGAGCAGGGCAAGCCTTCGCAAACGGATTGGGCAGTGATTGAACGATTCGGCAATACAACACGCGTTGCCTTAAAACCACTGACTGGACGCACCCATCAATTACGGGTTCATATGCAGGAAATGGGTTATCCCATTTTAGGCGATGATTTTTATGCGCATCAGGATGCTTACAATGCCGCAGAGCGTTTACTTCTGCATGCCGAGCGCTTAGGGTTTACGCATCCTGAAACTGGCGCATTTTTAAACGTCTCAAGCCCTTGCCCATTTTAACAAAGCTTCCTAAAAGACTATATGAGCCTTGATCCAAAAGATTGGAATGAATACCGCAAGCAAGCGCATAAAGTGCTTGAGGCCTGTATTGATCGTTTGGAACACAGTCAAGATCATCCATGGAGGCCGATTGATGCACACACAAAACAGGATTTAATGCCTGCTTTGCCTAAAAGCGGCGCAAGCTATGATGATGTGGCCGATCTTCTCACAAAAACCATCCTACCGACCGCAACGGGCAACACGCATCCGCAATTCTTTGGATGGGTGCATGGTACAGGTTTGACAAGCGGCCTTCTTGCAGAGATTGTTGCCGCCACGATGAACAGCAATTGCGGCGGGCGTGAGCATGGCGCAACCTATGTTGAACGCTGCGTGATAGAATGGGCAAAGGAGATATTCGACTTTCCTCAAACTGCCAGCGGTCTTTTAACTGTTGGAACCTCTCAGGCTACGATACTGGCTCTGGCTTGTGCCCGCGCAAAACTTTTTGGAACAAAGGTTCGACATAAAGGCATTGCCGATACCCCCAACGTCAAACTCTATTGCCGATCCGGGACACATTCATGCGTCACAAAAGCGCTGGAGCTTTTAGGGCATGGGTCAGACTCTATTGTCGATATTCCGACGCTTGGCCTGTCCGGCCCGATGGATATAGGTTTCTTAAGAACTGCTATTGCAAAAGATCGTCAAGACGGGTTCTTGCCCCTGGCAATTGTCGGTACTGCAGGATCAGTGAATACCGGCGCGTTCGATGATATCGATGCTTTGGCTGATTTTTGTTCAAAGGAAAATATATGGCTACATATTGATGGTGCATTTGGTGCCTGGACAAAAATCGCACAAGCACCATGGGCTGACCTTGCAAAAGGGATTGAACGTGCAGATTCACTGGCATTCGATTTCCACAAATGGATGTATGTGCAGTTTGATTGCGGCGCTCTCTTAATCAGAGACGGCGATTTGCATTACAATACATTCGCCAGCCATCCTGCTTATCTTGCCAAACAACAAAAAGGGCTTGGCAGTGGTGATTTATGGTTCTGTGACTATGGAACCGATCTCTCGCGCAGTTTTCGCGCACTAAAAGTCTGGACTGCATTTCAAACGCATGGCCTTGATGCTTTTTCATCAGCGATTTCCGAAAATTGTAGACAAGCCGCATATATGGCCGAATTGATTGAGCAATCCAATTATCTCGAACTCGCTGCACCAGTCATCTCAAATGTTTGTATTTTTCGGATCGCTAACCGTGAACATAGTTTCAACGCCGAAATCGTGAGCCGGCTTCAGGAAGAAGGGAAATGCGTTTTTTCAACAACACAGCTTGACGGAAAAACCTTAATCCGTGCTGCGATTGTTAACCACAGAACGCAAATGCATGATATCGAATCTGCTATTAATGCTATTATTAAAGCTCTTGAAATTTAATCATCATGATCATCATACGCAATTTATCTTTTTATTGGATATTGCGTATAAAAACTTCTATCTAATAGCGATAAATAGAATGGATATTAATATGAGCCAAAAAGAACGTGTTAATGAAAAACTTCGCCTGCATTCAGCAACAATTTATGAAATTGTTGCTCGTGAGGGAAGCTCAGAACTATCCAGAGGTTTGTCCGCACTCGGCTGGTCAGGGCTCGCAGCAGGTATTGCGATCAGCTTTTCCATGCTGGCAGAAGCTTATTTTAAAATGTATTTGCCTGAGACAAGCTATAAACCGCTGATTGAAAATATTGGCTATACATTTGGCTTCATCATTGTCATCATGGCACGGCTTCAGCTTTTTACAGAAAATACAATCACTGTTATATTGCCAGTCTATGAAAATCCGATTTGGCGGAATATCAGCAAAACACTTAGACTCTGGGGCGTTGTCTTTGCCACCAATCTGGTTGGAACATTTATCGTTGCCTTACTGATGACAAAGCTGAATTTTGCTACAGCTGAACAATTATATGCCATCGTTGAAGTCAGTAAACATGCCATTCAACGCGATTTAGGCGATGTGTTTGTACAAGGAATACCAGCAGGTTTCCTTATCGCCGCACTGGTATGGATGCTTCCCAGTTCAAATAATCAGATATTTCTTATTTTCTTTATGACCTATTTGATAGCTATTGGTGATTTCACCCATGTCGTTGCAGGCTCTGCAGAAGCATTTGTCCTGGTCTTGACCGATAATATTAGCCTTGCAGGTGCATTTGGCTATATTGGCGCTGCAGGTCTTGCTAATATTCTGGGTGGTACAGGCCTGTTTGCATTACTCGCCTATGCGCAAGTTAAGGACGAGATTTAGATTATTTTTTAATCAAGCAAGGAAAAAAATCGCATGAAATTCGTTTTTCTTGGTTATGATTACATGCTTCCTGTGGCACAAACCCTGATAAAAGATAATCATGAGCTCATTGGAATTATGAGTATTCCTTGCGATCAAATCTTTAATTTTAATCATAATTGTAAAGCGTTATCACAGCATTTGGGTGCAAGCTATATTGAGAGTAAAGTCAATGAAGCGCATATTGAAAGTTTTATTGGTAAAGGCGCAGAATTATTTGTAAGCGCTGGATACCCCTATAAAATTCCCCCAATTGATGAGAAAAAAGCCTATGGTATGAACATTCATCCAAGCTATTTACCGCACGCAAGAGGTCCGATGCCAATTCCGCATATTATTATGAATGAAGATGAAAAGGCTTCCGGTTATACTATCCATAAGCTTGCAGATAAATTTGATATGGGCGATATTTTATTTCAGGAAAAAATAGCCTTAAAAGCAGACGAAAATGTAGAGCGTTACTGCGCTAAAATTGCGGCAAAAGCACCGCTTGCAGCTCAAGGCCTTTTAAAAGATATCAAAACAAGCTGGAAAAAAGCCAAAGCGCAAAAAAAAGGAAAAGGCAGTTTTTACAGCATGCCCACACAGGGTATGCGAACGCTTAATTGGGATGAACCGCTTGACACAATCATGAAAAAAATAAGAGCTTTTTCACGCTTTGGCTGTTACGCTGATTTTGCAGGGCAAAAATGGCATATTTATGCCTGTGATGGTTGGCCGGAAAAACACAACTACCAGCCAGGAGAATGCCTGACAGTTCAGAATAATCTTGCAATTATTGCTGTTAAGAATGGCTTTATCGCTTTAAAAGAATTTAGACCTGAAACAAAAAATAGCACTTAAACCCCATACGATTTTCGTTGGAATAACTATAAATAATGATGAGCAGTACCGTTTCAAATTTAATTGATCAATCCCACCTTTCATATATCCAAGGTCTCAATCAACCTCAGCGTGAAGCAGTGGAAACGTTGGATGGGCCAGTGCTCGTTTTGGCCGGCGCAGGCACAGGTAAGACACGCGTTTTAACCACGCGCCTTGCACATCTCTTGAACACAGGCTCCGCTTACCCCTCGCAAATTCTTGCCGTGACTTTTACCAATAAAGCCGCGCAGGAAATGAAAGAGCGTGTATCAAGCTTGATGGGCGGACAACCCGTCGAAGGCTGGTGGCTCGGCACTTTTCATTCATTGGCGGCAAGAATGCTCAGGCGTCATGCGGATTTGGTTGGATTAGGGTCAAATTTCACCATTCTTGATCCGGACGATCAGGTGCGTCTTTTGAAGCAAATCATGGAAGCCAATAACATCGACACCAAAAAATGGGTTCCAAAAGCGATGATCGGCTTTATTGATCGCTGGAAGGATCGCGGCCTGAATCCGGCGCAAGTCAATGCCGATGAGGCGGGAGATTTTGCGGATGGAAAGCTTCACACGCTTTACGAGATTTATCAGCGCCGTTTAAAAGAAGTCAATGCCTGTGATTTCGGGGATTTGCTTCTGCATATGATTACAATCCTGAAAGACCCTGCAAATGCGCATGTTCTGGACGATTATCATCGCCGCTTTCGCTATATCATGGTGGATGAGTATCAGGATACCAATATTGCACAATATTTATGGCTCAGACTGTTGGCGCAAGGATCGAACAATATTTGCTGCGTTGGTGATGATGATCAGTCGATCTATGGCTGGCGCGGGGCGGAAGTTGGGAATATCCTTAAATTCGAGAAGGATTTTGAAGGCGCTAAAACCATTCGCCTTGAGCAAAATTACCGCTCAACCAATAACATCCTGAAAGCCGCCCATTCTGTGATTGCTAATAATGGATCGCGGCTTGGAAAAGAATTATGGAGTGACGCCGGCGATGGTGAGAAGATACAGGTGCGCGGCCTTTGGGATGGCGAGGCCGAAGCGCGCTGGGTTGGTGAAGAAATTGAACAGCTGCAGCGGCAATATCAGGGATCTCACAACCATCATGGAGATTCCTCGGCTGTGCCCCGGAATGACGCGACAGGCCTGAACGAAATTGCTGTACTCGTGCGCGCCGGATTTCAAACGCGGGAATTTGAAGAGCGTTTTATTAAGCTCGGCCTACCCTATAAAGTCATTGGCGGGCCGCGTTTTTACGAACGTATGGAAATCCGCGATGCGTTGGCTTATTTGCGCGTGATTGCACAACCTGCGGATGATTTAGCGCTGGAACGCATTATCAACACCCCGAAACGCGGGATTGGCAATGCGACTGTGCAGACATTATATGCATATGGGCGCTCGCACGGTATTTGCTTGCATGATGGAATCATGGATTTAACGCAAACCGACGAGCTGCGCCCGAAAGTCAAAACAACTTTGATGAAACTCCTCGATGATTTCTCCCGCTGGCGTTCGCTTGTGGATACGATGAACCATGCAGAGCTTGCTGCGCAGGTTTTGGATGAGAGCGGTTATATGCAGATGTGGAAAGAGGATAAAACCCCCGAAGCGCCGGGACGTCTTGAAAACCTTAAAGAACTCATTTCCGGGATGCAGGAATATGAGTCCCTGCCCGAATTTTTAGAGCATGTCGCACTTGTCCTCGAAAATCAGGATTCCAGCCTCGGTGAGCACGTTACAATCATGACACTTCACGGTGCGAAAGGGTTGGAGTTTGAAAATGTCTTTTTGCCGGGTTGGGAAGAAGGGCTTTTCCCATCGCAGCGTTCGATGGATGAGAATGGTACGAAAGGCCTTGAGGAAGAGCGCCGTCTGGCTTATGTCGGCATTACGCGGGCAAAGAAAAAAGCCTATATTTCTTTTGCTGCTAATCGCCGTATGTATGGCTCCTGGGTCAATGCGATTCCATCGCGCTTTATTGATGAATTGCCCAAAGATTATACCGAAGTCACATCCGATATTGGCCTTGCCGGTTCGGGGCGATCTTCCCATTGGGATTCCTCGGGCTTTACCCCGAAAGTGCAAACCCGCGCTTTACATGAGCGAAAAGTGCGTGCAGAAGATGGAACGGTGTTTTCCCGCGGTGATCGGGTATTTCACGATAAATTCGGCTATGGCAAAATTGTTAATATCGATGGACAAAAACTCGATATTGCTTTTGAAAAATCTGGACAAAAAAGGGTTATGAGTAACTTTGTTGAGAAGGCTGTATAACTTATGAGTTAAATATAATAGCGCTAGCAGGAGAAACTTCCGTCCACATCCAAACAAACAAATATTCTATAAAACTCTCTAACGTTCAGATGTTAAATTACTTCAGTTAATGATAGGATTAATATTATGAGCGAAAAAAAAGTCAGAAAGCAGACGAACGCTTCCAATAATACAATGATCGCAGCTACACAAAGCAGTGCCAGTTTCTCAGGGCATGGTAATTCTTTGGGAGCATCAGGATATCGTGCTCAGGCCAATAATCCGGATAATTGTGAGTTTTTAAACAAACCTGGACAAAATATTGCAATCAGCCCCGGAAAGGATGGTTTTGAGCATATTTTGATTGGTGTTGCATGGGATATTATAGAAGTTGAAAATACCGGTTTTTTTGGGAAGTTTTTTAAAAAAACGGTCAAACAAGCTGTGGACTTGGATATTGGTTGTTTATATGAGATGCAAGATGGAACACGGGGGGCAATTCAGGCTTTTGGAGAAAAATTTGGTGATTATGGAGCGCCGCCATATATTTCTTTGTCCGGGGATGAGCGAACCGGAGACGCAGACGGGCATGATGAATATATGCTTGTTAATGGAGCCCATTGGAGCGAGATAAAACGTATTCTGGTTTATATTTATATTTATGAAGGTGCTTTGCGATGGAGTGATGTTAACCCGCAGATTATCCTGGATGTTCCGGGAGAAAATGATTTGGTCGTCACTTTAGATGCTTACGATAATGCTTTATGCCTTTGTGCGGTTGGTGAGTTAGAAAATATTCGCGGCGGTATTAAGCTGACAAATCGGACGGAATATTTTCCCGGTCACGATGAAATGGATCGGGCATTCGGTTATGGCCTCAATTGGGCCGATGGTAAAAAGTAAATGAATTATCCTTTCGTTTATGTTCAATAGGCTGTACAGTTGCTAGTATTAAGAGTTTAACGCTTCCTTTGGTTTCTTCATGGACTTAACAACTATCACAGCACTGACACTCCCGGTTATCTCTATGATTGTCGGTATTGTTTTATTAGTTAAAGGGGGTGACTGGACAATTGATTCGGCTGTTTATGTCGCGCATAAATTTGGTATTTCTCCTCTTGTTGTTGGGTTTACTATTATTGCGTTTGGTACATCCTTGCCGGAATTATTGATTTCTGTTTTTGCAAATTTACAAGGTTCAGGGGGAATTGCATTAGGGAATGTTTTGGGATCTAATATTGCCAATATTATGCTCGTTATCGGTGTTAGTGCGACAATAGCACCGCTTGTGGTTCAATCAAAAGATGTCATGCGTGACTTGTTGGTTATGATTTTAGCCACAGCACTTCTTGCATTTTTGATGCAATATGGAGAAATTGGGCGTATAGCTGGTTTTGCAATGATCTTTTTTTTGGGGGCATATGTATTTTTTCAATATAAAATGGCCGAGGGACAAGAGCAGCAGGAATTGAGTGAAGAGGACGAACAGGCTTTTGAAAAACCGCTTTATGCTTATGGTTTTCTTTTGCTGGGGTTAATTACTATTGCTGGCGGTGCTGAGTTTCTGGTTCGCGGCGCCAAGGAAAGTGCTACGATTATAGGTGTTCCTGAGGCTGTTATAGCGCTCAGTATTATTGCGCTGGGCACATCTCTGCCTGAGCTTTCAACATGTATCAGCGCAGTTCGTAAAGGGCATAGTGATATTGTTTTAGGCAATATTATTGGCTCAAACGTTTTTAATATTTTGATGATCTTAGGTGTTACTTCACTGGTTAAACCGATTGCTGCAGGATCATTTGCTGTTCAATTGGTTAATTTTGATATATGGATCACGGTTTTAATCAGCGTTATTTTCTCATTATTGCTCGTTTTTCTTGGAAAAATAGGGCGAAGCACAGGTTTTATTCTTTTTAGCGCTTACATAGTTTATAATATTTATATATATGCCATTTATATTGTGAATTAATGATATGTAGGGATTTTTAATATGGTTGATATTTTTGATACGCAGTTTGAAGGTCAGGATATTGAGATGAGTGATAACCTTGTCTCTGTTGGCGAGGAAATTAATATTAATGCAAAGGATCCTACGCTTAAACGTATTTTAATTGGTTGTGGCTGGGATGTGAATACATTCAATTCAGATGTTGCTGATTTTGATGTGAGTTTATTTCTTCTTGATAAAAATGGAATGACACGCATGGACGAGGATTTTATTTTTTATAATCAAAAGGATGCTTGTGATGGCGGTATTCGCCATCATGGTGATAGCCGCACGGGTGCTGGAGAAGGTGATGATGAAACAATCTCTGTTTTTCTAGATTCTATTCATTTTGATATCATGCAAATTATGATTACTTTGACGGTTTATAAAGGATATGAAAAAGAGCAAAATATCAGTATGGCGCGAAATGCATATATTCGGATTATGAATGAGGACAATAACTTTGAAATTGTTCGCTATAAAATGGATACTGACATTAAGGATCGTACGGAAACTGGTATGTTAGCTGCTGTGATTAACCGTGAAGGTCCGAAATGGCATTTTAAGCCTTTGGCTGAATTTTATCCTGATGGCTTGCCTGAGATAGCAACAAAATATGGGATTATTGTTAAAGAACATTAATGAAAAATGCCTAACTGCTGATTTAAAGTATATATTTAAAATTTAAGTTAAATTTTTTATATTCCAAGAAAATATTTTGAAAATACTAAATATACCCATATTTATACCGCTTTCAGAAAAGCAAGAACGGTATTATTTTGCAGTTAGCTGCAAACGTTTTCTACCTATGCTTCGCGGATTTTTGCTCGTTGCATGTATCCTTGAAATTAGCGAATTCATTTTTTTTAGTATCAAAAATAATCAGCCTGTCTTTATGGGTCAAAGCCTATCAATTACAGCTTTTTATATTGTGCTATTGTCAATTACCTATGTTAAAGGTGCTGAAAAAATAGTACATTTAATAGGCGCGTTTGCAGTCTATGGCACAATACTTTTTTTGGCTAATATTTTAGAGCAAGTTCCTAGTGGCATTATAAACTTAAATGCGGCTTTTTGTATTGTTTTACAGTTAACTCTACTCATTACATCTTTTTTCATCGCTATCCTAACAATTTGGCTGTCCGTTCATTCAATCATTTTTTTTGCAGAGCAAAGTAATATATCACCTGAAATGCTTCATAGCATCTCTTATATATTCACATATTATGGAGTGGTTGCTACTTTTATTTGTTATTTGGCGACACAATATCGCAGATCTAACTTCTTACTAGAGCAAGGTTTAGAAGAAGCAAAAATCAAAGCTGAAGAGGCAGATAAGACTAAATCTGTATTTTTAGCAACAATGAGCCATGAAATACGTACGCCACTGAATGGCATCTTGGGAATTTTACAATCATTACAAAAAACAGAATTGAATGGAGACCAAAAACAGCAAATAGAAGTCATGCGATATTCAGGTGATGCACTTTTAACACTCATCAATGACATTTTAGATTTTACTAAACTTGAAGCAGGGCGTTTTGATATAGAAAGCGTAGGCTGCTCAGTTAACCGCCTGAGTGAAAGTGTTATTATGCTGATGAGTTCTCGCGCTGATGAAAAAGGTCTCAAATTAGAAACAATCATCAACGATGATGTTCCAAAATATATCAAGACTGACCCTACGCGGTTACGCCAAATCCTACTAAATCTCATAGGCAATGCCATTAAATTTACTGAAAGTGGCAGCGTAACATTAAAAATCCAGGCAACATCCTCATCATCAACACAGCAACTTCTTAAATTTTCAGTTATTGATACTGGAATAGGCATTACAGACGAAGCACAGAAAAGCCTATTTAGTGAATTTATTCAAGCCGATACATCGATTACCAGAAAATATGGCGGTTCTGGCCTGGGGCTTTCAATATGCAAGAAAATTGTTGTTCTTATGGGCGGGGATATTGGCCTCACAAGCGTTGTCAATGAGGGCAGCACATTTTGGTTTGAAATCCCCATAGAGCAGATCAGTTTTCATGAATATCAGCATATTGCTGTTGATGTAGACAACCAAAACGAGCAGGAAATTTATTATACCCGTCCGCTTTCTGTTCTCGTTGCCGAAGACAATATGGTTAATCAAAAGGTTTTATCCGCTTTGCTCGATAAAAGTAGCTATCATATTGAATTTGCTTCTAATGGGCAGGACGCGCTAGACATGCTGAGACAAGGAGAAAAAAATCCTTTTGATATCATTTTGATGGACATGCAAATGCCTGTTATGGATGGCTTAACAGCAATTGAAAAGATCAGAGCAAAAGACTCTGATTACAAGGATATTCCTATTGTTGCTCTAACAGCCAATAGTGGTAACGCGGATAAGAAATTATGTTTGGCTGCTGGTGCAAACGACTTTTTGTCCAAACCAATTGACCAAAAGAGCCTTCTGAACATCCTACACAGGCAAGTCAAAAATATGCCAAATATTGATTTGATTAATGAAGAAGAAGCAATACCAGAAACATATAAGCTAGATTATAGCCAATTGGAAATTATGAGAAAACAATTAGGAGACAAAGAATGCAAAGAGCTTATACTGAGTGGGCTTACAAATATTGATAATTTAATAAAAGTTATTTGCGAAGATAATAATGAGGAAACAAAACCTTATGCTCTCATAGATTTGAAAACACTCAGTAAAATGCTTGGATTAGAAGATGTTTTTTTAGTGACACAAAGTCTAGAAATTTGTTTGCGTGACAAAAATTTTAATGAAATGAAAATTCTACTGAAAGATTTACCCATCCAGTTTGAGCACAATAAAAATATACTAATGAAAGAATATTTAAATTATCTGTGATAAAAGCGTTCCTACCATATTCAAATAGGAATGAGGTGCTTAGATTCATACTTGCTAGGGCAGCTAAGCATGATCAAATAAAGGGGGTAAACTAGATGTTTAGTCCTATTGACTCTTTTTCATCAATCGTGCCAGCGGGAAATAGATAAATCGCGGTAAAACATCGATTAATTTCATAATCAATGTAAATTTCTTCGGAAAATGAATTTCAAAACTACGGGATAAAAGCCCTTTTGATAAAGATTTTGCGGCCTCATCAGTCGTAATAATCATCGGCATTTCAAATTCATTTTTATCCGTCAAAGGCGTTTTGACAAAGCCAGGATTGATGACTTTGACATCAATTTTTTTATCTTCCAGCTCAATTTTGAGGCTTTCAGCATAATTAATAATCGCTGCTTTTGTTGAGCAATAAGGCTGCCCATAGGGAAGGCCGCGATAACCTGCTACGCTGCCGCATAAGGCAATCTGTCCGTGACCTTGTTTTTCGAATAACGGCATTACGGCGTGAACTGCATTATAAGCCCCGCCGATATTGACTTTTAACGCATTATGAACCCAGCCTATATCTTTGGGCTGCCGACTATGCGGTGTATAAATCGCTGCCAGAAAAATAACGCTATCCAATTTTGAAAGCGTGCTCACGGCTTTCATCATCGCATCTGCATCACCGCAATCAACGGGCAAAACAGTGTGCTCACCTTTTAAAGCCTCGCTTAATTCGCTAAGCTTATCTTCCCGCCGCGCTGATAAAACCAAATGCGCACCTTGCGAGTCTAGCTCTTTGGCCAAAGCTTCTCCAATGCCGCTACTGGCGCCAATAATCCAGACATGCTTATTACGAAAGCTATCCATTACTGCTCTTGCTTTTGCATGAAGAGAGTTAGTTCAGCAACTGTGATACCAAATTTCTTCAGATATGATCGGTTAATCAAAACACCATCATTCATCAAGAACATCCAATCATCAAAAGTGATGCGAAATGTATTATCACCAACATCAAGATCCATTTGATAAGCCCAGCGCATAGCATTTCCTTCAACTTCACCATTGGCCTTACCGATAATATCACCGGCTGTGCCTTCATATTGCTTATCAGAAAGCTTCTTAATCACCCATGTGCGCTTTTCTGTTTTACCATCATAATATTCAAAATGCTCTTCCAACGTGCCGGTATTACCTTCCCATGTACCAACCATGGTAACATCAAAACGCCGCGTAACATGGCCTTTACGATCCTGAACAAGACCCCAGGCTTTTATCGGGCCATTAAAATAAGCTTCAAGGTCAAGCGCTGGACTAGTCTCCTTATAATGATCCAAATTCGGGCCGCCTGCACATGCTGTCAAAAAACCAAGTACCGCCATAAGAATAAATCCTTTCATACTACGCTTCATTATCATCTTTCTCTCGCTATTGCTATCTAACCGTTACCCAGAAGTTTCCTTCGTAAATTTGGAACACTCGTTTGCTCATTAAGCCAAATCCCAAAAAATGCCGCACTAAATTCAGGATCGCTAATCCGTCCAATTTCAATGTTATTTTTATAAAAAACGGATTCCCCTGTTTCAGTGTAAACACCTGTGAGATCCATACCCTCATCGACATCCGGAAAAATTTTGTGCATCTGTGCGTGCCAGGCTGCTATTTTAACCTCATCCGCCAAGCCTTGCAGACGCATTTCCTCTGCAGAACGATCTGCGATTTTCCGTCCTTCAATATCACGCAAATAAGAAAGTTTCAGCGCCAGAGGTTTGCCCTCTTCCCACCTTCCTTGCGGGGCAAAAAGTGTGGCGTCATAAACATCCCAGAAAAGATATGTAAGACGACCCTGACCAACTTTTTCCGCTGTTGGAATATGCGTTCGGATATGCTGCGTCGCATAAGCGGGGCTAATGCCTAAAATCGCAAAAATACACGCTGTACAAACAACATTCTGAATAGTCTTATGTGCCATGCGCTAACTCCACTTGCATCACGTCCGTTCGGCCTGTTCTAAATCCTGCAATACAAGCCGCCAGATAAAACCGCCATAAACGAATAAACCCATCATCAAAACCAAGGGTTTTAACCGCATCGCGCTTTTCATCAAAAACTTTAAGCCACTGCTCTAATGTACGGGCGTAATCCTGACCGAAGTAAAATTCGTTGCTTGTCCGCATACCAGCCTTGCTGACTTCTTCTTTAAAGCGTGAACCACTTGGAAGCATACCGCCCGGAAAAATATAACTACGGATAAAATCACCGCCGCGGCGATAATTTTCAAAATCTTTTTCAGTAATGGTGATGGTTTGAATAACCGCCTTGCCTTTTGTACTCAAAAGCTCACCGATTTTGTTAAAATAAGTTGGCCAGTATTTTTCACCGACAGCTTCGAACATTTCAATCGAAACAATATTATCGTATTTGCCACTTTGATGCCGGTAATCTTCCAGAGCAATATGGGCTTTATTGCCAAGCTTGTCATTCGCATAGGCATGTTGTTGATGCGAAAGGGTCAAGCCTTTGATCTCATAATCGCCTTTATTTTGCGCGCGCTCTGCAAAACCACCCCAACCACACCCGACCTCAAGAAGGCTACCGGAATCTTGATCGATACAATCAATGATGCGGTCATATTTATTATGCTGCGCCGTCTCAAGTGTTTCATCGCCCTCTTTATAAATCGCTGCCGAATACGTCATGCTTGGATCAAGCCATAATTTGTAAAAATCATTACCAAGATCATAATGCGCATGAATGTTTTTTCGGCTACCTCTAATGGAATTAAGCTTTAACAAATAAGAAAGCATTGAAACTGTGCGTGAAAAGTTCCCGCCCATCACAAGACGATTGAGCGCTGCTCTATTATCCAGACCTAAAGTGGTGAGTGCTGTTAAATCATCCGTTTTCCAATGCCCTGCGCGATAATCTTCTGCAAAACCCACATCGCCTTTACGAATAATATTGCTAATAACACGCCAATCATGCAGCTCGATATCTGCAACCTCGCCAGGGTTCCTGCCTTCAAAAACGCGTGTCTTACCATCCGGGGTCGTCAGTTTGAGCGTGCCAGTGTCAATAGAATCTAAACGCTTAAATAATTTATCTGATGCAATTTGTGCCAACATAATTTCTACCTTAATTGATTTGCTCTAAATAATGGATTACTCAATAATTACATTTTTGTAAGATTGCCTGTTGCGCTGATCTTCTGGACTCGCTGTTTTGGTTTTGAAATATATCGAATACCTTTTGTTACAAGCTTTACGGCTTGCCAGTGAATTAAAAATATCGCTTTAAATGTAACAAGCGGATATTGCCAAAAAGCCTTTTGTAAGCTTTGTCTGTTCATTGTCTCTAAAGTACCGATCAATGACGTCACAAGCTGCTTTTTTTGTTCGCCGTTATAATAATCAATCCAAACGCCAAATTTATCGTCCCGCACATCGAAGCGAAAATTATAATACCCTTCGCGCTCTAAAAAAGGGGATACATGAAAAAGCTTTTGTCCTTTTAAAGTATCACCTGCCTGAATGGGGCGTTTATCATCATGCGCACAAACGTAAGTATGGCGCTCACCAAATGTATTATGCACTTCACAAAGAACCGCACGCAAATCACCAGCGCCATCATGGCAGAGCCAAAAACTGACAGGGTTGAAAACATAGCCAAAAATTCGTGACATACAGATTAACGTGATCTCACCATCGATATATTCAATACCATGCTCTTTGAGAACACGTCTTGCCCAAACTTCCAAATCACTCCCATCACAGGGGCCGTGATCGCAATCATAAAAGCTCAAAGGTGCAAAACTATTATAGGCAAGCGGGAGATCTTTAAGCTTTGATAAAGGAATGGCCAGATAGTAAATGCCGTAAGTAAATTGATTACGTTTTGGAAAAAGCCGCCCATGCATTACGTTTCCAAAGAATATTTGCGGCTCCTTTATTCCCATGGAATTTTCACTCCCATCGCTTTTGCAACATTCACAGCGCTTAAAAGACCATCTTCATGAAAGCCATAGCGTTGATATGCACCGCAAAACCAAACACCATTTTGTCCCTGAATATCCTGAATATTTTGCTGCGCTTTGATTGCCTTTAAATCAAAAATCGGATGAGAAAAATAATGCTCATCCATGATCAAATCTTCTTGCGGCCTGCGCCCCGGATTGAGCGTTACAATGACAGGGTATTCCGGATCAAGATTTTGCAAATTATTCATCCAGTAACTGAGCGATACGACATTTTTTGCATCTTCCTTACCCTCGGATAAATAAACCCAGCTTGCCCAGCAATTTTTATTGCGCGGCATGAAGCTTGTATCGCTATGCACAATGATATGATTATCCTGATAATCAAATTGACCAATAACACCCTGATAAGGCGATGGATCTTCCATCATTCTTAGCGCTTCATCAGCATGGCATGCAAAAATAACTTGATCAAAAACCTCACCATCAACCAACCATTGTTTACCCTCACGTTTAACAGTTTGAACACCGGCACCTAACCTGATTTTATCCTTAAAACTTTTGGTCAAGCGCGCAACATATTCTCGGCTGCCACCTGTTACAGTATACCATTGCGGACGGTTATTCACACTCAGCAGTCCATGATTTTTGAAAAACTGCAAAAAGCTACGCGCCGGAAATTTCATGATCGTATCGACGGAGCAACTCCAAATTGCTGCACCCATTGCAAGAAGATAATAGCGTCTGAACCAGTCTCCCATATTAAGGTGATCAAGACAATCTTGCAGCGTAATTTCAGCATCACGCTCAATATAAACAAGCGCCTGTTTGTTGAAGCGCAAAATATCAAGCAGCATCCCGTAAAAATCCCGCCTTAAGAAATTTTTTGTTTGTGCAAACATATTGCTGGAACCATATTCCAGCCAGCCGTCATCAATACTCACACCAAAAGACATATCGCTGTTTTGATAGGGAACGCTCAGTTCTTTAAACAGCCCCAGTAAATTCGGGTAATTCCAATTGTTAAAAACAATAAAACCAGTATCAACGGGTGTTTTTGAAGAACCTGTTTGAACCTCTATCGTCCGGCTATGCCCACCAAGATAATTATTTTTCTCGAAAACTGTAATATCATAATGAGGATTCAGCAGATAGGCTGCACCCAAACCAGAGATACCAGAACCAATAATTGCAATCTTCATGGAGAATGATTATGACGCGAAGGCACTCTTACGTCTATATCGACTTATGAGTTACATGCGTTTTTATTTTCAATTTCTGCAATTCTGAGAATATTTGTCGTTCCGGAAACACCAAAGGGAACACCTGCAGTCATAACAAAACGATCACCTTCCTGCACAAGCCCCTCTCTCTGCAAAACCTCATTTGCATGTGGAACAGGACCGCTAAAATCACCTTGTAATTCCTGATCATGAATGGCGCGTACACCATAAGAAAGCGCAAGCCGTCTTGCGACATGAATATCAGGCGTTAAGCATAAAATAGGAACCGCAGGACGCTGACGGGACATCCTAAGCGCCGTAGAGCCGGACATTGTATAAGTGACAATAGCCTTTGCCGCAACATCCTCTGCTACATAACCTGCGGCGGTAGCAATAGCATCCGAAGGATCACCCATACAATCCGGGTGTGTGTCTTCCATGAACTGATTATAAATATCATCTTGTTCCGTACGCGCACAAATTTTATGCATCATATCAACCGAGCGTATAGGATGCTGTCCCGCTGCTGTTTCCGCTGATAACATCACAGCATCCGCACCATCATAAACCGCAGTCGCAACATCCGAAGCCTCAGCCCGCGTCGGGCGTGAAGATGTAATCATGGATTCAAGCATCTGTGTTGCTACAACAACAGGCTTTCCAATGCTCCTTACATAACGCACAATCCTTTTTTGTGCCGAAGGCACATTTTCGGGCGGAATTTCAACCCCCAGATCACCACGCGCCAACATCACCCCATCAGCCAGATCGGCAATAGCTTCAAGATTTTCTAAAGCGGCAGGCTTTTCAAGCTTAACCATCAGCGCTGCCCGGCCATTAATAAGATCCCTGGCCTCTTGTACATCTGCGGCAGTTTGCACAAAGCTCTGTGCAATCCAATCAACACCCATATCAAGCGCTGCCTTAAGGTCGGTTTTATCTTTATCTGTCAGTGCAGGAATGGGCAAAAAAGTTTCAGGAACATTAAAGCCTTTCCTGTTCGACAGCATTCCACCAGCACGAATCTCAGCGACAAAATAATCATCACCAATCTCTCTGACACGGCAACGCACTTTCCCGTCATCAATGAAAAACAGCCCGTCTTTTTTAAGGCTACCAAAAATTTCCTGATGCGGCATGCAAACACGATTCTTATTTCCCGCCTCAGGATTCGAATCAAAAGTGATTCGATCGCCACGCTCCATCATGACCGATTCTTCTTCAAAAGTACCGATTCGCAGTTTTGGCCCCTGCATATCAGCAACAATCGCTATTGGGCACGATAAATCATGCTCAATTTGCCGTATCATATCAACCAAATCGGCATGATCCTTATGTTCTCCATGACTAAAATTCAAACGAAATGCATTGACGCCCGTTTCAAGTAATTCACGAAGCATATCTTGCGTATTTGATGAAGGCCCCAGTGTTGCCAGAATTTTTGTATGGCGTTGCTGCATAATTAACGTTTCTTGGATTTATTTATTCTTTTAATTCATAAATAATTTCTTTATATAATAATAACATAAAATTGGTTTTTACAGCACCCAATATGCTGAACATGAATTAGGGCAATATAAATCCAGGAAACCCTGAAAAAATGGCAGAAAAAGAAAAAAATGAATGGGGATATAACCGTGGATATGAAGGATAAAATTTTGAAAAACAATAATTTTAAGAAAAAAATAGAGTATTTTAGGAATATAGTCGTATTGCCGAATACCACGAGATGTAGTAGGTTATCTTTAATAAAACGCTACAGGCTGTGCTTCGCGCATAATCTGCATCCCAAAAATAAATACTCTGTTCTGGCATTGCCTTGGTACAGACCTACATAAGTTAATAGGAGTGAACTCTATGTTTGACGTTGCGCAAATGGAGCGAGGTAATCGTGTCCAAATCGATCGTTCCCGCGATGAAAACCTGACTGGTTTCGGTAAGGCAACCCTGACCGATCGATATCTGATGCCAGAAGAGCAGTATCAGGATTTATTTGCGCGCGTCGGCGTCTATTACGGGGATGATAGTGCGCACGCACAACGTCTTTATGATTACATGTCCAAACTCTGGTTTATGCCGTCTACACCTATCCTTTCCAATGGTGGAACATCACGCGGTCTGCCAATTTCATGTTTTTTGAACGAAACACAAGATTCTCTTGGTGATATTGTTGAGCTTTGGAATGAGAATGTATGGCTGGCCTCTCTAGGAGGCGGTATTGGCTCTTACTGGGGGAATGTACGCTCTATTGGCGAAAAAGTAGGCCGCAATGGTAAAACATCAGGGATTGTCCCATTTATCCGCGTGATGGATTCTTTAACCCTCGCAATTTCCCAAGGCTCTTTGCGCCGTGGCTCTGCTGCTATTTATCTGCCCATCTGGCATCCGGAAATCGAGGAATTCATCGAGATTCGTCGCCCAACAGGTGGTGATCCAAACCGCAAAGCCCTTAACCTTCATCATGGTGTTCTGGTGGACAATAAGTTCATGAAAGCCGTAGAAGCCGATGAAGAATATGCCCTTCGCTCACCAAAAGATAACGCAGTTATCGATAAAGTCTCTGCGCGTGAACTCTGGATTCGCTTGCTAACAGCCCGTGTTGAAACTGGCGAGCCTTATATTATTTACATTGATCATGTGAATGATCAAATCCCTGCGCACCATAAAATGGCAGGATTAAATGTGAAAATGTCTAATCTTTGTTCCGAGATTACCTTACCAACCGGTAAAGACTATCTTGGAAATGACCGGACAGCAGTGTGCTGCCTCTCCTCACTCAATCTTGAAAAATTTGATGAATGGCAAGATCACCCAACCTTTATCGAAGACATTATGCGATTCTTGGATAATGTCCTTTCCGATTTTATCGCTAAAGCGCCTGATTCCATGAAACGCGCTAAATACGCCGCAATGCGTGAACGCTCAGTTGGCTTGGGTGTCATGGGTTTCCACGGCTTCTTGCAATCCAAGATGCTACCGATGGAAGGGGTCATGGCGAAAGTCTGGAACCGCAAAATATTCCAACACATTAAACGCGGCGTTGATGATGCCTCGATCAAGCTTGCTGAAGAGCGCGGCGCATGCCCTGATGCTGCGGATTACGGCATCAATGAGCGCTTTTCAAATAAAATGGCCATCGCACCAACCGCTTCAATTTCTATCATTTGCGGCGGTGCAAGCCCCGGTATTGAGCCGAATGCAGCTAATGCTTACACGCACAAAACCCTGTCCGGTTCCTTCCCGGTGAAAAATAAATACCTGACCAAACTTTTGGAAGCAAAAGGCCAAAATACAGATGATGTCTGGTCATCTATTTTCACCAATGAAGGGTCAGTCCAGCATTTAGACTTCCTCAGCGATGAAGAAAAAGATGTCTTCAAGACCGCATTTGAGATCGATCAAAGATGGCTTATTGAACATGCAGGCGATCGAACACCTTATGTTTGCCAAGCGCAAAGCCTGAATGTCTTCCTGCCGGCGGATGTTCACAAAGCTGAGCTTCACCGCATTCACTGGGAGGCATGGCAAAAAGGTGTCAAATCACTCTACTATTGCCGTTCAAAATCCATTCAACGCGCGGAAAGTGACGCAAGCTGGAAGCGTGCAAAAGGAAGCGCTGATGATGATGACACACAAAGCGGCGAAACGCAGGGGCAGTACGAAGAATGCCTGGCATGTCAATAATCATGGTGATGGTATTAAACAGGAATAAGTTTACTAAAATATGTTACTGTCAAACGCTTGAATGGGCCGTTCTTAACCGTTGAGGGTGATTTCCAATCACTATCACTACAGGTTTGAGATGTATTTAATTCTGTCATGCAGCGCCCGGCCTTTCTGAAAGATGTATCAAGTTTGTTGCGTGTCGGGAAAAAAGCATTCGCAACAATTTTAAGGTTTTCTACGCGTAAATCACGCGAATGCAATTCATGAGTCAATATTTTTACAATTTCTCTGGAGGCGCGATGTAGCATTTCGCGGTGCGTTGGTACAAATCTGTTTAATGGATTATCTTCAAGGTTTGCGTTTTGATAACCATTAAGAGCAATCACATAAGGTTTTTTGCCTTCTTTTTCTGGGGTGATTGTAACGGCATCTTTTTCAATAAGAATACCTACAGCATCAAGCATCTCGCCTTGAGTGCCCATAATTTTAAGGCAATGCAAGTTCGAATTTGAAAACTCAGTATTTCTCATATACGGCAAAGATGCCATTTCTGAAATCATGCTTTCCAGTAAACTTATTCTCGCTTGTTTTTCCATACCAAAAGCACGCTGAAAAGACCTCGTTAACGTGCCAATGCCATGAAAATTAAAACAACCTTTAACCATATTCTTTTGTCATAAATTAATTGCAATATTTTTACTAAGCTACAGGATAATAACTGAGAAAGCAACTAATATATAACAAAAATTTAATAAAAATAAGCTTTAAAAACTATATCAACTTAGGATCACAATCATATGACTTGATTTATTGTGGGCTTCATGATCAATTGCCTTATCCGGGATCTAATAATGAAAGGCTAAAGACATGGCGCTCGCTGCACAAAACAATCCAGTTGATCTACAAGACATCATTGAAGAAGCATGGAACAATGCCTCTGATTTAAGCGAGAATACACAAGGTGAAATTCGCGATGCTGTAGAAACAGCTTTATCCATGATCGACTCCGGCAAAGCGCGTGTTGCAGAAAAAATTGACAATGAATGGGTTGTGCACCAATGGCTAAAAAAGGCAGTTTTGCTCTCTTTTCGTTTAAACCCAATGCAGGAAATCTCTGGCGGCCCAAATCAATCCGGCTGGTATGATAAGGTCGAAAGCAAATTTAATGGCTGGGACACAAGGCGCTTCAAAGAAGCAGGTTTTCGCGCCGTCCCTAATTGCGTCGTACGTCACGGCTCATTTGTTGGAAAAAATGCCGTTTTAATGCCAAGTTTTGTTAATATCGGCGCCTATGTTGATGAAGGCACAATGGTTGATACCTGGGTGACTGTTGGCTCTTGCGCACAAATAGGGAAAAATGTCCACTTATCCGGCGGTGTCGGCATTGGCGGCGTTTTGGAACCTCTACAGGCCAACCCTACAATCATCGAAGACAATTGCTTTATTGGTGCGCGTTCTGAAGTTGTTGAAGGCGTTATCGTTGAAGAAGGGTCAGTCTTATCAATGGGCGTTTTTATCAGCCAGTCAACCAAAATTATCGATCGTAATACAGGCGAAATTTTTTACGGACGCGTACCCGCTTATTCTGTTGTGGTTCCCGGCACTATGCCTGGAAAGAACTTACCGGACGGATCACCTGGCCCAAGCCTGGCATGCGCTGTGATTGTCAAGCGCGTTGATGAAAAAACACGTTCCAAAACAAGTATCAATGATCTATTACGGGATTAATTACGAAATTATAGTTATGCCATTTTAAAATCTGGCAAGAATACAATCAGTCGTTATCAAAACTTGATAATTGACCATTGTATTTTTTAACGAACTCTACAAACTCTTCTTTGGGTACAGGACGACAATAACGAAATCCTTGAACCTCATCGCATCCCTCATTGACCAAGAAGGTTTCGTGCTCTTTTGTCTCAACACCTTCTGCAATAACCTTTAAATTGAGCGCTCTACCTAAAGCAATAATCGTACGTGCAATAGATTCATCATCCTGGTCATTCAACGCATTACGAATAAAGCTTTGATCAATTTTAAGACGATCAATTGGGAATTGACGCAAATACGCCAAAGAAGAATAACCTGTCCCAAAATCATCAATCGCAAGATCTACACCAATAGCATGTAAATTTTGAAGCGTTTGAATTGTATGATCAATATTTTCCATGAAAACACTTTCTGTCACTTCTAATTCTACTTTATGCGGATTAATTCCTATCTCTTTAATTTTTTCTTCCGTAAAAGCACAAATATCATTTTGTGCAAATTGATGTGCAGAAACATTGATTGCAACACGTACATCTTGTAATCCATGTTTGTTATGCCATTCATAGGCATCCGAACATGCTTTCTCTAAAACCCACTCACCAATTGGAACGATTAAACCTGATTGTTCAGCGACAGGAATAAACTCCCCCGGAGAAATAAATGTTTTACCTTCCTTGCTGTTATCCTTTTTCCACCACCTTAAAAGAGCCTCTGCACCAATAATTTTACCTGTTCTTAAATCCAGTTGTGGCTGATAATAAAGCTGCAACTCTTCTTTTTCCATGGCATCGCGCAAGTCACGAAGCATTTTAAAGCGTGCCTGAACAACCCTGTCAAAATCTTCTGAATATTCCTTAATCCGGTCACGACCTTCTTCTTTTGCCATGTTTAGTGCAATATCAGCGTTTTTAAGGACTTGATCCGAATCTGTTGCATCATCTGGAAATGTAGATATACCGATTGATGATCGTAACTGAAAAGTCTCATTAAAAACTTTAAAAGGCTCATTTTTAATAACAGCAGATATTTTTTCCGCAACATCTCTTGCAGTATGAATATCTGTGTTTAAGGGTGTCATAATAGCAAATTCATCCTCGCCTGCACGGGAGACGACTGCACTTTTCGGCATAGCTGAACGCAAACGCTTGCCAACGCCACGCAAAATAGCATCCCCAACATTATGCCCCATCGAATCATTAATATCCTTAAAATGATCCAAATCAATCGCCATCACACAAAATCTTGAAGATTTTCCCTCGCTGTTGATACGCGATTCTTCAGCAAGACTTTGTAAAAAAAGTGTGCGATTAGGCAGCCCTGTCAAAGTATCATAATAAGCAAGTTTATGAATTTTATTCTCAGCAGCGCTTTTGATTTGTTTAATATTTGACGCATTTTGCTTAATCAAGCTTTGCGCAATATCTATTGCACTACCAATCTCATCATTTGGATCAAATGGAGATTCTTCAATTTCAGGGTTTTCAGGGTTTTTATAAGCTTCCATAAGGTTATTACGCATAAAAAGAATGGGCTCCAATAACCAGCGGCTCAAAGCAATCATTAAGACTGCAGTCACAAAAAGCGACATCAGCAACATAATCTTGAGAGTATCAATAACGAATTTAAAAACTTGCTGCTGAATATGTGAAGAATCCATGCGCACAACCATGAAATAAGACCCTGCAACAGTACTGCTTCGTAACACAAATTCATAAGTACTGCCGTCTGCGCTACGGAATACTTTACCTAAATTACTGGTATCGATTAAAGATGTAACAGGCTGTTCACCATACTGCGCCAACAATTCAAGGCGGTTAAGATTGCTTCCTGTCATCATATTAAGGGCATAAACACTCAAACCTTTTAATTTGGTTGCTTGAAAAAGACGATTAACCTGTTCTTCTTGAAAAGGAGATTGAAAAACTTCAGTCACATTTGTAGTAATGAGTGGAATAACAGCAGAATGACCAGAATTCCTAAGATCTTGCAATCTTTTATTCTCGTACTCCCCCATTGAGGCAAAAATAATAATACATGTCTGAACAAGAGCTATGGTCATAAAAACAACAACTGTGATACGCCAACTTGTCCAGCTTCTCCAAATCTGCGCTCGAGAAAACAAAATGCTTTCAAAGCTTAGCAATTTTTTGTTTTTTATTTCCTGCGACACACCAATAACATCATTTACAGCTAGTTTTAAAAGCAAAACTCGGATCTTTCACGTAAACTAATACATACATGAACCGCACACTTCCAATTGCAGTATCATACCAATATATTATAGTATTCTTATAGTCTTAAAAACCGTTTAACAAAGCTTATACCCAGCCCATTCTCTTTGACAAAATTACATGCCATCATACTGATATAATAAACAAATTTTACTAAACACTAAAATCTATAGTCGTTCCAGTTTATAATCGGACACCCAACGATGCCGAAGGCAGGACGCAGGCGCAGCCAAGTCAATATTGTTCGGCTTTTCAAAATGTGACGACAACGTATAGATGTTTAGTCCCACGGTGTGGTGAAGTGGGTTGATTTTAAATCTATCCGGTT
>CAWUJS010000022.1:0-26213 GCA_963922705.1 uncultured Alphaproteobacteria bacterium | reverse complement strand
TACATCTGGCCTCCATATCCGGCGGTACGGATATTGTCTCATGCTTTATGCTTGGCAATCCAATTTCGCCCGTCTATCGCGGTGAGTTACAAGGTGCGGGGCTTGGTATGGATGTTGCGATTTGTGATGATGCGGCGCAGCCCATTATCGGCGCAGCAGGCGAGCTTGTTTGCCGCAAGCCTTTTCCCTGTATGCCGGTCAAATTCTGGAATGATCCTGATGGTAGCCGCTATAAAGGTGCCTATTTCGAGATGTTTGAAAATATTTGGGCGCATGGCGATTGGGTTGAGCAAACAGATCATAATGGCTTTATTATCCATGGGCGCAGCGATGCAACGTTAAATCCGGGTGGTGTACGTATTGGCACTGCTGAAATTTACAGACAAGTTGAGCAAGTTGAAGGCATTGCAGAATCGATTTGCGTAGGACAGGATTTTGACGGTGATGTACGTGTCATTTTATTCGTTATCCTGCAAAACGGTTGGGAACTGGATGAGAATTTAATCAAGGATATCAAAACATCGATCCGCAAAGGTGCCAGTCCGCGCCATGTTCCTGCTAAAGTCATTGCCGTTTCTGATATTCCGCGTACAAAAAGCGGTAAAATTACGGAACTGGCTGTCCGTGATGTCATCATGGGACGGCCTATCAAAAATAAAGAAGCGCTGGCAAATCCAGAAGCCTTAGAGCTTTTTGAGGATTTAGAGGCGCTAAAAGCTTGAATAAATTGCTTGCATTATAGCTTGGAGAATGGTTTCTTGATGTCTATGGATATAAAAAACCGCATTGCTATAACAGTTTTAGCAGCGGCCGCAGCAGGTGCGGCGGGCTAGCCCCGCTTTGTTTTGCCCATAGTGCAGATGCGCACGTCCTACAAAAAACTGTAACAGTTTCCCAGATATTTGAATTTTAAAACAGGTAAGAAAATACTTGCCTCTCTATGATATAATTTTAAAAAAGAGAATTACGATGAATACGATTAAACCAGAAGACCAGGAAGTGAATGAAATTCGCGGAACAACCAAGTTTCGCCCCGTTTTGCATGCTTTAACTGCAAATCCCGGTGTTGAAATGATGCGCTATGCGTCCGGTAAGCGCGATATGATTACAATGGGCCAAGGCGAAGGCGATGTTCCTACGCCTGATTTTATTGTTGATGCCGTCACAAATGCGCTGAACGAAGGCAAAACCTTCTATGGCCCGACATTGGGTTTGGAGGATCTACGCCAGTCCCTATCCGGCTATTATCAGCGTATATACAACATGGATATCTCATCCGAGCGTATTTTTGTTGCTTCTTCTGGTTCTACGGCGATGCATATATCGCTGGCGTCATTGGTTGATGAAGGGGATGAGGTTGTTGCCGTCACGCCAATTTGGAAAAATTTGCTCGGCGCGGTTGAGCTTACCCGCGCAAAAACAATTCAAGTGCCGCTGGATTACGAGGATGATACCTGGAACCTTGATCTCAATAAGCTTTTTGATGCTGTAACGGAGCGTACGAAAGTTTTATTGATTGTAACCCCTTCAAATCCAACTGGCTGGATGGCCAGTAAGGAAGAAATGCGTGCCATTCTGGATTTCGCGCGTGCGCGCGGAATTTGGGTTTTGGCCGACGAGGTATATGCACGTCTTGTCTATGACTCGCCAAACACACCCGCCCGCGCCGATAGCTTTTTGGACGTTGCGCGTGAAGATGATCTCTTGCTTGTGGTTAATAGTTTTTCTAAGAGCTGGGCGATGACAGGCTGGCGGATTGGCTGGATTGTGGGGCCCAAAATTGCCGAAGCTAAAATTAAGGATGTTGCGCTTTATAACAATCTCTGCCCGCAAACGTTCATGCAATATGGTGCAATCGCGGCACTTGAACAAGGAGAGCCGTTCCTGGAATCGCAAATTCAGATGTATCAAGCCAATCGTGATTTAATGATGGAACGACTTGCGGCAATGGGTCAAGGACGCGTTAGCCTTGCAAAACCTGAAGCCACTTTTTACGGATTTTTTAAGGTTGATGGAGAGCCGGATTGTATTGCCTTATGCAAGCGCTTTGTCGATGAAGCGCAATTGCTGCTCTCGCCTGGCTGTGCATTTGGTGAGACTTGCAAAGGTTATATCCGTATGTGTTTTGCTGTCTGCGAAGATCGCTTGAATGATGCGTTTGACCGTATGGAAAAGGTTTTGTAACGGTGACATTATGAGAGGCTATTTCGGCATCGGCGTTGAAGGCATTAGCAAAGAGCAGAATGTTGGCACAATTGCCCGTTCTGCCCATTCCTTTGGTGCGAGTTTTTTCTTTACCATCGCCCCGCAAGTCGATGTCGATTTGATGAAAGTCTCTGATACTTCCGATGCTTTTGATCATCTTCCTTACCATCAATATGAAAGCATTGACGCATTTATCCTGCCTGATCAATGTCAATTGGTTGCGGTTGAACTTGTGGAGGATTCAATTGAGTTGCCCAGCTTTCGCCATCCCACGCGTGCGGCTTATGTTTTAGGGCCTGAAATGGGCAGTGTTTCACCGGCATTAATGAAGCGCGCCGATCATGTGATTAAAATTCCGATGAAATTTTGCGTGAATGTCGGTGTTGCGGGCGCTCTGGTGATGTATGACCGCGTTTTGTCGATGGGAAAATTCGCCCCGCGCCCGGTTCGCGCTGGTGGCCCGACTGAATCCTTGCCAGAAGCGCAAACAACATTGCGGCGAAAAGTTCGTAATCCTAAATAATTTGTTCTTGAAAAGCAGGTAAAGAGGGCTTGCCAATTTGGCTTTATTCCTATAAAACCGCTTTATTCTTGTATTGATATGATAAAAGGAGCACCCATGAACAAAAATGCGCGTATTTTGGCTATGGTTGTCGTATTTACGATTATTGGATTTGGGGGATTTCTGTTCGCTGAGCAATCTTATGCCCAAAATGGGGAACCACGTTTGCTCGCTAAATATGGCGACTGGTCTGCTTATATGTTTATCGAGAATGGCAGCAAAGTTTGCTACATGATCAGCCAACCTAAAACAGCGCAAGGTGATTATTCCAAGCGCGGCAAAATTTATGCTTTGATTACACACCGTCCTGCCGAAAACTCCCGCGATGTTTTTAGCTATATAACAGGCTATAGCTATAAGGTCGGTAGTGATGCCAAGCTTGATATTGACGATAACGCTTATAATCTATTTACGCAGGATGAAACAGCATGGGCGCCTGATTCCCAAAGTGATAGAGCAATTGCCAAGGCAATACGTGATGGTATGCGCATGGTCGTAAAAGGGACTTCGTCACGCGGAACATTAACAACAGATACCTTCAGCTTGAAAGGTTCAAGCAAGGCGTATCAACGCATTAGTCAAGAATGCTAGTGACGGTTCGCAGAGGTTTTATCCCAAATTTATGCAGTGCCTTGAGGTCGTTAGCATTGGTTTTATCTTTACGACATGTTAATTTGCTATAAGTTTTATAAATTAAAGTTCAATATTTAAATGAGTTATTATTTTCAATTTCCAAGCAAACATCTTTCTTTATATGGCCTGACCGGCTTGAGAGATCGGTATGTTTTTACAAAATCTGATCGTGTGCGCCTTCGGTATCCGGTAAGCGCAGCTTCTTTGGTGTTGATTGGAATTTTAACATTGAGTTTTCTTGTAAAAAGTTCAGGAGACTCTGCGCTCGATCAAATGCAGTCTCTTGCAATAGGTTTTCCTGCTCAAGCCGCTCTTGATCAGCAAGTTGGCGATAAAAATTACCAAGCATTTCTGTCTGATACGCTCAAAGCGCGCATATCGGACTCCATGCGCACTGCGCCTGCCATTATCAAAAAAGCAAAAGATGTTCCTTATCGTAATCTTTCCGTTGGTAAAGGGGATACGATTGCCGGTGTTTTAAAAGAGGCGGGCATTAGCAATAATGATGCTTTTTATGCAGTTAAAGCGATTGGAGAGCATTTTGATCTGCGCCGCGTGCGATCCGGTCAAAAGCTTGATGTGCATTTTAAGGCGCTAAGAGATGGCAGCATGGGTTTTGACAGACTTTCTATGAAGCTATCGCCTGTGAAAGAGATTGTGGTTTCCAAAAAATCAGAAAACAAGTTCACATCTGAAGTACTTGAAAAAGAACTTGAGCGTAAAGTTTATGGGCGTATGGCAAAGATAGAAACATCTTTATACGGCTCTGCAGCGCGTGCAGATATCCCGGCACAAATTATTGCAGAAATGATTCGCATCTATTCCTGGAATGTTGATTTTCAGCGCGATGTGCGCCGCGGCGATAAAGTTGAAGTGCTCTATGAGGCTTTTGAAACCGATGATGGGGATTTTGCCAAATACGGCAAGATTTTGTATGCAAACCTCAATACAGGCGGGCGTGAAAAACCGATTTATCGTTTTGAAATGGATAATGGGCGCATTGATTATTTTGAGCCGGATGGAACAAGTGTTCGCAAAACATTGATGAAAACACCTGTCGATGGCGCGCGTATTTCTTCGGGGTTTGGCATGCGGCGTCACCCAATCCTTGGCTATAACAAAATGCATAAGGGTGTTGATTTTGCAGCGCCAACAGGTACACCAATTTATGCAGCCGGTGATGGCGTTGTTGAAGTGGCTGGCCGTAAAGGCGCGTACGGCAATTATATGCGTATTCGCCATAATTCAAAGCTAAAGACAGCCTATGCACATATGAGCAAGTTCAAGAAAGGCATGCGCGCCGGAAAGACAGTCAAACAGGGCGATGTTATTGCCTATGTCGGCTCAACAGGGCGCTCGACAGGCCCGCATTTGCATTATGAAGTCCTTGTGAATGGCGTACAGGTCAATCCGCGCAGCGTCGATTTACCGACAGGCGAAATCTTGACAGGGCAACAGCTCAATCTCTTTAAATCCTTTATTCGCGGCATTGACTCGCAATATGCGTCCTTAACAAAACGCTTTAAATTTGCATCCTTTGGTGATCCGGATAACAGCTAGTCAGCATTTTGCTTTTTTGAAAAACCGCAAATAATATACAAGCATAAAAGCACCGGCCATGGTAAACCAGAAGATAGCGTATCTTGCATGATTATTACTCGGCTCCCAGCGTTCGTTATTTGGAAATTCCGTACTCAATTCTTTTAAAGCGTGATCCGCATAGAACAGAAAGGGAATAGGGTTTTCAAGATTTTTTGCAGCAGCGATTTGAGCGATATCGGCTCTATACCAGAGATCATTTTCAGGATTATTTTCCGGTGTGAAGCTGTTCCATGTTGGTTTTCTGATAAGCCCGGCTAGGGTAACAAACTGGCCTTGATAGGCTTTTAAAGCATGCGTCTCCAATGGCTGTGTGTTCGGATTAAACCCCATATTGACCAATAGCGTACCTTGCTCTGTTTCCATCGGCGTCATGAGGAATTTTCCCGGCTGTTCATCTTTGATGGTATGACCAAGCAAGATTGATTGCTCAAAGAGAAAACGCCCTGTGATGCTGGCATAGACAAAATTATCGTCTTTAAGGGTGCTGAGATTTAGATTATCAATCGGGTTTTCATAGGCTGCATGGAGCTTCTCGATGATTTCATTTTTCCACTGCAAACGCTGAAGCTGCCATGTGCCAAGTGCACAAAGGATGATGACACCTGCAATGGTGAAAAGCGTTGCCCAGAAGGGTATTATAGTCTTATTGCCAGTCATTGGGTCTGTGTTTGAATTGAAGGGCGATGATATAGGCTTTTAAGGGGCGCATGCTTGCTATAATAAACGCTAGCGATACAAAACCCCAAACAATACCATGCAGCCAGACAGGCCATGCATATAGATAATCAATCAAAAGGGCTATGGGCACAATCGCAAAGCCGAGGATAAATATCAAGAAAACTGCAGGGCCATCAGCACTATCATTATCTGCCAGATTAAGGCCGCATACATCACAATTATCCTTCAGTGATAATGATACCCGTGAGGCGTATAAATCCCCTTGTCCGCATTTGGGGCATTTACAGGTCCAGCCTAGTTTGAGAATGGCTGTATCCATGGCAATGATACCTTTGCTTTATTACTGTTCAAGAACAGCTTTTGGCGCGCCTGTTAGAACATCCAGACCGGAATGATCCACGCCAATCGCGCCCCACCAATAGATGGCGACAAATAAGAAGAGCCAGATCACATCGACAAAATGCCAATACCAAGCTGCGGCTTCAAAACCAAAATGTTTGTCTGCGGTGAAATGCCCTTTAGCCATTCTCCACCAGCAGACAGCCAGGAAGATTGTCCCAACCAACACATGAAAGCCGTGAAAACCAGTTGCCATATAAAATGTTGACGAATATATGCCCTCTTTGAACCCAAACGTTGCATGATTGTATTCATAGACTTGGAAGCACAGGAAAAAGAACCCAAGCCCAACAGACAGGCCAAGCGCTTTGGTCGCATCTTTAATATTATTTTCAAGAATTGCATGATGTGCCCAAGTCACTGTACAGCCGGAAAGCAGGAGAATCATTGTCATCATGAAGGGCAAATCAAAGGCCGGGATGGTCTCAATATTTTTGGGCGGCCAAACAAACTCAATTGCCTCCGTCGGGAAAAGGGATGCGTTAAAAAACGCCCAGAAAAACGCGACAAAAAACATCAGCTCGGATGCAATAAACAGCGCCATACCATAGCGAAAGCCAATTTCGGCAATGGGTGTGTGCGCTTTTTCAACAACCGCTTCATACAAGACGTCTTTCCACCAGAAAAACATACATATCAGTATGGAAATCAATCCATATATCGGCCCCCACGGAAAAGGAACATCCATCGGCTCACCGCTGACTTTGGCGGCATTCATGGCTTCGCGGTAATCCGGGAAATAAAGCACCATCATTAATCCAAAAAACCCGCCGGCAAAGGAGCTCAAGAGCGGCCATATGCTGGGGCGGACAAGGTGATAAGGATGGGGTTTTCCTGTTGTTGTATATTCAATATTTGCGCCCATGATGGTTCAATCCGTTTATTATTGATCAAGCATGTCTGTGTCTAATTTGTTTTGCTATTAAGATCAATAGCTTCATTCAAATTATCATCGATACTCTCATCATTGTAAAACGCTTCCAAGGCTCTATCAAGCTCTTCTGACTCAGCCGTGAAAAAAGTGTAAGAAAGCGTGATCGTATCGACATCTTCCATCAGCGGATCATCATTGAGTGCGGGGTCTACATAGAACATGACGGGCATATCCACGTGTTCACGCGGCTGTAGGATTTGCTCATCAAAGCAAAAACATTGGATTTTGTGGAAATATTTTCCGGCTTTTAGCGGCGTTACGTTGTAAATTGCTGTACCTGCCGTAGGCTTACTGGCTTTACTATAGGAAGTATAGCTTGTTAATCCGCGCTGACCGAGATTAACAGTGATTTCCCGCATTTCCGGTTTGAAATCCCAGGGGAGGTTTTTATTCGTGTTGGCATTGAATTTGACCGTCACCTGACGATCCAGAATTTGATCCGGCAGCTCAGCCGAGACTTGCGTTGTGCCGCCAAATCCCGTGACCCGGCAAAAAAGATCATAAAGCGGCACAAATGCATAAGAAAGAGCAACCATACCAACCACAACACCGAGAACGGTTAAGCCCAATCGGGCGTTTTTCTTTGTCATTTCCGCATGTGGATCATGAGGGTCATTTTGGCTCATGTGGCTAATATAGTGGGGTTTTGGCCAAAATCAATTTGAATTATTGCCGATTTATCTGGCAATTATATCGTCCTGGTGATTGCGTTCTTCATTCAGCGCTTTCATATCTTCCTCATATTGCTTGAGTGCATCATGATAAGGCGTATAGAAATCTTCACGGCGCTGATCAATTGCTTCGCGAAACTTGATACGTTCTTCGCGATAGGCCAGTTGACGATCATAGCTGTTACAAAATCTTTCTGCGTCACCAAGTCTTCGCATTTGCAAAACCTGGCCACAGATTTCCTGTGCAGTTGCCTGTGATAGCGGGATTATAGAGACAAGTAATATTGTAATTATATATTTGTACATTGATAAATTTTCCAAACTAAGCATCTTTTATGTTACATTAAAAATGCTTGAGGGGCAACGGGTTGAAAATCTGTCTTTAGCCGCCTGCGATGCGGATCATGGTAATAACCCAAATAATCGCGATAAACCCGATAATCATCGCCAGAACAGCCAGATTTTTCTTAAGCTTTTGTTTGTGAAGATCGCTATGTGGCATTTTTTATCCAATCATAATGGCAAGGAATAGGGCAAAAAGATAAAAGACAGAATAGCCGAACATCATCTTGGCCGGCATTAAATCAGCTTTTTGATAAACGCGTATTGCAGAAATAATAAAAAGCGTACTTAAAATACCTGCGATGACTCCATATAGCGCGCTTTCAAATCCCATCAACCACGGCATTAAAGAGAGCGGAAGCAAGATGAGCGTGTAGGCAATCATTTGAATTTTTGTGGCATGCGCGCCTGCAGTGACAGTCATCATCGGGATTTTTGCACGCTTGTAATCTTCATTGGCAAACAATGACAGCGCCCAAAAATGTGGTGGTGTCCAGAAAAAGATGATGGCGAACATAATGAGAGGATAAAGGGTTATATCACCTGTAATCGCTGCCCAGCCAATCATCGGAGGAAAGGCGCCCGCTGCGCCGCCAATAACGATATTTTGCGGTGTAGAGCGTTTGAGCCACATTGTATAAATAAAAACATAAAATAAATTGGCAAAAGCCAATATCCCTGCGGCGACCCAATTGAGCGCTATGCCCATCAGCATGACTGAAAATACCGAGAGCACGATACCGAATGTCAGGGCTTCATCAGGATCAATTTTCCCCATTGGCAAAGGGCGGTCTTTGGTTCTATCCATAATGGCGTCAATATCACGGTCAAACCACATATTGATTGCGCCTGCCGCCCCTGCACCGGTTGCAAGGCAAAGCATGGCAACGAAAGCAAGGAATGGGTGTGTTGACCCTAGCCCCGGCGCAACCCACATCCCGGCAAAGCCCGTGAATATAACAAGACTCATGACTTTGGGTTTCAGCAATGCAAAATAATCTGAAACTGTTGCTTCGCTGGTTTTTACGCTGGTTTGCTGTATTGCTGTATTCATGGAAGATATATACTGCGGCAATGCCTTTTCGGCAAGGATTTTCCAATGATTACGCAGCTATACCAAATCGCGGTGCATTTGTTGCATTTGGTACATGAGGTCGAGATTGTTGCGTCAAAGCGAGACTATTTTCGAATGCCATGGTATTTGATGGCGAACCATCATAAGCCTGATCAAGTGCATCTTTTATTTCTTTGATTAATTGATCGGATGAAACTATAGCCGTGCGTTGATTAATAAGATTTTGTGCTGCTGTGTGGTAGCCTTTTTCTATTAAGCTGGAAAGACGCTGTTTAAAACTTCTATTTCCAGGCTTGAGATCAAGATGCTGTATTTCATCAACATCTTCCGTTATTTGAGCAAGTGCGTTATATGCGTTTTTACCACGCACACATAAAACATGCGCACCAGCAAAGTTGACTTGCAGCGCACTTTCAATGCGATCGATTTCCTGTGCTATTGAAACTGACATATTAAGTACTTAATTAGCATTTCAAATGTGAGAATGCAAATAAAATGGTCAAAACAGTATAAAACTTCTCACAATAGAAAAATCACAAATTATAGAATTTAAATTGCTGTGATATAAAAAATTTTATTTTTTAGTTGCAAGTGATTATTAAACGCAATAATGTCGGGTTCTTAAATTTATTTAATCAACTGTAAAATATCAAGAAAGACAATAATATGTTTAAAAAATCCCTGTTTTTGGCAAGTGTGGCCAGCTTTGCTCTGATCACCTCAACCGCCTCAGCTTCCGATCAAATGAGTATGGATGAAATTCAAGCACAGCTCCAACAGCTCTCTGCGCAAGTACAGAATCTTACAAATGTGGTTGCACAGCAAAACCAGACAATTAAACGCCAAGAGGCAGAGCTGAATGCACAAAAACAGGCTTCTGCCAACACGGCAGAAACACTTGCAAACATCAAGCCTGCTGCGGGCGGTGTTGATACGGGCAATGTCAAAATCACAATGAAGCCATCTCCCAAAATTGAATCCAAAGACGGTAAATATTCTTTCCAACCAACAGGCCGTGTGCATTTTGATGCCTCTTTCTTTGATGATGATGCATCCGATCGTTCCAGCAACGGCAATATCCGTCGTGGACGTTTAGGCTTTAAAGGAAAACTGGGTGAAGACCTTAAATATAAAACGGAAGTTGATTTCTCCGAAGAAGGTGTTGATCTAAAAGATGTTGCTTTAACATACACAGGTATCGATGCTTTTGATATTAAACTTGGCCACCATAAGCCTACTTTTGGTTTTGAAAATAATACAAGTTCGAATTACATCATGACCATGGAGCGCTCAACGGCTACTAATTCATTTACGCGCAGTGAAATGGTTGGTGCGAATTTGCTTGGTGGCGGTGATGCATGGTCATGGGCACTCGGTGTATTTAATGAAAGCGGTGGAAACTCCGATACAGGCGATGACGAAGATATCAGCGTTGACGGTCGCTTAACCACCAATATCTTTGCCTGGTCAGATAAAGATACAAAAAATGTTTTGCATGTCGGTGCAGGTGGAAGCTGGCGCAACCCCACAGGTAACGTCCGTTTTCGTGCACGCCCGGTTGGTGATGGTGCCAATATTATCGATACAGGCAGCTTCGGCTCTGTTGAAGATGTTCAGGTCTACAATGCCGAGCTTGGCGCTGTACTAGGGCCTTTCACGCTGCAAAGTGAATATTTCAACGCCAATGTTAGCCGTGAAGGCGGCAATGCAGATGCCGATTTTGATGGTTACTTCGGTCAAGTCGGCTGGTTTGTTACTGGTGAAACCCGCCCGTATAAAGCAGGCAAAGGTAAGTTTGGCCGCGTAAAGCCAAACAGTCCATTTGATATTCGTAACGGTGGAACAGGCGCTGTTGAGCTTGTTGCGGCCTATGCAAATACAGATCTGAATGATCAAGGCGCAGGTATTTTAGGCGGTGAAGCTGATACGCTGACATTCGGTGTTAACTGGCATTTAACCAATAATGTACGTCTAATGGGTAATGTTGTATCGATTGACACAGATGAGAATGCCTCAGTCGCCAATGATGATCCAACATTGTATAATTTCCGCGCACAGTGGGATTTCTAGTGGAGTGTTTCTATAACACACCTTCAAAAAGGCTATAAAGCACTGTCTTTGCCCAAAAGGTGAAGGCTGTGCTTTTTTGTTATAGTCATCCCATTCCCCCCATTTGTCATCCCGGCGAAAGCCGGGATCTCTTCGGTTTAAGCATGGGATCCCCGCTGTAAACACGAACAAACCTGCGGTTTGCTACTTTATAAACACGAACAAACCTGCGGTTTGCTACTTTATAAACACGAACAAACCTGCGGTTTGCTTCGCCGCGGGGATGACGATAATTGTTAAGGCTCTGCTTGTTGTGTTAGATTTGCAGCAAGCTGCGGGCTTTCAGTTGCCACTGTAATGCCCTGATTCATTATTATCCCGCCAACGGATGGTATCCTGGGCATATCAGGTGTTTGTTCAGGATTAATCTGAGTGAACCGTGCCAGTGAAGGCTGCGCAGTAAATGCCTTAACGGTGTCTGCACTGACCGGATTATCAGGCAATTCAACTTTATTAATTGCATCCGCAGCTGGAAGCGGTTTTTCTATCGATAATGTGATGTCAGGCCGCGCCTTCGCAAAATCTACCATCCGTTCTTCTAACTCAAGTGCAGATAGACGCTCTTTGCCATCAAGTGCCAAACCACCCGCCAAATGCATATTCCATGCCTGACGGGCCTGATCATTGGAAAATTCAACCAACCCGCGATCAACCATTGGCTGGGTCATTAAATTATTCATATTGGCCGGTCCAAGCGTATCCTTATCGGTTAACTTAAATTTGCTGTAATATTCCGCATCCTTGCCCAGTGCAGACAGCCCCTCTTCGCTGGTAAAGGCCACTAACCATTTTTTGCGGGCATCTTCTACTAAACCGCCGCCACCGTTGATCTGATTAAGCCCTTCATATTTGCCGCCCCAGCCATCATTGGAGCCCCATGTCTCGCCCGCTATTCTGGCGAGATATTTTTCTGCGCCACCCTGAGTTTCATTTACAAAACCATGTATTCCTTCAAAAGATCCGGAAAGACTTGTCTGTCTTTGTTCTGCGGGGTCAATTTTTATCTTTGATACATCAACCTTATTCAAAGTTGGCTTTTGCCCCTCTGCGTTAGGCTGTGAAAGAACTGCCAATATTCCGACAGTATCAATGCTTGGCGCACGCATTTTCGCTTGAGGATTTGCTTTTTTCGCATCCTGAAAGGCTTTTAGCTCTTTTCGGTATTCGGCCTCTTCCTTGATCAGTGCCGCCTCATTCTCCGCAATCGCGGCGGAAAAAGCAGCCGCGCCGCCCGCCATTAATTCTTTAATTTTCTCCTCTGCCACATTGGATAGCGCCTTGCCGTTATTGAGGGCAACTAGCTGCGTTGCCATTTCAGCGGCCATTCTTGCCCTGATAGCCTCTTCATCTGGCGTGGGAGCACCACCTTGCATAAGCTTGCGCTTTGCATCCGCATGCCATGTCTCATAAGCCTGACGCGCGCCTTCCTGAAGGTCAGGGGATTGTTTGCTGATGAGGGCAAGGAAAAGCATGCCTTGATCCTGCGCGGGCTTTTCACCGGAGCCGTTAACGCCATTAAATGCAATGCTTAGCTTTTCTTTAACAGCGTCTGCCGCTTGTTCTGCTATGTCTCTTTGCGATCCTTGTGGATCAGCCATATAACATCCTCGTTGAAAATTACCTTACTGTGACGGCAATTTTTGATGGCTTTGCCGTGCATACCCCTTAAAATATGGAATAAAGGTTAAAAAAAGATAAATTTTTAGAGATTTTATGCCGCTTTTTACGATTGCAACTGTCACTCTTAATAATCTGCAAGGGCTTGAGAAGACCCGGATATCCGTTGAAAAACAGGCGTTCAAGGATTTTGAATGGCTCATTCAGGATGGCGGATCGGAGGATGGAACCATACAGTTTTTTAACAATAGCGATGCGGTGATTGAAACTGCGAAGGATGAGGGTATTTACGATGCGATGAACCGCCTGATTGAGCGCGCAAGAGGCGATTATATTCTTTTCCTCAATGCAGGGGATGCGTTAGCAGCGAATGATACGCTTGGGAGGATTGCAGAGCATTTGCACGAAAAGAAACCCGATTTTTTATACGGGGATGCGTTTGAGGACTGTAACGGTAAGAATTTTTTTAAACCTGCACGCAGCCATAAACATCTGGCACTCGGTATGTTTACGCATCACCAATCCATGCTGTATCGCCGTGCAAATATTGGTGATTTGCGTTACAACCTCGATTATAAAATTGCCGCTGATTATGATTTCACGGTTCGGTTTTTACAAAATGCCAACATTGTCGAATACATCAATCAACCACTCTGTCTCTTTGAATCCGGCGGTATATCACAGCAAAAAACAGCCCCTGGACGGCAGGAACAATTTACGATTCGAAAAAAACTTAAGCTTTGTTCACCTGTGAAAAACCATATGATTATATCATTACAAGCACTCAATATACTTTTCAGAAGATGCGCGCCTCATCTTTTTTGGAAGCTGAAACAGAACTGATCATCCGGTAATAACGCGCCCTTGATAAGGCAAAGTCAAAGCCGTTAAACCCGTCTAAAAAACCTAGCTTCAATAAATAACAATGTAAAAATGCCGCTATATGGCGCATAGGTATTGCCCGAAATACCCGCTTTAAAAATGCACGCCATGGCAGTGGGTCAAGAGGCCATGCATCTTTGGCATTCATACCAGCTTCCCACTTAGCATAGCGTTGATGCCGCTTTTCCCAATTTTTTGATTCATCAATGTGATGCAAGATTTTTCCCTTTAATTGTCCTATTCCATCACCAGAAAAAGCAGGCTTTAAAACAGGTTGATAATGCCCTTCAATCTCTCCCATCCCTTCCAAATCAAGATCGTCAATCACTGGAAATTCTATCCGCCTGCGATCTAATAAAACCAGCTTGTTATTCTTAAGCCCATGGCTTAGCAATTGTCCTTTCCAAAGATAATCTGCACCAATAAAAAACCCTGCCTCCACAGGATCACCATGCTTAAAAAGCTGAGATATGTCCTGAACAACCTCATCGGTAACAATTTCATCCGCATCAACAAAAAACACCCAATCATGCTGCAAGTCTAAATGCTCTAAACACCATTGCCGTTTTTTGGGGTACTGTCCGTTCCAGATAAAATCATAAACACGCACACCTATTTTACGCGCAATAGCAACCGTACGATCCTCACTTTGCGAGTCTACAACGATGACCTCATTAAAATGCGATAAATTCTCCAAGCATTGCACAATCGCTTTTTCTTCATTTTTGGTAACAATAATGACACTGACAGGTATCCTGGCAGAGGATTTATTCTGCCGCATTGGAAGTATCTCTTGGATTTGGCCTGCTTACATTCTCTGATACATCATTATCAGGTGCATTTTGAAACCAACGACCATATTTAAGAGGTCTCTGCGGCTTATGCTGTAAATCCTCGCCGCTCATATTATGCTGACGGCGTTTTAACATCTCATTTTTCAAAAACACTTCTCGTTTTTGATACTGGACAACCCCAAATGTTAAATATCCGATCAACAATCCCAAAAACCCAAAACCACTATAAATTAAAGCATAATCTGGCCACACAGAGCGTACGCCGGAGGCCGCAGGCTCAATAATCGCCGCCGCTACTGGTGAGTCCATAGAAACTGTCATGCGCGCACGTTCCTGCTCAAGCAATAAATTTGTGACAATGCGCCGCTGCTCCGGGTTTGTAGTTTTCCCCAAAACTCTCTCCAGATAAGCAATACGCTCATCAACCGTGTTGCGCAATTCCGCACGAATAAGCTGATCGGTAACGCGGTGGATTTGCTGTAAAAAATATGCGGCAAATGCCCTATCCGGATGACTGTAAACAATTTCTTTCAGTGCCGTTTCACCAAAACGATCAAACTTAACCCGCCGCGCAATATGTTTCGCAAGCTCCGCTGGTTGAAAGCTTTCACGGCTCTCTTCAAAAATAAAAGCACGATGATTTTTTATTCCGGCCTGAATTGTTTCATCGCGCAACAATAACCGCGATACGGAAACACCGCGCATCATGGCTTCGAAACGCACAAAGTTGCTAACTATCTCCGGTGAGAGCGCGCGATCAGGCGGCAACACATAAGAGCTTTGTCCATCTTGAAAACCGGCTTGAACAGAGATATCCAATGGCTCGGCAGGGCCTATCATCATGCGTGCTTCAAATTGAGGCTCTGAGATAGAAATAAAACCAAACGCTATAAGAGAACCAACAATAAGACCCAAAAAAAGAAAAACCTTCGCTTGCCAGATTTCTCTCAAAAGGCTTATTAAATTCAAATCATCATAATGTTTTGCTGCACTCATCCCACTTCACTCATATGGTATCATTCATCATTCCGCAGCTTGCTTAATATCGGCATGATCGTAATGTTGTTCCACATTATACCGTCCACCGACAACATGCCATGCCCTTTCTATAAAGGCTGATGTTGATGCGGACGGGATAAATATTTTTGCCGCCTTTTTGGCATTCTCATGCGCCGCGAACCAGATATTGCCGTCCATACGGTATTCACGAATCGTTTCTGCAAGCGCTTCTGCTTTGCCTTGTGGAATGATGCGCCCGATTTTGTAATCTTTTATAACTTTCGCGGCTTCCGAAACATCCGGCCCCACATAAATACAAGGCCTATGCGCCGCCAATGCAGAATATAACTTGCAAGGAACAGCTAGACCCGCAGCCTTTTCATCCATGGTAATCAGATGCACATCACCGCTTTCCATCAAGGCCTTTAGGCGTGCAGGGGGCTGGTGTGGAAGCATTTTGACATTATCAAGATGCTCTTGTGTTTTCGCGCGCATAATCTCATCATATTTGGGGCCATCACCAACAAATAAAAATTCAATTTCAGGATTTTGGTTTTGCAATATTCGTGCCGCGTCCAGAACAACATTAATCGGATGAATTTTGCCAATATTACCAGCATAAAGAACGCGGAATTTAGGATCTGTCTTAAGCTGATCATCATAGCTGCGATAATTTCTGGCATTTTCCGCATCGGCAATGCTCTTTTCAATGTCTGCAACTCTATCTTGATCAAAAACTGTATTGTGTCCCAATTCAACATCAGGCCAATTGGGAATAACGGCCATGTTTTTTGTCGAAATCCCATCATAAACCAGTTTTCTGGCCATACACCTACCAATAACAACAACCTTATCCGAGCTGCGCAGAGCATATAAATTCAGGCGGGCTAAGGCATTTTGAATAGTTTTGGGTAATTTGACCCCAATAACTGGAAATAAGTCAGGATAAATATCTTGCACCCAGTGAATATGGGTATTTTTTTTAACGCGTTGTATGATATTCCCGGCAATAGCAAAGAGTGGTGGATCAGTCATGGTTACAACCAAATCTGCACGCGGCAAGGACAATGCTGCCTTTAGCATTTTCAGCCACACGACAGCATAGCCAAAAATATTAGCAGGCTTTTCTGCACCCTTAACACGAATAACCTGAATTGTTCCATCCCTCTCCCGAATTGCTTTTGACCCTGAAGTTATCACAGTGACTTGCCAGCCATCTTGAGCAAATGCCTGAGCCATTTCACGCAATATACGACCACTCGCACCCCGTACAGGATAGTATACGCGATTCATCATAATGAGTGTTGGCTTTCGCATAATTTGAACCAGAATCAGATTATATTAATTTTGAATATTCGCATTGGCTTTTTTCTCAGCCGCCTCTAATTCTGCGCCAAATCGTTTCATATAAAGCGCATGAAAATCAACAGGATTAAGCAAAAGGGGTGGATAGCCACCTTGTACCGTCAAGTCACTCATAATCTGCCGTACAAAAGGAAAAATCATGCGCGGAATTTCGATCAGCAAAAGTGGATGATGATTATCTTCCGGTACCTCATCACCAATAGAAACAGTCGCGCCATATTGGAGCTCGGCAATAAAAATCGGATCTTTTTGACGCATTGCAGAGGCTTGAACGTTTAAGACAACCTCAAAAAGATTTGGAATATTTTGATCTTCCAATTTTCGAGCATCCATCCCGATATTAATATCCATTTCCGGCGCTTCAGGCGATGGTTTCAGCGATTCCGGGGCATTCGGGTTTTCAAATGAGATATCACGGACATATTGTGCGTGAATGGTCACCGGCATATCTTGTGCCTGAACGCGCTCTTCTTCGATTGGTGCTTCTTCTGTTTTCTTATCTGTCATTGTCATACTCTATTTGTTGTTAGTTTGTGTTCATAGCATGTTAGATCTGTACGCTCAAGACAGGTGCTTGTGGTCATCTTTAAGGGTATCAGGATCAATATTTTCATACTCACCCTCGATAATGTCAGAATCAGTGGAATGACGATAGAAAGAGCCGCCATTTCCTGTGCCGCTATAATTGGTTTCTACAACCCAATCCGTATGCTGTTTAATAATCGTCCTTAAAGCGCTACGAAATGCGGGCACTAATAATGCAAAGCCAATTGCATCGGTCAAAAATCCCGGCGTTATAAGTAATGCCCCCGCAGCAACCAAGCAAAACCCATCAAAAAGCTCCGCTGTCGGAATTTTTCCGCGGTCCATGCTGGTGCGCATGGATGCAATCGTCATTAAACCTTGCATGCGAACAACATTGCCGCCAATCATAGCCGTTAATAAAGCAAGAAAAAGCGCCGTAATAAGGCCGATATGCTCACTCACAGCTCCGAAAATTGCTAATTCAAGCAATGGAATAATCACAAATAAAATAATAAATGGCACAAAGACCTCGTTAACTTATATCTTTACCCGATTATCCTTAATGGTTTAGTGTGTTTAGATCAAACAGAATAGGGGTATTTGAGTTGTCATGATATCTTTAATGACCATATTATGTTAGAATATTTGATAAGTAATAAAGGAATGATGCGTGAGCGGAGAGCTTATATTATATGCGTTGGTAGCTGGCGGCCTTGTCTTTTGGCTGCGTAGCATATTGGGAACGCGACATGGGGAAGAGCGTGATCGTTCTGAAAATATTATCTCTATGGGGAATGACTCAAAAGAGATGCCCATAAAATCTGAACATGATTCGATGGATGGAGAAGACCAGATTCATGCTCTTTTAAATCGGGATAACAGCCCAACCTCTATTGATGGCGAAGCAGCGCAAGCCGGGCTATTAGATATTACAGCGGCTGATAAAGCCTTTGATGTAAAATTTTTCCTCGACGCAGTGCAGGATGTTTTCACAATGGTTGTAGAAGGCTTTGGTGATGGCGATAAAGAGCTTTTGCAAGATTTATTGGCTGATGATGTTTACAAGGCATTTGAGGGTGCTATTGATGCAAGATACGCTTTGGGTGAGACACTAAGCAACGAAATTCAGGCTATTAATAAGGCCGAAATCATTGAGGCGTCTTTAGATGGTAAAAAAGCCAATATTACAGTGCGCTTTATTGCAAGTGAAATTACGATGATACGTGACGCTAATGGCGAAATTATTGCTGGTGATCCTGATCGTCCGACAGAAATGCGTGATATCTGGACATTCTCCCGCGACATCAAATCCCGTGATCCGCGCTGGTTTGTCACTGAAACGCGCGGTGATTTTGAAGGCGATAACGAGACCATTCCCAATTCTAAATAACATCAATGATACGCTCGATTATATTCCTATCCCTGCTTTTGGCGCTCACGGCTTGCGGTACACCACCAAAGACGGATCAAAAGCCTATATTATCCCTTAAAGCTGCGCGTTTTTCGGAACTGCCGGGCTGGAATAATGATGATTTGGAAACCTTTTCAGGCGCTTTCACGAAATCCTGTAAACGTATATTGAAAGCCACGCCTGACAAACAATTCGGCGCATTGCCAGAGGCAGGAACATATACAAAATGGCAAGAGGCTTGTGGAAATTTTTTAGCACTGCATCACCCAGACCACTTAAACTTACGCCAATTCTTTGAAAATAATTTCATCCCTCACAGCGTTCTGGCAAATGGAAAGCAAGAAGGTTTATTTACTGGCTATTATGAAGCAGGCCTAAAAGGCTCAAGAACCAAGTCTAGCAGATATAATATACCGCTTCATGCCCGCGCCGATGATCTTGTGATGGTGCAGCTAGGAGATTTCCGCGAAGATTTAAAAGGGAGGCGTATCGCTGGACGTGTCATTGACGGAAAACTTAAGCCCTATGAATCGCGCCAAGATATTGTAAGCGGTGATTATCCCCATAATGATCAAGTGCTTGTCTGGGTTGATAGCCCTGTCGACGCTTTTTTTGTGCAAATACAAGGATCTGGCGTTGTAGGACTGGCAGAAGGCGGTACGATGCGTATCGGTTATGCTGGGCAAAACGGTCATCCTTATTACGCAATTGGTAGAGAATTAATCAAACGGGGTGCATTAACGAAAGAAAATGTTTCCATGCAATCCATTCGGTATTGGTTGGAGTCTAATCCTGATCAAGCTGATGAAATTATGAATACCAATGCTTCCTATGTCTTTTTTAGAGAATTAGACGGAGAAGGTCCAATTGGCGGTGAAGGTGTAGCTTTGACAGCAGGACGGTCGCTGGCGATTGACCGATCGCTGCTCGCATACGGTATGCCGATTTGGGCAGATATAGAACCGCCGATCAATGGCACGCCGCGCTTGCAAAAACTCATGGTCACACAGGATACAGGCGGTGCTATTCGCGGCCCGGTGCGCGGTGATGTCTTTTGGGGATATGGCGAAATGGCAGAAAAACTCGCTGGCCCTATGAAATCAGAAGGGCGTTATTGGGTATTATTGCCAAAATAATCTGTGTCAAGATTCTGAGCCGAGATAGTCTTCCTGAATATTAATACTGGCTCTTTCATTAACATCATCAAAATGTGCTTCCAGCCAGAGTTTGGCCTGATTACGACCCAAATCACGCAAATAGGTTAGGAAATTCCAGTCCGTATCAAATTTAGACGCAATAGAGAGATCACACATAACATCATCGGCGCGGATAGCGTGGAATAAAATATCTTTATATTTGTCTTTATACTCATCCTTTAGCATATCCTCATTAATCAGCTTTTTAACAAAATCAATCGCGCGTAATTCTTTAAGAAGTGATGCATTAAAGGTGATTTCATTGATCCGGTTATCAATCGCGTAAGACTCTTTTGGAATTTCTTCACGGCTGATAGGGTTTACGTGAACCATCAAAATATCACGGCTTTCAGCGTGATAAAAAAGCGGCCAAAGGGAAGGATTCCCCATATAGCCTCCATCCCAGTAAAAGCGGTCTTTGATTTCGACCGCCTGAAACAAGAAAGGCAGCGCCGCTGTTGCCAGCAGCACTTCATGATCAATTTCCTTATTTTGAAAGACCTTGGCGGTTCCGTTTTGCACATCTGTTGCAGTAATAAAAAGTTTGACGCACTCGCACGCATGAACAATGTCAAAATCAATTGTCCGTTCGATCACATCTTTTAACGGGTTAAAATTCAAAGGGTTGAATTGATATGGTGATAGAGCACGCGTAAAACTTTCAAAGAATGCGAAGGCAGATGAGTTTGCCAGACTCCAATTGGGCATAAAAGGGTTTAAACCCGCGCTTAGCTCCCAGGGTGTTCGCTTGACAGGTGAGAAGACTTGCCCGGCACGCGAAATTTCTTTCCAAAAATCTTCAAGCGTTTCACGGGCTTGCTCTGCGCCGCCTTGCGTTTTACCATATGCAAGCGCCGCTGCGTTCATCGCGCCGGCAGATGTTGCGCTAACCCCCTCAAAATCAAGACGGTCATCTTCGAGCAGGTAATCCAGCACACCCCATGTATAGGCTCCATGCGCACCGCCCCCTTGAAGGGCAAGATTAATTGGTTTTTTTTGTAACTTTTTTTGTTGAGATGGCATGTCTTTATCGGTCTCCCATGGCTTGTTTCATAAAAAATTGCTTGGCGGGGCGTATTTTCGAGACCAGCCTGAGGCCTGAACGCCTTAAAAAACGCACAGGCGGTAAATTATTTGAGAATAAACGCACAAGACCATCTGTGGCAGCAACCATGCTCATATTGTCAAACCTCCGAGCGCGTTCGTAATGCCTGAGCAAGAAAGATGCGCCTAAATCCTGTTTTTCCTGATGGGCGGCGGTTAAAATCTCAGCCATTTTATCGACATCACGAAACCCCAGATTAAGCCCTTGTCCCGCGATAGGGTGGATACCATGCGCGGCATCGGCAATCAATGCCATGCGCGGGGCGGTATAATTTTGCGCATGAACAAGATTGAGCGGATATACTGCACGTTTGCCGATCATTTTCACTGCCCCATAGCGATCAGGAAACCGTGCATTCAGCGCAATTTCAAACTCCTTATCCGTGAAAGTCATCAAGGAATGCTTTTCAGAGCCATGCTCGGTGAAGACAACAGAAGAGCGATGCAGTTTGTTTTTATCGCGCATTGGCAAAATAGCAAAAGGGCCTTCCGGCCAAAAATGCTCAACGGCAACATTCTCATGCGTGTTTTCATGGGACACGCAACAGATAACCGCACGCTGGTTATAGTTCCACTGACGGGTTGGAACATCCATAAAATCACGTACGCTGGAATTACGTCCATCGGCGCCGATAATAAGCTTTGCAGATAAAATATCACCGTTTTCAAGCGTGATAGACGCGCTTTCGTCCGCAACGTCAAAGTTATCGACTTTTGCAGGCGCGATATGGGTTACCGATTTCAGAGATTGCAGCCTATCCATCAATGCTGCCCGTAAATCCGCATTTTCAACAATCCAGCCGAAAGCGCGATCTTGAACTTCGCTCGACAAAAATTGCAGCAGCAGGGGGCTATCACCATCCAAAATATGAATATCCTCAATCGGACTGGCATTGGGCAGCATATCATTCCAGATACCTGCCTGCGCCAGAATTTTGGATGACCCGAATGATATCGCTGTGGTGCGCAGATCTTTAACTTGCATCGCCGGATCAGCCTGATCGATACAGGCAGCTTTAATGCCTGCACGTCCCAGCAGGCAAGCTAGCGTTAACCCGGAAAGCCCGCCGCCGACAATGATAACATCATAATTATTTTGCGCCTTTTTCATGAACAGGCCTTGCAATTCTTTTTAGTTTGCACTCATATATAGTATCTTGCGCTGCAATAATAAAGAACAAAGGGGATATTGCGATGAAAATGGTTATGGCTGTCATCAAGCCTTTTAAACTGGATGATGTACGCGAAGCTTTGACCGCTCTGGGTGTTGAAGGGCTGACCGTGACCGAAGTCAAAGGGTTTGGTCGTCAAAAAGGGCAAACAGAGATTTATCGCGGTGCCGAATATTCCGTCAGCTTTTTACCAAAAGTCAAAATAGAAGTCGTTATACCGGATTCTCTGGAGGATCAGGTCATCGAATCTATTCAGGATTCCGCCAATACAGGGCGCATCGGTGACGGTAAGATATTTGTTTATGATGTGAGTTCAGCCGTGCGGATACGTACGGGCGAGAGCGGCGATGATGCGCTTTAATAAAGCTGCGTTAATTGACGTCATTCTCTGTGTCCATGATCTGCGTCCATGATAAAGAATAGTGCCGTTTATATCCGGCATAAAAATAGCATAAAAACAGCAAAGCAACACAAAACAAATCGGATTATGTAAAATGAAACCTCTTTCCCTCTTATCTTTTCTTGCGATTTCCTTGTGCATCGGCAGTGCAGCAGCCAATGCCGCAGGAGTTTCGCCGGAAACAGCCTTTATCCTGAACAGCTTTATGTTTCTTGTTTGTGGTGCTTTTGTCATGTGGATGGCAGCAGGCTTTGCCATGCTGGAGGCTGGTCTGGTACGCGCCCAAAATACAGCAGCGATTTGCTTGAAAAATGTCGCGCTCTATTCTATTGCAGGCATTATGTATTATTTGGTTGGCTATAATCTCATGTATGTGGATGTCAATGGCATCGCAGGAACAATGACATTATTTTATGACCCAAGCTCGGCAGAACTGGCCTTGATGGCAGCTGAGGGAGAAGCGGAAACAGCGGCAGCAAATTCGCTTGCTACAACAAGCGATTATTCCATGATGTCTGACTGGTTTTTCCAAATGGTCTTTGTCGCAACAGCCGCCTCAATCGTTTCCGGAACCGTCGCAGAACGGGTGAAGCTTTGGCCGTTTTTGGCTTTTGTTGTTGTCCTAACTGGGCTTATCTACCCAATTCAGGGCGCCTGGACGTGGGGCGGTGGATGGCTTAACGATAGAGGCTTTAGCGATTTTGCAGGCTCGACAATTGTTCATTCTGTTGGTGGCTGGGCCGCACTGATGGGTGCGATTATTCTGGGCCCGCGTACAGGAAAATATGATGATCAGGGTAATGTCAAACCGATGGCTGGCTCTAACTTGCCGCTGGCAACATTAGGCACATTCATCTTATGGATGGGATGGTTTGGTTTTAACGGCGGATCTGTTTTGGCTTTAGGCTCTGTGAAAGCTGTCACATCAATGTCCCTTGTGTTTGTGAATACCAACCTCGCAGCAGCAGCAGGCGCACTCGCGGCTATGGCCTATGCGAGCCTGCGTTTTGGGAAACCTGACTTAACACTTGTTTTGAACGGCGCGCTCGCCGGGCTTGTCGCCATTACGGCGGGGCCAGATGTCGGTTCTCCCGTTATTGCGCTGATGATTGGTGCGATTGGCGGCGTTTTATGCGCGATTGCAATTCCCATGTTTGATCGCCTGAAAATTGATGATGTTGTTGGTGCATTATCCGTACATTTGGTTGCAGGGATTTGGGGCACATTAGCAGTCGCTATCTTTGGCAGCGCTGATTTTGTAGTGCAATTAACCGGGATTGTCGCCATTGGCGCATTTGTAAGCGTCTTAAGCGGCCTTGCATGGATTATCTTGAAATATACGGTCGGTATTCGCGTTGATGAGCGCCATGAACGCATAGGGCTTGATAAAGTCGAGATTGGCCTTGAGGCCTATCCTGATTTTGAAATTAATCAAGCACGGCATTAGACACATATAATCTTTAAATTCTATTGAAATAAACAGGTTGCATTTTTTATAAAAGCTGCTTATAAAGCACTCAAATGTGGGAAGCTGTCTGATTGTCAAGACCATAATCAGAGCTGTACCACATAATCTCCAACACGCTATTGATAAGGAGAAAAACAATGGCAAAAAAAGTATCGGGTTATATTAACCTGACAATCATGGGAGGCGCAGCCAACCCATCTCCACCTGTTGGTCCTGCTTTAGGTCAGCATGGTGTGAACATCATGGAATTCTGTAAAGCGTTTAACGCAAAAACAGAAGACAGTAAAGGCATTCCGATTCCTGTGGTTATCACAGTATTCGAAGACCGCTCTTTTGAATTCGTTACAAAGACACCACCCGCAAGCTATTTCATTAAGCAAGCGACAAAGCTGAAAAGTGGTTCCGGTGCACCAGGGCGTGAAATAGTCGGGCAAATCCGAACCTCTCAGCTCAAGGAAATTGCCGAGAAGAAAATGGAAGACCTGAATGCAAATGATATTGACGCAGCCACGAAAATTATTGCCGGATCTGCAAGATCTATGGGCATAGAAGTTGTGGAGGATTAATAAGATGAGCAAACCAACAAAAAACAACAAGGCTATTGCCGCAAAAGTAGATCGTGAAAAGTTTTATGCTTTGGACGATGCGATTAAAATTCTGAAAGACTCTGCAAAGCTTCGCAAATTTGATGAAACAATAGAAATTGCGATGAACCTGAATGTTGATCCGCGTCATGCTGATCAAAATGTTCGCGGTATGGTTAGCTTGCCAAACGGCACAGGTGCAAATGTTAAAGTCGCAGTCTTTGCTAAAGATGACAAGGCACAAGCGGCTAAGGATGCAGGCGCGGATATTGTCGGTGCGGAAGATCTCGTTGAAGAGATCAAGAGCGGCAATATCAATTTCGATCGCTGTATCGCAACGCCTGATATGATGGCGATGGTTGGCCAAGTGGCTAAAATTTTAGGCCCAAAAGGCCTTATGCCCAATCCGAAACTTGGCACGGTCACACCTAACGTTGAGCAGGCTGTAAAAGATGCCAAAGGCGGCGCTATTGAATTCCGTGCTGAAAAAGCCGGGATTGTTCATGCCGGTGTTGGCAAGGCCTCGTTTGATGATCAGAAACTAGCTGAAAATGTGAAAGCATTTTATTCTGCTATCGTTAAGGCGAAGCCATCTGGTGCCAAAGGTACTTATATTGCTAAAGTGTCTATAACTTCAACAATGGGACCAGGCATTAAACTGGATACCGAAAGCATTGTTGCTTAGGATTAGGAGCCTATAAATAGGACTCATTATTTTTAGGCTGACACCTAATTTGTAAAACAATATTAGGTGTCAACCCGATATTTAAAAGCCCACAGGCTTTACAAGCTGTGGCTCAACACTTAAAGCAGACTATCGTCGCATGGCGATTGCATTTGGATTTAATAGCCAGGTTTTTAATATAATACCGTCATCCCCGCGAAAGCGGTGTAATCGCAAGAAACCCTAAAGCTAACCCAGTTCGTCATTGCGAGGAGACAGAGCCGACGAAGCAATCTAGATTGCTTCACTACGTTCGCAATGACAACAGCGTGATTGTAAGGAAGCCAGAGGTTTGTTTGCATGTAAGGCGAGGATCTCATTATTAAATCGAAGAGATCCCGGCTTTCGCCGGGATGACAAGTGCGGGGAATAGGATAACGATGGATTTTACAAATCACCATTTCAAATGCAATTGCCATGTTCAGGCTCGTTCTTTGTGTGTTGATGGCTGTTGTTGTTATATTGTCATTGATTATGGTTCTGCCTGAAAAACTGCCTGAAAAATCGCGTTCAACAGAAGGTGGAATATTGATGTTATTTTGCGTATTTAAAGCCAGGACTTCTAAAACACCATTTGTAAAAACGCGACTGGCTAAGTTTAATGGACTAAACGATGAAAAGTTTTTTCGCACCTTCAAAGAATGCGAGCGGCAATGGAATAAAGATTTTGATACTTTACACTAACTTCAAAAGATGATGATCTGGAACCCAGTTTCTACTTCCAGTATACCAATTTAAAAGAACCATGCACAAATATAAACG